>NZ_JAPIYN010000021.1:0-107269 GCF_035617725.1 Mycobacterium sp. 94-17
CCGACTCTATGAGCCAGACATCAGGTGATCAGGATCCAACCACCGCAACAAGCGGCAACATCACCCTGACACTGAGCGCCACTCTAGAACCACCTGCGCGGGTGGCGACCCGCGTTGTTCTAGACACCAGTCTGCAATCCGCCGCCCTCGCCGCGCGGCCGGTGGTGCATTGCCGGCAAAGGGCCAGCAATCGGGTCAGCCGACACGGCGGGTGGATGTTTGTTGGGGGCAGGCCTCGTTCCTACACTGGACGAGTGTCTAGCGATGCGCCGCCCCCGGTCGTTTCCGGAAGCGCCGCCGGCGTGGGCCGCCGGTCAGACCGGAGGCCCGGGCAGACGATCCGCAAGGTCCTCGATGCCGGCCTGGCGGAGCTGCGGGAATCCTCGTACGCGACGCTGACGATGCGCGCGGTGGCCACGCGCGCCGGTGTGTCGCCGGCCAGCGCCTACACCTACTTTCCGTCGAAAAGCGCACTGGTCGCGGCGGTGTATCTACGTTTCCTGCGCGACCTGCCCCTGCGCAACGACGTCAACGACACCACCAAGACCCGGGTCAGCGCCACCCTGCGCGACATGGCCGTTGTCGTCGCCGACGAGCCCGAGTTGACCGTGGCCTGCGGCGCGGCCCTGATGGCCGACGATCCGGCGGTCGCGCCGCTGCGGGAAGAGATCGGCGAAGAAGTGGCCAGGCGGATCGGGGCCGCGCTCGGTCCGGGTTGGCCCCGGGCCGTGAAATCCACGCTGCAGATGACGTTTTCGGGCGCGCTGATGACGGCCCGCTTCGTCAGCTTCGCCGAGATCTCGGGACAGCTCGACGAGGCGGTCAACCTCATCCTGGGCGCCTCGGTGGCCTGAAAGTGATTGCCCGCCGACACCCCGGATGTCACCCCGCCTGCTCTCCAGGCCATGCATATTCGTCGTTGTGTCCGTAGGGGCGCGCACACCCTGCGAGGTGGTGGGTTCGGCATCGGGCGCCCGCGTCGCTCCGCTACTGCGCGCCGCCGATCATGGTGTGCACGTCGCGCACCGACCACGGCCCGGCCTGGTGGTGGTCGCGGTAGCCCAGCAACTGCGGGGTCTGGCGGTCGAAGCGCCCCACGAATCCGCCCGCGGCCACGAAGATCTGGCCGGTCACGTCACGCGAGAGCTCGCTGGCGAGATAGGCGTAGACCGGCGCGACGAACTCGGGCGGGGCGCTGTCGAGTGATGCCCGCATGGTCGTCTCGTCGAGGAGGCCGCGCCGGTGCAGGTCTTCGATGTGTCGTTCGTAGTCGGGGCCGGACGACAGCCGTGTCCTGGCGCCGGGGCACACCACGTTGGCCCGCACGCCGTAAGGCTTCAGCTCGGCGGCGATGGCCATCGTCAGGCCGTTGACGGCGCCCTTGCCGGCCGGATATCCCGTGCCGCCGTAGTCGCCCAGGAACGCCACCGAGCTGGTGTTGACGATGGCCCCGCGCCCCTGTGCGGCCAGCACGGGCGCGGCCACCCGGCAGGTGTGGAAGGCCGTGCCGAGGTGGCCGCTGATCAGGTGGTCGAACTGTTCCGGCGAGATCGTCAGGATCGACGAGCCCGGCGGTTCGGCGATGCCCGCGCAGTTGATCAGGGTGTCCAACCGCCCGAATGCACTCAGGCATGCGTCGATGAGCGAGCGGGCGACGCGTTCGTCGTCCGCGGCTCCGACTACGGCGGCGACCCGCCCGCCCGACGCGGTGATTCCCGCCACGGTCTCCTGCACGGCGTGTTCGTCACGCCCGTTGACCACCACACCCGCGCCCAGGCCGGCCAGCAGCTCGGCGACCGCTCGTCCGACTCCACGGCTGCCGCCCGACACCACCACGCCGCGCCCCTTTAGCGCGAACTCCGTCCCGCTCACCGCTCGCTCTCGCCGGGTCGGCGCCGCGGGCTACGTAAAGCGTTGCGCGCGAATTGCTCTCGTCGCCGGTGGCAGGGACTGCCGATCGAGGTCAGTAACATGAGGCGAACAGTACCCAGCCCGGTCCGAAATGAGAACCGGCGGGTTGCGACGGCATCACCCACCCGGCTCTCCGGCACGGCGGTTTGCGCTCGGCACCGCCCGCGCTGCCGTCAGCCACCGCGAACCCCGCCAACCCCGCAGTTCCATAGGCAACCGCGCACTTTGGGCACATTACTCGGCGCCCGGCGCCGGCTTTGCTGGTCACGTTCGTACACTGTGGAAACTGTTAAGAGCTTCTGCGGACTTTGTGTTCGGATCCGTCACCCGATAGGGCGAGTGGGCGTATAGTCTCCAATGAAGTCCGCAATGGATGTGTCGCCGTTTAGCTAAAAGCGGTCCAGTCAGCCGCACGGCTGCTGAGCTTGGTGTGGCTCCGGCGAATCAGCTCCCCGTCATCCCCCGGTTGCCGTGCGCCCGGCAACGGCCCGTCCGGCGGATCGAGATGCAGTGGCCCGGAGTGAGCATAGCTGCTACTCCCTACTGCGCACGGCTCTAGGAGTCAGCATGCAAACTTGTTCTCGCGCAACCGTTTACCCGCTTGATCGTGTCGATACGGGATGCGCAAGCCGATGACCCGAGTCATTTCCGCAACTCGTCCGGCTCCGGCCGCGCCGCCCACCAGAAAATCCGACGATTCCTACGACGACGTCGTCGAGATGTTCATGGTGCTGCAGCGGTTGCCCGCCGAGTCGCACGAGTATGCTCACCAGCGCGAACGCATCGTGTCCCGATGCCTGCCGCTGGCCGACCATGTGGCCAGCCACTTCGCCCGCCGCGGCGAAGGCCTCGACGACCTGATTCAGGTCGCGCGACTGGGGCTGATGAACGCCGTCAACCGATTCGACCCCGCGAAGGGTCCCAGCTTCATCGGGTTCGCCGTGCCCACCATGATGGGCGAGGTCCGGCGTTACTTCCGCGATTTCAGCTGGGGAATGCGGGTGCCGCGGCGCCTGCGTGAGCTGCACGTGCAGATCAGCCGGACGACCGCGGAGCTGTCCCAGCAGTTGGGGCGGGCCCCCACCGCGGCCGAGCTGTCCCACGTGCTCGATGTGCCCCACGAGGAGATCGTGGAATGCCTCATCGCGGGCGATGCCTATCGGCTGGACTCCCTGGACGCACCGCTCGGCAGCGACGGTTCGGGAACGCCCCGCTCGGTGGCCGACTCGGTCGGCGGCATCGATCCGCAGATCGACCACATCACCAACCGTGAAGCGCTGCGGGTGCTGCTTGCAACCCTGCCGCAGCGGGAGCGCGACGTCCTGCGCATGCGGTTCTTCGAATCCATGACGCAGAGCCAGATCGCGGAGCGGATCGGCGTGTCGCAGATGCAGGTATCCCGCATCCTGGCGAACACGCTGAGCAGCCTGCGCGATCGCCTCGAGTAGGCGGCCGGCTCCCCCGGACGCTGCGCGGCAGGCCCTGCCGCGCAGCCCTGTACTGTGCGACTGGAAAAGGCGTGCGACTGGAACGACCCGCCTTTGTCGCCAGGACTACCTGGAAGGGAGCTGGATTGCGATGAGGATGTCACGGATGGTGATCGCGGGTGTCGCGGCCACGACGGCGCTCACGGTGTCGGTGGCCGGCTGCGGTAACAAGACGCAACCGTCACCGTCGAAGCCGGCATCGTCCACCTCGGTATCCGGCGCCACCAGTTCCGCGGCGGCCGCGCCGGCGCAGCCCAACGAATACGCCAAGCTGCTCATCCAGCCCAGCGACATCACCGCGCCCCCGGGCGTCACTTTCACCGCCGCACCCCCGACCGACAATCCCAACGGCCAGCCGGGCGTGGCGACCACCTTCAAGGACGACGACGGCAGCCACGTCATCAAGGTGACCATCCAGGTCTACGACGACGCCGACGCCGCCACGAAGGCGCTGAACGCCGCGAAGGGCCAGCAGGGCCAGGTGGTCAAGGAACCCACCACGCAATCGTCGAACATCGGCAGTGGCGGAACGATGTTGATGGGCAACGCCCCGGACAAGAGCAAGGGTGTGGTGGTCCTGCTCTTCACCGAGGGAAAGGCATTCGCCACGCTGGAATTCGACGGCCCCACCGATACCCTGGCCCCGCCGGAATTCGTCAACGATGTCGGCCAGAAGCAAGACACGGCCATCAAGAAGGGGCTCGGCGGCTAGGCCGTGCGCCGCCACCATCGGGGCACGCGATGAATGTCATCAACGGCATGCCGGCTCACGCCCTGCTGGTGCACCTCGTGGTGGTGTTGGTACCGCTGACCGCCCTGCTGGAAATCGTGTGCGGGTTATGGCCGGCGGCGCGGCGCGGGCAGCTGGTGTGGCTCACGCTGATCCTGGCGGCGGTGTCCATGGTGTTGACACCGATCACCATCAACGCCGGCGGATGGCTCTACGACCAGCAGAAGAATCCCAGCCCGATCCTGACCGCACACGCCGAGCGGGGCAGCCTGATGACCTACTTCTGCGCCGCGCTGCTGGCTGCTGCCATCGTGCTGGCCGTGGTCGGGCTGATCGAACGCCGGTCCGGTGCGAGCCGCGTCGCCACGCGGCTGATCGTCGCGATCTTGGTACTGGCGGTGGGGATTTCGTCGATGGTCCAGACCTATCGCGTGGGTGATGCAGGCGCGCAATCGGTATGGGCGCCGCGATAGCGGCCTGACTCACGCGGTCGGCGTGAGAAGAAAGAGCCGAAACCGGCGCCCGCCGGCGCGTTCCTGGGCGATCCGATAATTCGGCCAGCACTCAAGCGCGGTGGCCCAGGCTTCGTCACGCTGCGCGCCGTCGAGCAGCCGCACCGTCGCCACGAACCGGTGGCCGCGCCGGCGCACCGTGACCCGTTGCGCCGCTTTGAGATTCGCCGACCAGGACGGGTGGCGCGGGCGACCCCAGTTCGATCCGACCAACAGCAGGCCCTCGCGAAAGGGGACATACTGCACGGTCGCGCTGCGGGCGAGCCCCGTCTTGCGGCCCGAGATGGTGATCCGCACGTTGGGAAGGCCGGCCAGGTCCAGCACGCCGAGCCGACCGCTGGTCAGGAAGCGAAGCACGGCTTCGAGCCACTCCACGATCCGGTGACCGTTGAGGATCAGCAAGCGGTAGGCCGTCGGGTTTCGGGCCCACCGCCGCAGCGGATTCATCAGATGACTGTATTCCCCGCGCGCGGGATCGGGGCATCGGGACGATGAAATGTCATTGACCAACCGGCCTTTCGGCGGTCGATCGAATCCGATCGATTCGTACGTAAATAAACTGCTTGATTTAACCGGGCGCGCGGTGTTCACTGGGCCGATGACTGCCGAGCGGGCCGCCGGCTCCCACCGGTCGACGGGCACCCGGGAGGCCATCCTGTCGGCCGCCGAAGTGCTCTTCGCCGAACGTGGGATGTACGCCGTGTCGAACCGGCAGATCAGCGAGGCGGCCGGGCAGGGCAACAACGCGGCGGCGTGTTACCACTTCGGCACCAGGGTCGACCTGCTCCGCGCGATCGAGAGCAAGCATCGCGAGCCGATCGAGGGGCTGCGCGCCCAGATGTTGGCCGCCGTCGGCGATTCCACGGAGCTACGGGACTGGGTGGGCGCCCTGGTGCGCCCGCTGACCGATCATCTTTGCGCCCTGGGCGCCCCCACCTGGTACGCCAGGTTCGCCGCGCAGGCCATGGCCGATCCGACATACCGCCACGTGGTCACCAAGGACGCGCTGGCGTCGCCGTTGCTGGTTCGCACCCTCGACGGCATCAACCGCTGCCTGCCGGAGCTGCCCAAGCGCGTGCGCGCGGAACGGATGGTCATGGTGCGCAACCTGCTCATGCACACCTGCGCGGAACACGAAGGCGCGCTCGCCGAGCACGGACCGCGGTCGCGTTCGGCGTGGCCGGTGGCCGGCGAAGGGCTGATCGACGCGATCGTCGGCCTGTGGCGCGCGCCGGTCCACGTGGAGGCGGCCGGCGGCCCACCGGAACAGACCATCGCGCAGGCCAACAGCCGAGGAGCACGATGACACAAGGATCCACCGCCACCGATACCCCGGAGTTTCCGATGACGCGGGCGCCCGGCTGCCCGTTCGCCCCGCCGCCAAAGGCGTTGGCGCTCAACGCCGACAGGCAGCTGAGCAGGGTAGGGATCTGGGATGGCAGCACTCCCTGGCTCATCCACGGCTACGAGGTGATACGCGCGCTGTTCACCGATTCCCGAACCAGCGTCGACGACCGGTTGCCCGGCTATCCGCACTGGAACGAAGGCATGCTGGCCACCGTGCACAAGCGCCCCCGCTCGGTGTTCACCTCGGACGCCGAAGAGCACACCCGCTTTCGCCGGATGCTGTCCAAACCGTTCACGTTCAAGCGAGTTGAAGCGCTGCGTCCGGCCGTACAGAAGATCACCGACGACCACATCGACGCCCTGCTGGCGGGCCCGAAGCCGGGCGACATCGTCAGCACCCTCTCGCTGCCGGTCCCCTCCCTGGTCATCAGCGAACTGCTCGGCGTGCCCTACGAGGACGCGGAATTCTTTCAGACACAAGCCCAGCGCGGCATGGGCCGCTACGCGACCGAGGAGGACACCGCGCAGGGGGCCGCCTCGCTGGCGAAGTATCTGGCCAACCTGGTTCGGTCCAAGATGCACAGCCCCTCAGAGGAGTTGGTGTCCGACCTCGCCGAGCGGGTCAACGCCGAGGAGATCAGCGTGCGCGAGGCCGCGCAATTGGCCACCGGTGTCCTGATCGCGGGCCACGAGACCACCGCGAACATGATCAGCCTGAGCATTGCGGCGTTACTCGAACATCCCGACCAGCGCGCGCTGCTGCGCGACACCGACGATCCGAAGGTCGTCGCCACCGCGGTCGAAGAGCTGATGCGCTACCTGAGCATCATCCAGACCGGTCAGCGCCGAATCGCCGTCGAGGACATCGAGATTGGCGGCGAGACCATCCGTGCCGGTGACGGCATCATCTTGGACGTCGCTCCGGCCAACTGGGACGACCGCCAGTTCCCCAACCCGGACCGGCTGGACCTGCTCCGCGAGGACGGGCCCCACGTCGGGTTCGGCTACGGACGCCACCAGTGCGTGGGTCAGCAACTCGCCCGGATGGAACTGCAGATCGTCCTGCCCACGCTGCTGCGCCGTGTGCCGACACTGCAACTCGCCGTGCCGCTCGATGACCTTCCGTTCAAGCATGACGCGCTGGCCTACGGACTCTATGAACTGCCCGTGACATGGTGAAGCCTGATCTCGCGCTGGACGTTCCGGACCTGCGCGGCAAGCTCGCGGTGGTGACCGGGGCCAACAGCGGTCTGGGATTCGGACTGGCGAAGCGGCTTTCGGCCGCAGGCGCCGACGTGGTGATGGCGATCCGCGACCCGGCCAAGGGCGAGCGGGCGATCGCCGAGATCCGCCGCGAGGTACCCCGGGCCGAGCTCGGCATCAGCCAACTCGACCTGTCGTCGCTGTCCAGCGTCGCCACGCTGGCCGAGGAACTGACCACAGCGGGGCGCCCGATCGACATTCTGATCAACAACGCGGGCGTGATGACGCCCCCGCACCGGCAAGAGACCGGCGACGGCTTCGAATTGCAGTTCGGGACAAACCATTTAGGCCACTTCGCGTTGACCGTCCGGCTGCTGGGCCTGCTGCGGTCGGCCGCATCCCCCCGGGTGGTCACCGTCAGCAGCATCGCCGCGAGCCAGCGCAATCTCGACTTCGACGACGTCAACGCCGAACACGGTTACAAGGCAATGCACTCCTACGGGGTCGCCAAGCTGGCGCAGCTGATGTTCGCCATCGAACTGGATCGGCGCAGCCGCGTGGGCGGGTGGGACTTGATGTCGAACGCCGCGCACCCAGGCCTGAGCAAAACTAACCTGCTCAGCGGCGCATCGTACGGCCGCAGCACACCGACGTTGCAGGCCCGGCTCACACGCGTGACGTGGCGGCTGCTGCCGTTCATGTGGCTGGACATCGACGAAGGGATCAAGCCGACCCTCTACGCCGCGGTGTCATCTGATGCGCAGGGCGGCAAATACTACGGGCCGCGCGGCTTCTACGAAACCGTCGGGGGCGGAGTCACGTTCGCGGGTGTCCCCCAGCGGGCGCGCAGCGAGGCCGAGACGCGGCAGCTGTGGCAGCTCTCCGAACGGCTCACCGGCGTCAGCTATCCGGATTAACATACACGTGATCGCGACGAAGGGACGATGATGTCCACCCCAGCCCAAACCCTCTACCCCGAAGGCGTGATCGGTGCGCCCAAGGACCGCCGCGGTCACGCGGCGGAGTTCAGCACCGGCCTGCCCGCGGGCACCGAAGTGTTCTCCGCGGACAACCACATCTCGGTGGCCGACGACATCTTCTACGACGGCTTTCCCGCCGAGCTGAAGGACCAGGCGCCGCGCATCTGGTACGAGGACGGCGCCTATCTGCTCGGCCCGCCGGGACAGTCGATGGTCGTCGGCGATTTCAGCGCGGTGCTCATGCAGTACGACGACCTGGCCGGGGCGGCCACCAATAACGTCGACGCCCGGGTAGCCGAGCTCGCCGAAGACGGCGTGGACAGGGAACTGGCCTTCCCCAACGCCGTTCTCGCGCTGTTCCACCACCCCGACCACGAGATTCGCGAGCGGATCTTTCGGGTCTACAACGAGCACATCGCCGGCGTTCAAGAGCGCTCCGACGACCACTGCTACGGGGTCGGCCTGATCAACTGGTGGGATCCGGCCGGGGCCCGCCGCACGCTGGCGGAGCTGAAGGCGCTGGGGCTCAAGACGTTTCTGATGCCGATCAGCCCGGGCAACGACCGCGACGGCCGGCCCATCGACTATTCGAACACCCCGATGCGCGCGGTGTGGGACGAGATCGAAGAGGCCGGATTACCCGTCACGCACCACATCGGCGAGAGTCAGCCCAAATTCCCCAGCGAGGTCAACAGCGTCGCGGTGGCCATGATGGTCAACATCGACTCGTTCCGGGAGATGTTCTCCAAGTACATCTTCGGCGGCATCTTGGACCGGCATCCGCGGCTGCGGATCGGCTGGTTTGAAGGCGGAATCGCCTGGGTGCCGACGGCATTGCAAGACGCCGAACACGTGCTGGCATCCTATCGGCACATGCTGGCGCATCAGCCTGAGCGTGATGTCCGCTACTACTGGGACACGCACATGTGCGCGTCGTTCATGGTCGATCCCCTGGGCCTGCGGCAGCTCGACGAGATCGGCATCGACAGAGTGATGTGGTCATCCGATTACCCGCACAACGAAAGCACTTTCGGCTACTCGGAGCGGTCGCTGGCCGCGGTGGTCGATGCGGTCGGCCCCGAGAACGCCGTCCGGGTTGTCGGTGGGAACGTCAAGAGGTTCCTGAGAATCCGGGCATGACGAACTCACCGGCCACCCCCGCCGCGGTGCTCGACATCCCCGACCAGCCGGACTGGGCCCGCATGCGCACAGAGACCGGAGCGCGGATCCGGTCCGCGATGGCCGAACACGGCGTCGACGCGCTGATCCTGTTGATGAACGGCTACGTCGGCTACGCCACGGGCGCCAGCTGGCCGTTGCTGGATGCGGGCTTGTCGCATGTGGACCGACCGGTCGCGGTCGTGCTCGCCGACGACTCGCATCCACACCTGTTCATGCCGTTGCGCGGCGGAGCGTCCGCGGAGTCACCGGTGCCCGACGACCATCTGCACGGCCCCGCCTATCTCGAATTCGACTACGGCGTACAGGATTTCGCACGAACGCTGGCCGGGCTCATCTCGCCGGGGGCCAGGATCGCCGTTGACGAACTCACCGGGGCGATGCGCCGGGCGGCGCCGCGGCTGTTTCCCGCGGGCCCCCCGACGGACGCGGCGATCGTCATCGGCTCCGCGCAACTGGTGAAGACCCGCGACGAACTGTCCTGCCTGCGCAGGGCGGCCCGCATCACCGAGCAGGCGATCGTCGACGTGCAGCAGGGGCTGAAGCCCGGCGTACGACAGATCGACCTGTCGGCCACGTTCGTCCGCCGCGCCTTCGAACTCGGCGCCACCACCAACATGCTGGAGGCCATCTGGCAGGTAATGCCGGATTCGCGGGAAGCGGGCGTATGGACCACGCACGGGGATCTGGCGCTGCCGCTGCTGCCCACCGATCGCGAACTGGCCGCCGGCGATGTGCTGTGGACCGACATCAGCATCACCTACCACGGCTACTGCTCCGACTTCGGCCGCACGTGGGTGGTCGGCGAGCAACCCACGCCGCGACAGCAAGCCCAGTTCCGCCAGTGGCGAGCCGTGTTGGACGCGGTGCTCGCGGTGACCAAAGCCGGTGTCACGTCGGGAGATTTGGCGCGCGCGGCGATCGCGGCCAACGGCGGGCGCAAACCGTGGCTGCCGCATTTCTATCTGGGCCACGGCATCGGCACGTATCCCGCCGAGGCTCCGATGATCGGAACCGATCTCGGCGAGGAGTTCGACGACAACTTCGTCTTCCCGCCCGGCATGGTCCTGGTGCTCGAGCCCGTGATGTGGGAGGACGGAACCGGCGGCTACCGCAGTGAGGAGATCGTGGTGATCACGGACGACGGCTACGTGCCGATCACCGACTACCCCTATACCCCCTATGGCGATCCCCACGGCGGCCCCTATGGCGACTGAAGTCCTGCCCGACGCGCGGGCATTGCGGTCGGGCCGCCGCGAGCGGGCGCTGGCCCAGATGGCCGAACACGACCTGGACATCCTGGTGCTCGGCCGGCAGGCCAACATTCGCTACGTGACCGGCGCGCCGCAGCTGTGGATCGCCGGCACCCGGCCCTTCGGCCCGATGTGCGTGCTGGTGCGCGCCACCGGCGACATCTACCTCAACAGCACCGACGACGAGGGGGTGCCCGACGAGATCGGGCACGATCACCTCTACGGGCTGGCCTGGAACCCGATGACGCTGATCGGCGTCCTCAAAAAGGTCGACGGCGCCGAAGCGGCGCGGCGGGTCGGAACCGATGCGATCACCCCGACTTTCGCGGCCTTGCTGCCCGAGGCGTTCCCCAATGCGGAGATCGTCGATGCCGAACCCGCGCTGCGCGCGGCGCGGCGCGTCAAGACATCCGACGAGATCGCGGCGATGGATCAGTCGTTGCGTGTCGCCGAGCACGGGCTGGCCACCGCCCTGGGCGAATTGGCGCCCGGTGTATCGGAACAGGTGCTCGCCGGGGTCATGATGCAGGCGATGGCCGCAGGCGGGGTGAGCACGCCGGCCACCCAGGACGCCGCGTGGGTGACGTCGCGGGAACAGCCATGGCGCCGCGCCGCCGGGCCCGAGGTTCGCGCGGGTGACCTCGTCGCGTTCGCCGCAGGCGCGCTCGCCAATGGCTACGTAGCCGAGGTCGGCCGTACCTGGCCGGCCGGCGACACCGTCACCGATGGGGCCCGCGCACTCTTCGAGCGGTCGGATCGGTTGTACGACAGCATGCTTGGCGCCTGCCGCCCCGGCGCGTCCACCCGGGATCTGCTCGCCGCATACGGCGCGGTGGGTGAACCGATCCCGCCGATGCCGGTCGCGCACGGGCTGGGGCTCGGTTTCGACCCGCCCGTGGTGTCCGAAACCCTGGTGGCCGCAGGCGAACACGATCGGCTCGAGGCCGGGATGGTACTGGCGATCACCGCGTATGTGTGGCAGCAGGGTGTCGGCGCGGTGTTCCGTCGGGACACCGTGCACATCATCGACGGTGGCATCGAGGGTGGCGCCGAAGTACTGACCACCAGCCCGTCCTGGGCCTGACGAAATCACTTGTGCCACTGCTGTTTCAGGTGTCACAATGCACGGATTCGTGTCGGTGGGCTCCGATAGCGTCCGGGTTGTGAGTGTTGATCGGGAAGCGTTGTCGGCGGCGTTAGACGCGCTGGACGCGGCGTTCGACGAGGTGGCCGCGTTCGACTGCACGGCGCTGACCACCCCCGAACAACTCGCGATGCTGACCCGCTGCGAGAAGCTCCGCCGCCAGCTACCGGCCCTGGAACACCCGCTGATCAATTCCCTTGCCCACCAAGCCACTCCCACCGAACTGGGCGGCACCTTGCCCCACGCGATCGCCGAAGCAACACTGATCAGCCGCGCCGAGGCCACCCGCCGCCTCAAGGACGCCGCCGAACTCGGCCCCCGCCACGGACTCACCGGCGAACCCCTCGCCCCCGCACTGCCCGCCACCGCGGCCGCCCAACGCCACGGCACCCTGGGCCCCGGCCAGGTCGCCGTCATCCGCCGCTTCTTCCACCACCTGCCCGGCTGGATCGACACCGCCACCCGCGCCCAGGTCGAAGCCCGACTGGCCCAAGAAGGCGGCCGGTTTCGCCCCGAACAACTCGCCAAACTCGCCGACACCCTGGCCGACTGCCTCAACCCCGACGGCACCTACCGCGACGACGACCGCGCCCGCCGCCGCGGCCTGACCCTGGGTAACCAGCACGCCGACGGCATGTCCGAACTACGCGGCTGGCTCACCCCCGAACTGCGCGCCGCCCTAGAAGCCATGCTCGCCAAACTGGCCGCCCCCGGCATGTGCAACCCCGACGACCAGGTCCCCGTCGTGGACGGCGCCCCCTCCGAACAGGCGGTGCAACACGACACCCGCAGCGCCGCCCAACGCAACCACGACGCACTCCTTGCCGCGCTGCGCGCGCTGCTGGCCTCCGGAAACTTAGGCCAGCACAACGGGTTACCGGCCTCCATCGTCGTCTCTACCACGCTGTCCGAGCTGGAAGCCGCCGCCGGCACCGGACTTACCGCCGGGGGCACCCTGCTACCGATGTCCGATGTGATCCGTTTGGCCGGCCACGCTCGGCACTATCTGGCGATCTTCGACAAAGGCAACGCCCTGGCGCTGTATCACACCAAGCGCCTCGCCTCACCCGGGCAGCGAATTGTGCTGCACGCCAAGGATCGTGGCTGCAGCGCCCCGGGCTGCGACGTGCCGGGTTTCCTTTGTGAGGTCCACCATATCGACGAATGGGCCACCAGCTCCCGCACCGACATCGACCAACTCACCTTCGCCTGCGGACCCCACCACCGCCTCCTCGACAAAGGCTGGACCACCCGCAAAAACGCCCACGGCGACACCGAATGGATACCACCGCCACACCTCGACCGCGGCCAACCCCGCACCAACACGTTCCACCACCCGGAGAAGCTGCTAAGGGATGAGGACGACGAGCCGTAGCTCGAGAATTCAATCTCCGGGCGTCATCCCTCCGGCAGCTCGGCGAACCGCTTCTTGACGCCGTTGTACCAACCCATCGACTTGACCGGGTGGCGCCAGCGGCCCTTCATGTCGTCGCGCGCGGGCACGTGGGCGTCATCGCCGGCCGCAACCACCTCCTTGAGGTGTTGGTCCTGCGCCTTGATGATCTCGTCCGCACTCTCGCCGCGGTGCGCGAGGTCGCAGGGGCCACCGAGGTCCTGGCAGGTCATGGTCTTCATCAGGCTTCTCCTCCTCTTGGTCACACCGGGCGATCCCGCTGCGTCAGGATGGTGACGCATCCGACGACGAAAGTGTGACCGCCACTATGAATGACGACCACCTTCATGACGGCTTCGAGGCGGAGCGGCCCCGGCTGCAGCGCATCGCCGCGCGGATCCTGGGCGACGTCAACGAGGCACAGGACGTGGTGCAGCAGGCGTGGCTGCGGCTGCACGCCACGGAAGAGCTGATCGACAATCTGCCGGGCTGGCTCACCACGGTGACCTCGCGGCTGTGCCTCGACCGGTTGCGGGTGCGTACGCCGGTGCCGACGGAGTCGATCGAGGTTGCGGCGACGGCGCCCGATCCGGCGGACGACGTGGTGCTGGCCGACAGCGTCGGCATCGCGCTGCAGGTGGTGCTCGACCGGCTGTCACCCGCCGAGCGGGTTGCCTTCGTCTTGCACGACAGCTTCGGCATTGACTTCGAGCTGATCGCCAAAATGCTCGACACGACCCCGGCTGCGGCGCGCAAGCTGGCCTCTCGTGCCCGGGCCAAGGTGCGCCCGGCCGCGACCGAGGATGCCCTCGCCGACTGGGAGGTCGTGGACGCCTTCATGGCCGCGGCGCGCGACGGCGAGTTCGCTCGCCTGCTGGAATTGCTCGCGCCCGACGTGGTGGTCTCCGCCGACGCGGCCGCGGGCGCGCTCGGCACACCGACGCGCCTGCAGGGCCGCGAGGAGGTGGCCGGCTTCTTCAACGGCGCCGCCAAGGCCGCCGTCTCGGTCTTCGTCGAGGATCGCCCGGGCGCCGCCTGGATTCACCGCGGCGAGGTCAAGGTCGCCTTCGACTTCACCGTGGCGGCCGGGCAGGTGCGCCGCCTCCAATTCCGGGCGGCCGACGAGGTTTTGGCCGGGGTCCGGCGCCGCGAGGGCGCAAGCGCGCGGAAGTGAATGCGGCTGAGGCTGCGGTGGCAATCAAGCTGCTAGCAGAATTCGAGGGTCACGTCCCAATAGCCCCGCGGCTGTGCGGGCACCTTGAAGGTCCCCGCTGGAGCCGGTTGCTCGGTGTTGTCCCACCACACGTGGAACGGTCCTCCGAGGCCGGGCGCCGCATCGATGATGCGTCCGGTACCGCCTTGGCCGGTGGGATAGGGGCTATTCCACACGATGCGCTGAAACTGCGGAGGAGTCCGGGGCGTGCAGCCTCGCTGCACCTGTTCGTAGACCTGACGCACCGCCGCCACCAGGCTTGGTTCGTCACCATCGGCGTGCGCCACGGGGGCCAGAGTGATGCCCGCCGCCAGCGCTGCGGGTATCACTGCGGTGATCCTCATCGCCTGCACCTCAAGGGTTGATGGCCGGTCCACCCGGCCCGTCTTTCGGTAGCGACGGCCTCCCGCCACCGGTCGAAGTGTCGCACTTCGTGCTGACCGCCAGATGAGTTTCGACAAGTTACCTTGCCTGCACAGGGACCGCAGGGCGATAAGAGCCACATGTTACTGAGATGACGGCAACAGGGCGCGCCCTAGGCGACGAGCCCTTCCTCGGCCAGCGCCGCATCGAGCAGCTCACCCACCCGATGCCGTTCCCACAGGAACAGCAGGTTCGACAGCATCTGCAGCGGGGCGCGCACTCCTTCGTCGTCCCTGATGCGCGGATCCCTGTGGTCGCCGGGCGGCACATCTCCAAATCGCCTGCGAATCAAGGCGGGTACGCCGAGCAGCCACGCCACGCCCATCACCGCCGCATATAGCAGCATGTGTCGGCGCAGCCTGTTCGGCTCCACGCGCGGACCGCCATAGCGCTCGTATTCCGCCACGAACAACTGCAGCAGTTCATCGAGGTGGGCATCCCACATCTCGGTTTCGGCGCCGGACATCGCTCCCCACAACGCCATGCCCAGGTTCATCTGGCTGACGCATCCCCAGTCCATCAGGCCACAGCGCAGCGCCCCGTCGGGATCGCGCCAAAACCATGCGTTGTCGATGTTGGCGTTCCAGTGGCACAGCGCGACGTAGTCCGAGTCGGCGGCCAGGTGGCCGGTGATGGTCTGTTGGTGGTGCGCGAACCGGGGCGCGTCGTCGCGCAGGCGGGCGATGAACTCGGCCGAACAAGCGGGCAGCAGCCCGCCGTGGCTCTCGGTGAATTCGGCCAGTTGGTTCACCCGGCGTTCCAGCTTGGTCGCCGACAGCGGCTCGCGCTCCCCCACCGTCGCCGCCGCCACGTCCAGCGGAAAGGATCCGGTGAGCTCCGCAGGCAGCCGCCCGGACCGGTGGGTTCCGGCGAGCCGGGCCAGCGCGGTGAGCAGCGCGCGGTAGTGCGCCAACGGCTCGGGCATCTCGTAGTCGAGGCACTTGTGATATTGGCGTTCGATTCCTTTGTCGCCGAACGTGATCCGCTCGGTGATCAATATTCCGGTTCCGCTGTCGCGGTGATAGTCGGCGAACAGCACCCTGGGGACCGCGATGGGAAATTCCGGCGCGCCCGACAGCGCGGCGAACCGGACCTCGGACTCCATCTGGGTCTTCCCGCGATCGCGGTCCGGGTCGGCGAAGTCGCGGGAGAACTTGACGAACAGGTCGGTGGGCAGATCCACTGTGGGCCGGTCATATTCGACCGACAGTGCGACCTTGCGACCCGTGCTGCCGCCGCCGACCTCCGCGAAATCGCTGATGCGGGCCACACCGCTGTCGATCAGCACGCCGGAGGCGCGAAAGGCCTCCGTGAGGAATCCCGCCCCGCCACCGTGCAGGGCCCCGGCGTCGGCCGGAAAGGGCGCGCCGTATCGGTCGCCGACCGACCAATGTGAAATCACCCGACTACCACGTCTGTTCGGCCGCGCGCACCAGCATGTGGTTGACCGCCACCCTGCGGTCGCGCGTCACCATGAACAACACCGCGTCCGCGATGTCGTCGGGTCGCAGCATGACCATGCCGGCGGTCTGCCGTTCGAACGCCTGGCGGGACGCGTCCGCCAGATGACCGAAGATTTCGGTGTCGACCGTTCCGGGACCGACCACCCCGACCCGCACCCGCTTGCCGAGCACCTCTTGACGCAGGCCCTCGCTGAAGGCATTCACGCCGAATTTGGTGAGCGAATACACCGCGGTGTTGGGCCGCGCCACCCAGCCGGCGGTGGAGCTGACGGTGACCAGATCGGCCACCCCGCGCGGCGAGTCGGCGGCCGCGTCGATCAAATGCGGAAGCGCCGCGCGGGTGGCGTAGAGGACACCCCGCACGTTGACGGAGACCATCTGGTCCCACTCCGGCAGCGACGCCTCGATCGCGGGGGCCGACTGCATCAGTCCGGCGTTGTTCACCAGGATGTCGAGGCGCCCCAGCTCCGCGACCGTGCGCTGCACGGCGGACGCGACCTGCTCGGCGTCGGTGACGTCGGCGGTCACCACCAGCGCTGTACCACCGGCGGATTCGATCTGGCCCTTCACCTCCGCCAGCCGGTCGGCCCGGCGCGCGAGCAGAGCCACCGTCGCGCCCTGGGCCGCGAGCGCCCACGCGGTTGCCGCGCCGATGCCGCTGCTGGCGCCGGTGACCAGGGCCGCGGTGCGCGCCAGTGCCGTCATGTTCCGCCCGTCGGTTGCTTGCCGAGTAACTCGTGCAGAACATACCCGGTGTCCTCGCCCAGGTCCGGTGCCCCGCGCTCGATCCGGGCCGGGCAGCGGGCCATCCGCCAGGACGGCCCCAGCACCGGCCGGCTGCCTTCGCGGTGGTCGGTGACGAGGCGGTACAGCCCGCGGTCCCAAAGCCGTTGATCGGCAATCACATCCATCGCGGTGGCGCTCTTGGCGGCCGGCACTCCGGCCGCCCGCAGGCGTTCGGCGAGCCGCTCCGCGTCCTGCCCGCCGGTGAGTTGCGCGAGGTCCGCATCGAGCGCTTCGGCGTGCCGGTGTCGTGCCTCGGCCCTGGCGTAGCGGGGCTCGCCGGCCAGAGCCGCGGCGCCGAGCGCCTCGCACAACCGTTGCCATTCGGCATCGTTCGCGACGGCCACCGAGATCCACGCGCCACCCGTGCACGGGTAGCAGCCGTGCGGGCACAGATCCGGGTGGGCGTTGCCGGCGCGGCCCAGCGCCCGCCCGGTCAGCGAGTGCTCCAGCAGGCTGTCGCCGATCATCGAGGACAGGGTCTCCACCGCCGACACGTCGACGAATTGACCCGGGCCGCCGAGTTCCCGATGCAGCAGCGCCACCACGGCCGCGTAGGCGGCGGCCGCGCCGACCGTCGAGTCTCCGTAACGCATGCTGGTCCCTAGCGGGGGGCCGCCGGGATAGCCGACCAGCGAAGCCGGTCCGGCCAGCGCGGCAAAGCATGGCGCATAACCGGTCTGGTGACCCAGCGGGCCGTCGTTGCCCCACATTTTGATTGACACAGAGATGATGTCCGGCTTGATCTCGGTCAGCTGCCGATACCCCAGCCCCTGGCGTTCCATGGCGCCCGGACGCAGGTTGTTGATGACGATGTCGCTGCGGCCGATCAGCTCGCGCAGCCGCGCCATCCCTTCGCCCGACTTGATGTCGAGGTCCACGCTGAGGACCTCGGGGTTGATGCTCAAGAAATAGGGCGCGTGGTTGATGTCGGTGCCGCCGTACGCGCGCATCTCCTCGGGGGCGCCGGCCGTTTCGACCTTGATGACCTCGGCGCCCAGCATCGCCAGCAGTTTGCCGGCGTACGGGCCGGCCCACACCTTCGTGAGCTCGACGACGCGCACGCCTTGCAGCGGTCCGCCCCGCGGGTCCTTGGGCGGCTTGAGTTGCGCTCGCGTGACGGTCGGCCGGGCGCGCGGGGCATCGACGCTTTCCATGGCCGCCCGAGTGTACTCGCCGAGACGTGGTGCGGCACTGGTGATTCGGGCGGGCGAGGCGCTGAACGCGTACGGAACGGTCGGATACGCCGCCGCACCGAGCACCGGGTGGCAAACCTCTTGGAAGAAGCCGCGATACCGATACTGCGGCGAGTTCTGCAGGTCCGCGGCGCCGTTGAGGGGCACCAGCGGTACACCGAGCCGCTGGGCGCTTTCCGACGCCTCCTCTTTGCGCAAGCCGGCCACCCAGTCCGCGAAGCCCCGCTGAAAGGTGGCGACCTTGTCGGCGGTGACGGAGAACTCCAGCCAGTCGTCCTCGAACGCATCGAGCCATTCCGGATGGCCCATCAAGGTTTTCGCCCCGGCCCAGTGCGCGCCGCTGGTCATGTACAAGTACACGTAGCCGTCGGCACAGGCGAAAAACGAGGCCGGGCCGGCCTGGTCGTAATCGCCGCGCTCACCGGCGGCAGGCACCTCGCCGGTGACGAGGCGGCCCAGGATGCAGTCGGCGCGTGATACCAGCACGGCCTGCGCGGAGATATCGATGGACTCGCCGCGGCCGCTGTGCAGGCGACCGAACAGCGACGACGCGACGCACAGCGCCGCCTCCAGCCCGGCCTCGTAGTCGGCCAGAAAGCGGCCCGGTCCCTGCAGCGGGGGCTTGCGGGGGTCTGGGTGGCTCGGAGTGTGATATCCCCAGCCGCCGGCGTGAAACACGTTGATGCTTCGCGCATTGTCGAACTCCGCGGACACGCCTCGGCCGTATGGCGTGATGGAGCAGAACACCACCTCCGGATGCCGGTCGGACCAGCCGGTCTCACGGTCTTCGATGACCGCGTCGGCGCTGCCGATCAGCCGCTGCAAGTCCTCGCCGTCGAGCACCACGGACCGCTTGTTGGTGTTCAGGTAGGCGAACATGACGCTGCCGTCGGGGCCGTCGGTGAGGCGCGGCGCCATGGCGCGGGTCGCGCTGCCACCGTTCGGCGCCTCGACCTTGATCACCTCGGCGCCGAAGTCGCCCAGCAGCTTGCCGCAGTATTCTCCCGCGACGGATCCGGCCAACTCGACGACCCGGATACCCGTCAGCGCGGACATGCACGCCTCGCCAAAACGGTCAGGGCTTCGCGCGTCCGGAGCGGCTCAGGCGCCACTCCGGCGGGAAGTTCAGGTCGTTGTCCTTCACGACGTTGTTGAGTCCCTTTTCGAAGGTGCCCTCGGTCAGGTCGACCTCTTGCGCGTCGTTCTGGATCATCGGCAGCATGCCCTCGACCATGCCGGTGAGCAGGCTGCCGAAGTACTCGCCCTTGTGCTGCTTGTAGAGCTCCAAGAAGGTCTTCTGCACCGCGACGGTGTCGGTCGGCCGGGACCGCGAGCACGCCAGCGCGTACTTCTCGGTCTCCGCGTCCAGCTTGTCGCGCGGCACCACGCTGTTGACGAAGCCGCAGTCGTACATCTCCTTGGCGCTGAACGGCCTTCCGGTGAACAGCATTTCGGAGAACTTGCGCAGACCCATCGTCTCCGCCCACCACCACAGCCGCGGCCCCCAGCCGACGTAACGGAAGGCCGGATGGCCGAACAGGGCGTCGTCGGAGGAGATCACCAGGTCCGCGTCGCCGGCCTGGTAGAAGTGCCACCCGTAGCAGTACCCTTTCGCCTCGATGATGCTGATCTTCCGGAGTTCTTGCAGCGGGCGGTTTCCGGCGCGGGCCTTGGCGTAGAAGTCGGTGACCGTGGACAGGTAACGGTACGAGCCACCCGGCGGGTACTTGACGTCGTCGTCGTTGATCGCGAGCTCGTGGTGCAGAGGCAAGCCGGGATTCTCCAGCATCGGGCGCTGCTCGGGCAGGTCGCCGCCGCTGCCGAAATCCTCGCCCTCGCCCCGGATCACCACCACCTTCACGTCGTCGTCCACATTGCACTTGTGGATCAGATCGGCGTAGTTCTGCCGCATTCCCAGCGTGGTGGCGTTCTGCGCGTCGGGACGGTCGAACGTGATGTAGGCGATCCGGTTCTTCTTGTCCTTTTCGAACTTGATGTACTGCTCGGCTTCCTTCTTCAGCTCTTCGTAGTCGTATTCGGGCATCTGTTTCTCCTATTTGAGTAGAGCGCCCGCGTCGACGGGCAGCGAAACGCCTGTGATGTAACGAGATTCGTCCGAGGCGAGGAACAGGACGGCGTTGCTGATGTCGACGGCTTCCACCCAGGGCACCGGCATCATGTGGGTCATCTGCGAAAAAGGGGCGAAATCCTCCGGCCCCGGGTTCTCCAGATCCGGCCGAAACAGCCGGAAGGTGATGTCATTCATGGTCATCGGCGTGTTGACCTGGCTCGGATGGACCGAGTTCACCCGGATGTTGTGCTGGCCCAGCTCGACCGCGAACGCGCGCATCAAACCGAGCACACCGTGTTTGGCGGCGACGTAGTGGCCGGTGTAGGCCATGGCCTTGTGCGATCCGACCGAGCCGGTCAGCACGATGGAGCCACCGCGTCCGCCGCCGAGAATATGCGGCACACCGGCTTTCACCGTGTGCCAGACGCCGGACAGGTTGACGTCGATCATGTCCTGCCAGATCTGCTCGCCGATCTTGTGCAGTTTGTTGCCGAAGGTGCCGATGCCCGCGTTGGCGACGATGATGTCGAGACGCCCGAGTTGCTCGACCCCGCTGTCCACTGCGGCCTTCAGCCCGTCGTAGTCGCGGACGTCGACCTGGGCGGTCACGATGCGCCGGTCGAGGTTCTTCACCAGGTCCGCGGTCTCGGCGAGATCTTCCGGCGTCGAGTGGGGATAAGCCAGGTTCTCGATCGGCCCGCAGACATCGATCGCGATGATGTCTGCGCCCTCTTGCGCCAATCGCACGGCGTGACTGCGGCCCTGACCGCGCGCGGCACCGCTGATGAACGCGACCTTGCCCGCTACTCGGCCCTCTACCCGGCCAGTCATGATGACACGAGCGACGGCATGCACTCCCAGCCCCGCACCGTGGAGGTCGGGCTGAGCACCGCTTTGTTCAGGTCGACCTCCCACTCGGGGAAGCGCTTCAGAATCTCCTCCAGGGCGACGCGGCCTTCCAGGCGGGCCAGCGCCGATCCCAGGCAGAAGTGGGTCCCCATGCTGAAAGTGAGGTGCGGGCGGACGGCGCGGCGCAGATTGAAATCGGCTGCGTCAGAACCGAATTGGGCTTCGTCGCGGCAAGCCGACCCGATGAGCATCATCATCACGCTACCCTCGGGCACGGTCTGGCCGTGCACGCTGACGTCGCGGGTGACGTAGCGCGAGACGTGTGGTGCCGGCGGCTCGTACCGCAACAATTCCTCGATGGCGTGCGGGATGAGCGCGGGGTTCTCGACCAGGTCGCGGCGCTGGTCGGGGTGCTCGGCGAGAACCTTTCCGGACCAACCGATCAGCCGTGTGGTGGTTTCGTTGCCCGCCCCGGCGACGACATTGAGGTACACCAGGATTTCTTCGCGAGACAGCCGTCGGGTGGTTCCGGTTTCGTCCACGAATTCGACGTTGAGCAACTCCGTCATGATGTCGTCGGACGGATGTTCGGCGCGCCAGTCGATGTAGGCCTCGAACTGCTCGCCCACCGACAGGCCGTGCTGGGCGGCATCCATGGGCTTGCCGGCCTCGGTGCGCAGTTGCGCGTTGCCCCGGTCCCGGATGTACTCCTGGTCGTCCTCGGGGATGCCGAGCAGCATGCTGATGACCTTCATCGGCATCTGCGCTCCCAGGTCGGTGACGAAGTCGAAGTGTCCCGAGCCCACCAGCGGATCCAGCAGTTGAGCGCAGAAGTCGCGAATCATCGGCTCGAGCGCGGCGATCCGGCGCGGGGTGAACATCCGCGACAGCAGTTTGCGGTGCACGTCGTGAATCGGCGGGTCCTCGAAGATCAACATGCCCGGCGGGATGTCGAGATTGGCCTTGATCAGTTCCAGGATCGCGCCACGCGCCGAGCTGTAGGTCTCGTGGTCGACAAGCGCCTTGCTGACATCGGCATAACGGCTCACCGCGTAAAAGTCATATTCGGCGTTGTAGTAGAGCGGCGCCTCTTCCCGTAAGCGCGCGAACATGGGATACGGGTCGGCGATCAGCCCGACATCGTATGGATCGAAACGAACATGGCTATCGGTGCTCGCCGTCACGAAATCCTCCCTACCGCTGCAGTTTTGAATGCCCGCATTACCTGCACCGAGGCTCGCGCTGCCGGCGTTGCAGCGCCGGATTCGGCTGAGGGCAATTTATACACTCCGCTTAATTGCGTCGCTTTGACATGTACACAAGCTCGGCTGAAAACGGCGCATGAACGTGGGGCTACTCTATTCTCGTAGAGAACCATACAGCGGATGTTCCGGCAAGAGCCATAGCCCCGTGCGACGTGTCCCGCCAGGGCCCCCATCGCGAGCCTCATCCCGACCCGGCCGACCCGCGGCGCAGCACCCGAAGACCGCCGGTCTGGGTAAGCCGCCCCTTGGCCGGACTCTTCAAGATCCCGGTGGCGATCGCCGACAGGATTCCGTCCAGCTGTTCGGCGCTGTCGATGATCCGGTCGCCGTGCGCGAACCGCTGCAGCAGGCCGTTGATGAACGTCAGCGTGACGTTGCTCAGATCCTCGACGACGGCCGGATCCAACTCGGCGCCGTGCGGCATGAGCTGCACCAGGATTTCCCGGTGCAGCTTGGTGAACTCGTCGGTGGCCTGCTGCAGGATCGCGGCCAGCGCGGGATCGCGGGTGGCCTGCATGGTCAGCTCGTAACGGGCCCGGGTCCGGTATAGCTGCGGGTCGCTGCCGGCCTGGATGACCACCTGCGACAGCCGCGAGGGCGCGGGATGCTCGCCGGTGTCGGAACTGTCCGCGATCGCCTGCAGCTCGGCGAGGTCCAGCTCGGCCGAGCGCTCGGCCGCCGCGCGCAACAGCGCCGAGCGCGTGCGGAAGTAGAAGGAGGTCGTTCCGTCCGGCACCCCGGCCTTGCGGTCGACCTTCAGATGGCTCAACCCCTTGGCCCCATCGTCGGCCAGCAACCGGATCGCCGCGTCGCACAGGTCGCGGCGGCGTTCGGCGGGGTTGGGCTTTCGTCGTCTGTCCATCGTTGCTCTCCGGCCGCGACCCTACTCTATATTCGTAGTGTCGGTAAAGAGCGCATTGCCGCACACGAAACTTGCAATTGGCCGCATTTCGGCGATCAGCCCCAGCGCGTCAAACGAGCGGCGTCAAAGAAATTGCGGTGCAAGAGTTCCCGTCGACCAGGAAATCGACGACCCTGCGAGTAGAGTCTTCTCGGATGATTCACCGTCGTTTGAGCGCGCGCAATGCCGTACGGTTCGGATCCGTCGGTCTGCTCGCCGCAGTGATGTGCGGCTGCCAGCAGACGCACGGGCCCGCGCACACCGGCTCATCGACCACGGCACCGCCCGGCACGACGGCGCAGCCACCACCGCCGCCGCCCCCGCCGGTGGTGCGGATCGCGCCGCTGCCGGTGCGGCCGGTGACGAAGTCACAGCCGACGACGCCCGCCGTCAAGTGCCCGGCGATGGATCCGAACGCTCCGATAGCGCCGACCGACGCCCTCACCACCTGCGACATGGGGCGAACCACCGTCTACACGTTGGGTCCCGAGACCATGCAGCTCGGGCTCGTCCACGTGGACCCACCGAAGTCGCTGACCGCGGACTATTACGAGCTGACCCTCGTGCTGGACCCGCCGTCGACGGCCGCGTGGACCGAATTCACCAGCGCGCATCTGCAAGACCACGTGGCCTTCATCCGGGACAACATGGTCCTGGAGGCGCCGATCATCGAACAAGCGGCCACGTCCGGGCGAATCGTGCTGACCACCCAAACAGCCCAGGGCGCCGCGCAATTGGCCCAGTTGGTGGGTCGCCCCGCATGATGACCGCGGGGCGCACGGAGCGCCTCGGCATCGGCATGCTCAGCGTATTCGGGTTGCCTCCAATCGAATTGGTGGATCTCGCGGCCCAGTTGGGCTGCCGCCATATCTCGGTCGCCGTGCAGGGGATGCCCCTGGTGCCGCTGGGTTATCCCCCCTTCAACTTGCGGGACGACGACGGACTGCGGAAAGACTTGCTCGCCGCGATGCGCGACCAGGGCGTGAGCATCTCGCTGGGCGACGGGTTCCTCGTGCTGCCCGGCGCCGACGTCAGCGCGCTGCGCGGCGACCTCGACGCGCTGGCCGGGCTCGGTGTCCCGCGGGTCAACGTGGTCAGCATGGACCCCGACCTGCCCCGGACGCTTGACCAGTTCGCCGCGCTGACCGAGCTGGCTGCCCAGCGCGACATCGGCACGGTCGTCGAGCCGGTGCCCGGCCTGACGATCGGCGATTTGGACGCGGCGCTGGACGCCAAGAACTACGTCGGCCGAACCGAATTCCGGTTGTTGATCGACACCATGCACCTGGTGCGGTCGGGTTCTGCGGCCACCGACCTGGCCGCCGTCGCTGCCGATGCCATCGGCTACGCCCAGCTCAACGACACGACGCTGCGGCCGCGCACGGACAACTACCTGGAGGAAGCCATGTTCGAGCGGATGGTGCCCGGGGAGGGCGAACTTCCGCTGCCCGACCTGCTGTCCGCGCTGCCCGCCGACATCGTGCTCGAAATCGAGGTTCCCAGGCGATCATTGGCGCTGGCGGGCATGAGCCCGATCGACCGCCTACGACCTTGTGTCGAGGCGGCGCGCCGGTTGCTGTCGGAGCTTCAGCTCGGGTAGCGCAGCGGAAGGCCCGCGCCACGATAGATCGCGTCGATCACGCTCATGTTGTCCACCGCGTCGCGCGAGGTGGTCCTGACCGGCTCCCCGCGCAGCACCGCGGCGGCGAACGCGTCGAGTTGATACGCGTAGGAGGCCCGGTGGCCGAACCGCTCCGCCCGCCTGCCCTCGCGCGACCGCACCGAGAGCCGGTGGAAGTACTGCGGCATCACGGGATTGAGGAGGCGCAGCTCCCCGTGTTCGCCGATCACCCGGGCGCTGATCTGCAGCAGCCGCGACGACCACATCGAGCAGCGCACCCGCCCGGTGTGGCCGGCCGCGAACCGCAAGTCGGCGGTCATGGCCCGGTCGACCCGCGCATCGCGCAGCTTGGCTTGCGCCGCAACGACTTCCGGGGCCGGTCCGCCGAACGTGCGGACCATGTGCACCGCGTAGCAGCCGGCGTCCATCGTCGCCCCGCCGGCGAGATCGTAGTTGTAGCGGATGTCGGAGAACTTCGGCAGCGGGAAACACAACGCGGCCTCCACGTGCCGCAGCGTTCCCAGCTCGCCGGAGGCGATGATCTCCTCGGCACGCAGGGTCAGCGGGTGGTAGCGGTAGTGGAAGGCCTCCATCACCACGCGGTCCGAAGCGGCTGCCAGCTCGGCGATTTCGTGCGCCTCGGCCGCGTTGGCGGTGAACGGCTTTTCGCACAGCACGTGCTTGCCCGCCGCCAGCGCAGCCCGCGTCCAACGCCCGTGCAGGCCGTTCGGCAGCGGGTTGTAGACGGCGTCGATGTCCGGGTCGGCGAGCAGCGCCCCGTAATCGCCGTGCACCGAAGCGATGTTGTGCCTTGCGGCGTACGCCCGCGCGCGGGACACGTCGCGGGCCGCCACCGCGGCGACGACGACCTCCGGGTTGTCGGCGGCGGGGCGGATCAACGCCGCCGGCGCGATGCTGGCCGCGCCGAGAACACCGATCCGTAGCGGGGTGTCAGCCATCGCGCCCCTGCGAGCCTCGTCGGGCGAAGGGCGGTGCATGCTCGGGCCTGACCCCGACGCCGACGAAATAGGCGGGCACCGCCG
Organism: Mycobacterium sp. 94-17; assembly: GCF_035617725.1. Lineage (NCBI taxonomy): Bacteria > Bacillati > Actinomycetota > Actinomycetes > Mycobacteriales > Mycobacteriaceae > Mycobacterium > Mycobacterium sp. 94-17. Next base: position 25,968 of record NZ_JAPIYN010000021.1, read on the forward strand.
ACAGCCACGGCAGCCATCGCAGCACGTTCAGCAGCATCGCGGGCGGTCTGGCGTCAGCACCCCCAAAAACCGCGCGCAGCAACACGATCTGCAGCACTCGCTGCGCCGTCTGGGTCAGCGCGGCGGGCAGTGCGCGGCGGCGACGGACGGCGGCCAGGTCGCGTTCGGTGACCCGGTGGCGCAGCAGGGGTTCGGCCAGGAGGGTCGCGGCGGCGACGGCATCCTGGATGGCCAGGTTGATGCCGACCCCGCCCAGCGGTGACATCGCGTGTGCGGCATCGCCGATGCAGAGCAGCCCGTTGGTGTGCCAGCGCCGCAACCGATTCACCCGCACGTCGAGGTGTTTGACGTCGTCCATGGACTCCAGAGCCGCGACGGAGTCGGGCATGTCAGGCAGGAGCGCATCGAGGTCACGCCGGAACACGTCGATACCCCGCGCGCGCAGCTGGGCGTCGGCGCCCTTGGGTCCCAGGTAGGCGATCTGGTTGTAGCCCTCGCGCGGGATTACCGCCAGCGCCTTGCCCGCCCCAATCCGGGGCAGAAAGGAATGATCCGCGTTGCCGTCCCGCGGCAGCTTGAACCACCACACGTCGAAGTTCGCCGGGTATTCGCGCGCACGCAGGCCGGCCTCCCGGCGCACCACCGACCACCGGCCGTCACAGGCGACCGTCAGTTCGGCCCTGAGCTCGCCGGGCCCGGTGGCGCCGTCGTACCGCACTCCGGTGACCCGGTCGCCGTCGCGCAGTAGGCCGGTGACCTCGGTGCGCATGCGCAAGGTGAAGCTCGGTTCGGCGCGGGCCGCCTCGGCGAGCAGGTTCAGCAGGTCCCACTGCGGCACCATGGCGATGTATCGGTGCGCCTGCCGGATCCGGTCGAAGTCCAGGTAGGTCACCGAGTGACCGTCGGATTCCAAAGTGCCTCTGCGGAGTTTGCTGTAGGGCAATTCCTGGAACCGCTCCCCCAGGCCCAGCTCGTCGAGCAATTGCAGCGTCGTCGGATGCACCGTGTCGCCTCGGAAGTCACGCAGGAAGTCGCCGTGCTTTTCCAGCAGGGTGACCTCGATGCCGGCCCGGGCCAGCAACAGCCCGAGGACCATGCCCGCCGGGCCGCCGCCGACGACCGCGCATGTCGTTGTCTCCACCATCAACGCCCAAGCATATGCGGCACCGGGACCTTCAGAGCTGTACGTCGTACACGGAGATGGGATCGAGGATCACGCCGGTCTCCTCGACGTAGCGATCCCACAGCGCCAGCAGCTCGGCCAGCTTGTCGGGCCGCGCGACGGCCAGATCGTCGATCTCGCCCGGGTCGGAGGCCAGGTCGTAGAGTTGCCAGCCGCCCGGGCCGTACGGCGCGGGCAGGTACAGCGCCTTCCAGTCGCCCTGCCGGATGGCGCGGCGCCCGAACAGCTCCCAGCCGGTCCCGGTGCCGGCGTCGTGCACGCTCTCGGCCGCGCCCGTCAGGTAGTCCACCAGTGAGCGACCGCGCATGGGGGCCACCTCGCGGCCCCGGTAGGAGGTGCCCGGGTGCGTGGTCCCGGCGAGCTCCAGCAGGGTCGGCGCGATGTCCATGACGGTGCTGAACGCGGTGCCGATCTGGTGTTGCCGGGCGAAGCCGGGCCAGGTGACGAAGCCGGTGACGCGGATTCCCCCCTGCGTGGTAAACGCCTTGTGCAGGCGCGACGGCGCGGTCGCCGCCTGCGCCCAGCGGGGGCCGTACCAGATGAACGACGTGGGCCGGCCCAGGTTGTCCAGGCTGTTGTCGCAATGCTTTTCGATCTGTGCGGCGATCTGCGGACCGCGCAACGGCATCGCCTCCACGATCGCTCCCTCCGCCCCGTTGTCGGACATGAAGATCACCACGGTGTTGTCGCGTTCGCCGCTGGCCGTGAGGAAGTCGATCACCCGGCCGACGTTGTAGTCCATCCGGTCGACCATTCCGGCGTAGACCTCCATGCTCCGGGCCGACACCGCGCGCTGCTCGTCGGTCATGTCGGCCCACTCCGGCGCACCGTCGGCCACCACCGGGTGCGCGACGACGTCGGGTGGGCACAGGCCGAGCCGCTTGAGCTCGGCCAGGCGTTCCTCGCGCAGCGCATCCGGGCCGGCGTCGTAGCGGCCGCGGTACTTCGCGATGGATTCGTCGGGCGCCTGCAGGGGCCAATGCGGAGCCTGGAAGGGCAGATAGGCGAAGAAGGGCCGGTCGTCGTCCGGGTCCCGCTCGTCGAGATACCGCAGCAATGTGTCGGTGTAGGAGTCCGAGGAATAGAAGTCGTCGCCCACCGTGACGAAGTGGTCGTCCTCGGTGTACAGCGTCGGCACCGGCGAGAATCCGCGCGCGCCCGCGCCGCCGTAGTGGCTGGCCCCGGCCGGCAGCAGCGCGAACGAGCGCTCGAAACCACGCGCCCACGGCGAGGTGTCGATCGTCGCGCCCAGATGCCACTTGCCCGACATCAGTGTCAGGTAGCCCGCGTCGCGCAACAATTCCGGCAATGCGACGACCCGATCGTTGAGGTAGCCCTCATAGCCGGGCGCGCCGCGGAATTCCGGCGACGCCACCTCGAGCATCGTGCCGATGCCGGCGATGTGGTGGTCGGTCCCGGTCAGCAGCATCGCCCGGGTCGGTGAGCAGGCCGGGGCCGAATGAAAATCGGTGAGCCGGATTCCCGCGTGCGCCAGCCGATCGAGGTTGGGCGTCTCGATCTCGCCGCCGAATGCGCCGATGTCGGAGAACCCGAGGTCGTCGGCAACGATGACGAGGAAGTTAGGGCGCGCCACGCTCAAGGATCCTGCCAGGTGCGGCGCCGGGGCGAAACGCCGCCGTCGCGGCGCCGATGCTGACACGTGCCGATGCTGACACGTGCCGATGCTGACAAATGAAGCCGCGGCAGGCACCATCGGGGTTGACCTCGCCCGAACGGCGAGCCGAACAGCGAAGGGGCGTCGAGATGCTGGCCCGGTTTGGGGTGTCCGTTCCGCTGGTGGCGGCTCCGATGTCGGGTGGCCCGACCACCCCGGCCATGGTGTCGGCGGCCGCGCGCGCCGGCGCGCTGGGCTTCCTCGCAGCCGGATACAAGACCGTCCAGGCCGTCGACGCCGAGATCAAAGCCGTTCGCGCCGAGGGTATTCCGTTTGGTATCAACGTGTTCGCACCCAATCCGATGCCCGTCGACCCGCGGCGTTACCGCGCGTACGCCGCGCTCATCGCAGCCGAGGCCGACCAGTTCGGGCTGACGCTGCCGGCCGAGCCCATCGAGGACGACGACAGATTCGACGAGAAGGTCACGCTGTTGCTCGACGACCCGGTTCCGATGGTGTCGTTCACGTTCGGCATTCCGCCGCGCGACGTGATCATCGCGTTGCAGCGTGCAGGCACCGTTGTGGTCCAGACGGTCACCACGGCCGACGAGGCGGCACAGGCGCACGACGCCGGTGTCGACATGCTCGCGGTGCAGGCGGCCGACGCCGGCGGCCATTCCGCCACCCTCTCGCCGCAGCGCCCGCTGACGCCGGTCCCGATCGTCGAGTTGGTGCAGCGCGTCGTCGCGAAGGTGCCGCTGCCCGTGCTGGCCACCGGCGGCCTGGCCACCCCCGCCGCGGTCGCCGAGGTGATCCGGGCGGGAGCGACGGCGGCCGCCGTCGGCACCGTTCTGCTGCGCGCCGCCGAAAGCGGCGCTTCGGCCACGCATCAGGCGGCCCTGGTCGACCCCGCCTACACCGAGACGGTGATCACCCGGGCCTTCACCGGCCGGCCCGCCCGTGGCCTGCGTAACGCGTTCATCGACGCCCACGAAGCCGAGGCGCCGCCGGGTTACCCCGCCATTCACTACCTGACCAGCCCGCTGCGCAAGGCCGCCGCGGCGGCGGGCAAGCCAGACTACATGCACCTCTGGGCGGGCACCGGATACCGGCACGCGACCACCGAGCCCGCCTCCGACATTCTCGGCCGGCTGGCCTGCGCCCTGTAGCCGGTCAATATGCGAAGCGGTTGAGCACGTCGTAGTGGCGACCGGCCGTCATCCACGTCAACCGGTAGATCGACCGCACCCCGGCCGACTGGATCCGCTGGTAGTCGGCCAGCACCGGTGTCTGCTCCAGGAACCGCAACCGTGGATTCCAGTTCGCGATGTCGCGCACGTCCCGAATGCCCCACTTGATGATGCCCCGGGTGAAGAGCTTCGACAGCTGCGGCGCCAGCGCCGAGAGCGTGTCGAAATGCATTTCGCCACCGGCGAATCGGTCGGTCAGGCGCTGCAGTAGCCGTCGCACCTCCCTCTCGGGCAGGTACATCAGCAGGCCCTCGGCGACGACCAGCGTCGGACGCCCGGTCGGGACTTGATCGAGCCACTGGAGTTCGGTCACCGACGAGCCGATCATCCGGTAAGCCTCAGTTTTCTCGTAAAGCCTGCTGCGCAAACCGATTACGCTTGGCTGATCGACGTCGAACCACGACACCGTCGGCGGCACGGCCAGTCGGAAGGCGCGCCCGTCGAGGCCGCAACCCAGATGCAGCACAACGGCATCCGGATGGTGTGTGAGGAAGCCGGCGCACCAGTCGTCGAGCTTTCTGGCCCGCAGCGCCACCAGGTACTGGTTGACCGCCGGCCACGAAGACCTTCGGATTCTGCTGAAGTCGTAGGCGATCCGGTCCACCGCGTCCGCGGCCGCCCTGTCCCCCAGAATCGGGTGCCGCGTGCGGCTTTCATGGGCGCGCAGATACAGGGTGACGAGATTGGTCCACTCCACCGAACCCCATCGGACAGAACTGAAGTCGATTGTGTCCATCGCGGACATCGCCGGTCAGAACGCCTCGGGGTCGCGCTGGACCGCGGCAGGCACCGGGTGCCGGTAGAGCCGAGATGCATTCTCCCAGCTGAATTTTCGAATGACGTCGGCAGGAAGATCGCCGAGCTGTTCGTGAATGGTCTGTTGGGTGTGCGGCCACGTCGAGTCGCAATGCGGATAGTCCGCTTCCAGCATGATGTTGTCGACGCCTATCCGGTCACGCTGCACGAACGAGGACTTGTCCTCGACCGCGCAGAACCAGAAGTTGCGGGTCAGCACCTCCGCGGGGGTCAGCGGCTCACCGAGCGCCTGCCAGGTGCCGTACATCGCGTGATAGCTGAGCATGTGGTCGAGGCGATCGAGCAGCCCAGCCACCCAACCGATTCCGCCCTCGGACAGGCAGATCTTCAGGTCGGGGAACCGGCTGGGCAGTCCGGAGTACAACCAGTCGACCGCGGCGGAGATGGCATAGGCGAAGAACAGCACACCCTGCACGTCCGGTGGCGCGTCCGCCGTCGTCGACGGCGCCGACCCGGACGATCCGATGTGCAGGTTCACCACCGTGCCCGTCTCGGCGCAGGCCGCCATCAGCGGATCCCAGTGGCCGGTGTGGATGCTGGGCAGCCCGAGCATGGCCGGGTTCTCGCTGAACGTGACGGCGTGAAAGCCGCGGTCGGCGTTCTCGCGGATCATCGTCGCGCCGAGTTCGGGATCGAGCAGCCACGGCAGTTGACACGGGATGATCCGGTCGGGATAGGACCCCGCCCAGGCGTCGAAATGCCAGTCGTTCCAGGCTCGCACGGAGGCCAGCGCCAGGTCGCGGTCCTTGGTCACCTGCTGCAGGCGTTGCCCCGCGAAGCCCGGCAGGAACGACGGGAAGTTCAGCGAGGCGTAGATGCCGTTGAGGTCCATGTCCTTGACGCGGGCGTGGATATCCCACGCGCCCCTGCGCATTTCGTCGAATCTGACGGGCTCGAACCCGTATTCCGCCACCGGCCGGCCGACCACCGCGTTGAAGCCGACGTTCGGCAGTTCGTTGCCGTCGTAGACCCACGTCTGTCCCCCGCCCTCGGTCTCCACGACCCTGGGCGCCCGGTCGGCGAACTTGCCGGGCAGCCGACCGGTGAAGGTGTCGGGGGGTTCGACGATGTGATCGTCCACGGAGATCACCGTGTAGCGGCGCACGGCCCGGGGCGGATCCGGCAGCAGGGTCACCGAGCGCTCGGTGCCGGTCTTCGCGGTGGTGAAACTCAGGTCGGCGGCCAGCTCGTCTATCGATTTCACTCGTCACTCTCCTTGCGGGACATCGGCATTGAGGCGCAGGGAGGCAGTTCAGGTGAGCACATCGCCGCCGGCCTTGATGGTCATCCGCGCCGCCCCGGCCCAGTACACGTCGGCCGCCCGTTCGGTCAGCGACCGTTGCATGCCGGCCATATCCGACCAGTTCATCGCCACCGGATCCCGGCCGGTGAGCATGACGTCGTAGGCCAGCTTGCAGACCCGCTCGATCGACGCCGCGCGGTACACGGCTTCGGGCAGGTTGCGCCCGGTCGCGATGACGCCGTGGTTGGCCAGGATGGTCAGGTTCGCGCCGCCGATCCGGGCGGCAAGTTCCGCGGCGCGGGCCGCGCTGTCGATTTCACCGTCGTACGTGTCGACCAGGCACAGGTCGTCGAGGAAGAGCGACCCGGTCTGGTGCACCAGCTCGGGCAATCTGCCCAGCGCTGCGAGCACGCAGACGTAGTACGGGTGGTTGTGGATCACCACCCGGGCGTCGTCGCGCACCCGGTGCAGTTCGGTGTGGATGTGAATGGCCGGGGTCACGTCCCAGCGCCCGCTGACCACGCGCGCGTCGCCGTCGACCACGCAGATGTCGGACGCGGTGATCTCCTGCCACCACAACCCCCAGGGGTTGACGAACATCGTCGGCTGCCCGTCGGGCTGCCAGGTGATGTGCCCGGCCATGTTCTCGGCGAAGCCGATGCCGGCCAGGTGACGGAAGGCGATGGCCAGCGCCTGCTCGTGGGAGAGGTCGACGCCGATGGGCGGAACCACCGCGGGCGCCCAGGCTTCCAATCCGCCGCGCCGTGCATCACGAGCAGTCATGACCAGCCTCCATTCTGGCTCCAATATCCTCGCGCAGCCGCCCCTTGGCTATCTTTCCGCCGGACGAGCGGGGCAACTCGTCGACGACGATGAGCCGCTCGGGCAGCAGTTCCTTGGAAACCCCCAGCGCCAGCAGGTGTTCGACCAGTCCGGTCAGCTCGACGGTGGCGGAGCCGGTGAGTTCGGCATAGAGACAGACCTTTTCGCCGAACACCGGGTCCGGCATGGCGACCGCCGCCGCCACCGCGATGGCGGGGTGGGTCATGACGGCGTCTTCGACCTGGCTCGCGCTGATGTTCTTGCCGCCGCGCACGATGAAATCGGACGTACGCCCGGTGACGCGCAGGTAGCCGTCGGCGTCGATCTCGCAGACGTCGCCCATCCGCATCCACCCGTCGGGGGTGAACAGTTGGTCGTGGTCGGTGCCACCGAGGTAGCCGAGGCTGGTGGCCGGCCCCCGGCACGCGGGCTGGCCACGGCCCGTCGCGGTGACGTCGCGGTCGCCGTCGAACAGCCGCACGGACATCTCGGGGATGACGCGGCCGGCGGTGCGCAGCCGGTGTTCGCGCGAGTCGGCGGCGGTGGTCGCGCTGAGCATCCCGGTTTCGTTGGAGCCGTAGAACTGCAGGATCTTCGCGCCGGTGAGTTCCTCGAATTCCGCAGCGGGCCGATACGGCAATGCCTCCCCGCCGGTGTACACGACACGCAGCGAGCTGAGGTCGTGGCGTCGGGTGGCCGGGTCCGCCATCAGCATGGTCAATTGCGTGCTGACACAACATAGTACGGTGACCTGATGGCGCGCGATCGCCTCACAGGTGGCTCTGGTGGTGAACCGGTCCAGAATCACCGCGGTGGCGCCGAGGTAGATCGGGGTGGTGTGGCTGGTCCACAGCCCGAAACCGAACGGGGTGGGAATGACCGGCAGGAATACCTCGTCGCTCGTCAGCAGGCCGTTGGCGACGGCCTTCTGGTGGAAGTAGTGCCAACGGTTCTGGGTGTGCACCACGCACTTGGGCAGCCCGGTGGTCCCGGACGTCGAGTTGATCAGGAACACGTCGTCGCCGCCGAGCTCGCGGCCGGGCGCCAACGCCGCGGGCTCGGCCTCGACATCGAGGCCCAGCGTCGCGTCGTCGCGGCTCAACACGATCCCGGGCACCCGCAGTTCGCCGGCCACCTGCGCGGCGGGCGCCGCGCGGTCCAAATCGCTGATCAGGATTTTCGGCCGGGCGCTGCGCAGGATCGCCAACGCCTCGCGAGTGCCGGCGCGCGCACCGACGCCGACGACCACCGCCCCGCAGCGTTCGATCGCCACGAACAACACATGAAGGGCGGCGCAGTCGCCGTGCCATGTTGCCACCCCATCACCGCGGGCGACGCCCACCCCGGCCAATGCTTCGGCTAATCGAGTTGCTGCACAGTCGAATTCATGCCAGGTATAAGCCGGCCCATCGTGATCAAGATAGGCGGGGCGATCCGGTGTCCGTTCGGCGTTGCGGCGCACCGCGCCCGAGAGCGTCCAATCGCTCCACCAGCCTGCCGCGCGGAACCGGGCCGCGTCCTCGTCGGTGAACGCCGGCGAGCCCACGGTTTCCAGCCCACCGGCACTCATCACCACATGATAGGAAAGCCCGCGGCTGTGTCGGCGCTAGAGTTCGGCCGGGCCCGGCTCGAGGTGCTGCCTGTTCTCGACGTTGGGGTGGCGTGGGTGCGGCGTGGGGCAGGTGACCTTGCGGACGCACCCGCAGTTGAGGCCGATGATGCAGCCGCCTCCCCCGGCGGGCTGCACCCGCACGGCCCCACCCGGAGCCGACGGCGCATCGGATGAACTGGCGGTGGCCGCGGGTGCGCCGGCGGTCGAGAGTCCCGCCGCCACCACGAACGCGGCGACGCACCCGCACAGCGCGGCGCGCGTCTTGACGTTGAGGAGGCTCACGAGCACCACCCTAGCGGCTCGCCGATAATGCGCAGGTCATGGCGGTGAAGGGTGGGCACCCGGCCGCGTCCGTCGCCGCGCCACCGCCAGCCGGGCGGCATAGACCGCGGCGCTGGCCGCGAACATCGCGGCCGTCAACAGCAGCCACCGGCCAAGAAACGGGTCCTGGGTCTGACCCGTAGCGGCCAGGTAGGTACCGGCGCCCTGCCTGACGATGCCGGGCAGGAACACCAACAGCGTGAGGGCCGCGCCCAGCGCGGGCACCCGGACGTGATTGAGCACCGGCACGCCGGCGGCGGCACGGGCCGGGGTGGCGCGGGCGCGGGACAACAGGCGGTCGGCGAGGGCGTACACGGGGAACAACACCAGGTCGTGGGCGATGACGGCCGCGGCGAACCAAACGATGATCGATTGCCACCACACGTGTGGGTTCCACAACGTGAGCGGCCTGATGACGGCGACGACGTAGCCCAGCAGTGCGAAGCCGGCGATCATGGTCAGCAGGTGCAGCGGGCGGGACCCGTAGATCCTCGCGAACGCGCTACGCATGTGTGCCCGACCTAAAGTCAATGGAAGCAACCCATTTCGTGTTGTGCACGCCGGGTAGTGCCGGCACGACGATGCGCGCGGGGAACCCGTGATCCGGGGACAGGTCAGCGCCGTTCACCCGCAGCGCCAGCAGCGCGTCCGGGTGCAGTACCTGGTTGCGCTGCAGCGTCGCGGCGGCGAAGGCGCCGGAGCGTTCCAGCGACGACACCCGGGCGGATTCCGGTGCCGGCACGCCGGCCAGCCGGGCCAGGTCGGCCAGGCGCACGCCGCTCCACGTTTGGGTGGTCGACCAACCCTCGACGCAGGCGATCGGCAGGGCGGCGGTGTGCTGCGGCAGTGCCAGTAGCGCCGCGCGGTCCAGCGCCACCGGCTGGGGGCCGCCGGTCAGGGTGAGCCGCCAGCGCTCCGTCGTATCCAGGACCGAAATGCCGGCCGCGGTCGCGGTCCGGTTGACCTGGAAGTCGTTGGGGCCGGCTCCGAGGCGGCGCCCACGCGGCAGAAGCAGCGCGGCGGGCCGGGCGTAGCCACCCAGCGTCTGCCCCGCGGTGAGCACCGCCAAGAGCAAGGCGCCGCCGCCCACCAGCGCCAGGGCACCGCGGCGGCTCATCGTCGCCGGCCCTGGTTCTGCGCTGACCAGACCGCCGGGCCGCCAGGGCTCGGCTGTGGTGCCGGCGAGCCGGCTGCGCAGCACGTCGCGCAGCGACAACGACCGCAGGCCCGCCCACATGCGCCGGCCCTTGAGCGCGACGTGCATGACGAAGCCGGTGATGAACACCCACGCGCCGAAGTAGTGCGCGGTGTAGAAGCTGAAGCCGAAGATGTAGTCGTACTGGATGTTAAGCACACCGGTCACGATCTCGAACAGGATTCCGCCGACCAGCATCAGCAGCGAAATCCGTTCCAGCAGCTGGGCAATCGAGCGCACCGGTGGGAATTCGAAGAGCCGGGGGATCACCGACCACAGCTTGGCCAGCACCACCGGGATGAGGACGAGCCCCAGCCCGACGTGGAGTCCCTGCGTCAGCCGGTACAGCCACGGCGGATTGGTGGGCCAATCGAACGTCGGCAGCTTGAGCCAGCCGACGTCGCCCGGGATGGCCTGGCCGAACCGTGGCCCGTAGGCGACGTAGGACAGCAGGCCGGTGAGGATGACGATCGGCAGCGTCACCAACAGCACCGAGCCGAACACCGACGTCAGCCACGGTCCCCGCAACGGACTGCGCCACAGCCGGGTCTCGCGTGGCGCTCCGGTGTCATCGGAAGCAGGCGCCTCGGTCGTCCGCGTCGGCTTCATTCGTCCCCCGATCCGCGAGCACGTCTGCCGCGTCGTTCGTAGTCATTCACGGAACGGCTGTACCGGCGGTTCAATTCCGGCGACCGGCGCCGAGGCGTTCAGCGACGCGGGCATGCGACTAGCCCTGGACCGTGGGACGAATCGTGATTTCGCCGATTTCGACCTCGTGAGGTTGTTCGATGGCGAACGCGATGGCGCGTGCGACCGCCTCCGGCGGCAGACCGAAGTCGCTCATGTTGCGTCGGATCTGCTCACGCATCGCGTCGTCGTCGATGGAGCTGTCCAACTCGGTATCGACGAATCCCGGCGAAATGGACGTGGTTCGCACCACGCCGTCGGTCGACTCTTGGCGCAGACCTTCCATCAGGGTGCGCACGGCATTCTTGGTGGCCGCGTACACGACCATGTTGGGCACGATCTTCAGTCCCGCGGTGGATACCGTTGTGACGACGTGCCCGCGGCCCTGGCGGCGGAACAGCGGCAGGGCCGCGGCGATGCCGTGCAGTACTCCGCGCAGGTTGACATCGATCATTGCCGACCATCCGTCGACGTCCAGATCCGATAGCGGGCCGATCTTGCTGATGCCGGCATTACACACCAACACATCAAGGCGGCCGAACTCGTCCATCGCCATGCCGAGGAGCCGCTCGAGGTCCTCGCGGCGCGCCACATCGGTCGCGCACGTGATAGCCGTCGCGCCGCCGGCGCGGATCTCACCCGCAATCCGATCGAGGCGTTCGACGCGGCGCGCACCGAGGACGACTCGGGCGCCGCGCCCGGCCAGCAGTCGGGCCGTCGACTCGCCGATCCCGCTGCTGGCTCCGGTAATGGCGACGACGCGTCCGTCTGTTGCGGTCATCTGTTCAGGCTAGACGGACGCCGAACTCGTTGTGCCTCAGTCTTTACCCCGCGGCGGCGGCTGCACCTCGACGCCACCGGAGTCGTGTTCCGGGCCCGCGACCGGATGTTCGGCCGGGACGCGTTCGCGGAACCGGCCGCCCTCGCTGGGCCGCCGGGCTTGCGGCCGGCTGACCTCGCTGCGGTACGGCCCCGGTTTCGGCCTCGGCTTGCCGCCCGGGAAGGCGAGCCGCAAAATGGTGCGCTGCACCATGAGCCACTGCTTGCCGAATGGGCCGGAGTTGTAGGGCAGTTCGTAGCGCTCGCAGATGTCTTTGATCCGTGGCGCGATCTCGGAGTAACGACTGCTCGGCATATCGGGGTACAGGTGGTGCTCCACTTGGTAACCGAGATTGCCGCTGATGACGTGGAACAGCGGGCTGCCCTCGATGTTGGCGGCGCCGAGCAACTGGCGCACGTACCAACCGCCGCGCGTCTCGTCCTCGACCTCTTCGGCACTGAAGCTATAGGCCTGGTCCGGGAAATGCCCGCAGAAGATGATGGCGTTCGACCACACGTTGCGCATGAGGTTGGCGACGGCGTCGGCACCCAAGGTTCGCAGATAGGTGCTTTCCACGCCGGGCACGGTCTTGTCGAGGAAACCGGCCAGGGCCCCGATGCGGCCCTGGCTCGACACCTTGCGCAGCCGATTGCCCAGCCGTGACCGCGCCGGCTGATCGATGCTGCCGCGAAAAGCCAGCTGCGCCAATGCGAATGCGCCGGCGCTGATCATGGGCCACCCGATGTAGTCCTTGATGACCTGCGCGCGCGCCTTGACGCTGATGCCCTTGAGGTCCTTGCGCACCTCCGACCACGACTTCTCGCGTTTGCGTATCGCGTCGATGTCCATGTCGTGGATGGCCACACCCCACTCGAAGAGCAGCATCAGCAGGATGTTCGAGATCGGCTGAAACAGGTAGCGCGGCACCCACTTCTGACTGGGGTCGATCCGCAGCAGCTCGTAGCCGAGGTCCTTGTCCTTGCCCCGGATGTTCGTGTACGTGTGGTGGATGTAGTTGTGGGAGTGCTTCCAGGCCTCGGCGGTCGAGGCCGTGTCCCAGTCCCACACCGAGGAATGAATGTCGGGATCGTTCATCCAATCCCATTGGCCGTGCATGACGTTATGACCGATCTCCATGTTCTCCAGGATCTTGGCCATTCCCAGACAGGCAGTTCCCAGGACCCATGCCGTTTTCGAGCGCGAGGCCAGCAGCAGCACGCGGCCGACCACGACGATCTGGCGCTGCACCGAAATCACCGTCTTGATGTAGTGCCGATCCCGCTCGCCCAGGTCGGCAAAGACTTCGTCATGGATCGCATCCAGTTCTTTGGCGAGCTTTTCGATTTCCTGCTCGCTCAGCCGGGTCAGGGGGCTTTCCTGCCCGGCTTTCTGTACGGCGCTGGTCATGGGCCGCTCCTTTCCATCAAAGTTCGAGTCCAATCAAAGTTCGAGTCCAATGAAAGTTCGAGTCGAATCAAAGTTCGAGTTCTACGTCGCCTTCGGCGGTGTTGATGCAGATCCGGACGTCCTGCCCGGTCGGCTCGGTCACTTCGCCCGAGCGCAGGTCACGCAGCTTGCCCGACTTCAGCGTTCCCACACAGGTATGGCAGATTCCGATGCGGCAGCCGTGGGCGAGGTTGAGCCCGTCCTGCTCGCCTGCCTCCAGAATCGAAGTGCCACCGTCACATTCGACGGATTTGTCGCTGTCGAGGAAGCACACCGTGCCGCCCTCGCCTGCGTTGGCGTCGCCACCGATCTTGGGCTGGAATCGTTCGTAGTGCAGGCGGTCGCGATCGCCGTTGCCTTCCCAATGCTCGATCAGTTTGTCGAGCATGTCGCCGGGGCCGGAGCAGAACGCTTCGCGTTCTCGCCAGTCCGGGCACGCCTCGTCCAGATCGGCCGGCTCGAGCCGGCCGCGCTCGGCGGTGATGCGCAGATCGAGCCGCAGTCGCTGGTGGCGGCGGTCCAGTTCCTCCAGCGTGGACAGGAACATCGTTTGCTCGCGGGTGCGGGTGGAGTGGATGACCACCGCATCGGTCATCCGATCCTGACGGTCGAGGCTGCGCAGCATGCTGACGATCGGGGTGATGCCGCTGCCGGCACTGATGAACAGCAGCTTGGACGGCAGCGGCTGGGGCAGCGTGAACACTCCCTCGATCTCGCCGAGTCGCACCAGATCACCCGGCTGAATCTTCTGCACCAGGTACGGCGACACGACGCCGCCGTCCACCCTCTTGGGCGTCACGCTGATCAGGCCGTCTTCGGGCGAGGGATCGGAGGTGAGCGAATAGGCCCGCCAGTGATAGACCCCGTCGACAACCACACCAAGCCGCACATATTGGCCCGGCTCGTGGCCGGGCCATTCGTATCCGGGCCGGATCAGGACGCTGGCCGCTTCCGAGCCCTGCGCCTCGATCCGTTCGACCTTTCCCCGCAGTTCCTTGGTGGTCCACAGCGGGTTGATCATCTCGAGGTAATCGTCCGGCTTCAGCGGGCTGAAGAGCCGCCGAACCGCGCGCAGCAAGAGTCGGCGTCCCCTGGGGACGTTGGGCTGGGCGCCGCGTTCGGCCATGGGCGCAGAGTACACACTTGTACACCAACTCTAAACATCGAATTGAATAATGTTGGCGCACTTGGCCAGCCGCCTATCTTCCCAGACCATCGTGAGTTTTTACTGTTCACTAACGATTGTGGGCTGCATATCGGGGTGCTGTGGCGGGTGCTGGTGAAGTGCCCCGGGCGCGCGTCGCGCAAACGTCTGTTCAGCGATGTTGACGCTAGTGTCGGCGGACGTGCTGGTCGGTTTCCTCCTCGCCCTGGGTTGCTCGCTGTGTTATGGGACGGCGACCGTGCTGCAAGCGGCCGGGGCGCGATCCGTGGAGGCGGGCAGCGGCTCGGGTCTGGACGCGGTATTGCTGTTGCGCGCCGTCCGGCAGTGGCGCTATCTGGCCGGGGTCGGCCTCGACATCGCCGGGTTTGCGCTGCAGGTCGCCGCGCTGCGGCTGGTCCCGATCTATGTGGTCGCGGCGGCGCTGGCCGCCTCGATCGCGGTCACCGGCGTCGTCGCCGCATGGGTGCTGTCGGCCCGCCTGTCCTCGGCCGAGTGGACCGCCGTCGGCGTCGTCTGCGCGAGCCTGGCCGTGCTCGCCCTCGCCGCCGGTCCTGGCCACTTTCGGCACGCCCCGGCCGGGCTCGGCTGGGCGCTGCTGGGCGTGGTGGCCGCGATATTCGCCGGCGGTGCCGCCGCGGGGCGGCTGCCCGACCGGGTCCGCGCATTGACGCTGGGCCTGGGCGCCGGCACCGGCTTCGGCGTCGTCGAGGTGGCCGTGCGCCTCATCGACGCGATCGATCCCACCAAACGCGCCTTCTACACCAACCCGGCGCTGTATGCGGCGGCGGCCGGGGGCGCCGCGGGATTTCTGTTGCTCACCTCCGCCCTGCATCGCGGATCGGTCACCGCCGCGGTCGCGGGCATGGTGGTCGGTGAAACGCTGGCACCCGCGTTCGTCGGGGTGGTGTGGCTGGGTGACACCGCACGCGACGGGCTCGGCTGGCTGGTGGTCGCGGGCTTCGCCGTCGCCGTGTCCGGGACGCTGGTGCTGGCACGCTTCGGCGAGGCGCCCGTCACCGAGACTGCGGACTGAAGCCCTCGGCTACCGGCTCGTAGCGGGTACCGCGGGCGGGCCGCGTCCACAGCAGGCCGTCGCCGGCGGTGACGCCCGCGGCGATCAGCGCCCGCTTGAGGATCTTGTTCGTCGCGGTCGTCGGCAGCTCATCGTTGATGCGCACATAGCGCGGCCACGCCTTCGGCGACAGGTCGGCCTGTGCGCCTAGGAATTTCTCGAAATCGGCCGGCGTCAGGCCCGCCCCCGGCCGCAGCACCAGCGCGGCCATCACCTGGTCGCCCACCCGGTCGTCGGGGACCGCGAAGACGGCGACCTGGCTGATGCCGGGCAGCCGCGCCAGGATCCGCTCGATCGGGCCTGCCGCCAGGTTCTCCCCGTCCACCCGCATCCAGTCGGCGGTGCGCCCGGCGAGATAGATCCAGCCGTCCGCGTCGCGGTAGGCCAGATCGCCCGACCAGTACATGCCGTGCCGCATCCGCTCGGCGGTGGCTGCTGCGTCGTTGTAGTAGCCGGCGAAGGGGCCCGCGCCCTGGGTGTTGACCAGTTCACCGACGGCCACGTCGAAATTGGTCAGCGCCCCGTGCGCGTCGAACCGCGCGACCTCGCACTCCCGCAGCGTGGCCGGGTTGTATACGCTCACCCCCGGATACGGCTTGCCGATGGAGCCGGGCGGGGTGCCGTCTTCGCGCACCACGATGACCGCGAATTCGCTCGAGCCGAAGCCGTCGATCACGCGGCACCCGAAACGCCTTGCAAATTCGGCGATGTCGCGATCGGTGGCCTCGTTGCCGAACGCGACCCGCAGGGTGTTGTCGGCGTCGTCGGGCCGTTCGGGGGTGGACAGGATCAGCGCGAGCGGCTTGCCCACGTAGTTGAGATACGTGACGCCGTAACGGCGTATGTCGTCCAGGAAACGAGACGGCGAAAAGCGCGCGGGCACCATCGTGGCCCCGCATCCGATGGCGACCGCCCACCCGGCCGCGACGCCGTTGGAATGGAAGAGCGGCATCGACAGGTAGCAGACGTCGTCGGCGGTGATGTCGTATTGATAGATCAGGCTGGCACCGCACATGATCGCCATGCCGTGGGCGAACCGGACGACCTTGGGGTCGCCGCTGGTGCCCGAGGTGAAGATCATCATCAGCGTGTCGGCCGAGGCCACCTCGCGCACGGGGACCAGCACCGGCGCGGCGGCCACCGCTTCGGTATAGCGTCTTTCGGTCACGTCGAGGATCTGAATCCCGTTGAGGTCCAACCCATCCAGCAACTCGCGATGTTCGGGGTCGACGAGCAGCATCTGGCAGTCGGATCGGCGGATGTCGCCCAGCAGTCCGGCCCCGCGCCGGGTGGTGTTGATCCCGCACAACACGTAGCCGCCGAGGGCGGCGGCGGCCATGGCCCGCAACGTGGCTGGCGAGTTGCCCAGCAGGGCACCGACGTGCAGCGGCCGCGCGGGGTCCGCGAGTGCGATGAGCGCGGCGGCCTCCCCCTCGGCCTCGGCGAGGTGCTCGCGCCAGGTCCAGGTTCGGTCACCGTGGGCGAGCGCCGCAGTGCCGTCGTGCCGGCGCTGCCGCAGTAGTTGTTGAACCGTCTCCGGCACGCGTTCACTCCCCATCGGCATCGTCATCGGGTGGTCAGCACCAACCCGGCGTAGTCGTCGCGGGCGACAGCGTCGCAGTGGCGCCGGTAGGCGCCGAACCCGCCGATGTAGGGCATGAAAACCCGCTTCTTGCCCTCGATGTTGGAGCCCAGGTACCAGGAGGACGCGGCCCTGGGGAACAGCGTGCGCTCGGCGGCTTGCGCGACGTGCCGAGTCCAGGCCAGCGCCGCGTCACCGCGTGGCTCGACCTCGCTCACGCCCCGGCGTCGCACCGCGCGCACCAGTTCGATCGCCCAGTCGACCTGAACCTCGGCGTGCAACACCATATTCGCCAGCACCGAGGGGCTGCCCGGCCCGCTGACGGTGAACAGGTTCGGCAGCCCCGGCACCATCAGGCCGAGAAAGGTCACCGGGCCGTCGCCCCAGATCTCGTGAAGCCGTTGTCCCCCAGCAGTTTTCGGGTCGATTCGGGCCAGCGCCCCGGTCATGGCGTCGAAGCCGGTGGCGAACACCAGCACGTCGCAGGGATAGGTCGCCTCGCTGGTTCGCACCCCGGTGGCGGTGACCGCTTCGATGGGCTGGCGGCGAAGGTTGACCAGCCGGACGTTGTCGCGGTTGAACATGGCGTAGTAGCCGTCGTCGGTGCAGATCCGTTTGGTTCCGATCGGGTGATCGACCGGGATGAGATCGGTCGCGACGTCGGGGTCGGAGACGATCTCCCGGATCCGCTCCTCGGCGAAAATCCGCGCGACGTCGTTGGCCGCCGGTTCGCTGGTCTGATCGGGGAAGGTCTTGGCGAACAGCACGCCGCCCTCGCGCCAGCGCCGCCACAGGGCCTCGGACCGCTCGTCGGCGTCGGCGTCGAGGGCGTTCTTATGGTAGGTGCCGTGCGGTGTACCGGCCGCCGCGTAGGCGGAGGCGCGGCGCCGCGCGGGGTACTGCTCCTGAATCTGCCGCTGCTCCTCGGCCGACCAGGGCCGGTTGGGCATCGGGATGGTGTAGTTCGCCGATCGCTGGAAAACCACCAGGCTTTCGGCCTGTGCGGCGATGATCGGCGCCACCTGGATGCCCGACGACCCCGTGCCGATCAGACCCACCCGCTTGCCGCGCAGCTCCGGGTGTTCGCGGGGCCAGGCGGCGGTGAAATACACCTCACCCGAAAAGCTCTCGACGCCCGGGATTTTCGGCCGGTTCACCGCGGACAGACAGCCTGTCGCACACACCAGGAACTGCGCGGCCAAGATGTCCCCGGTCGCGGTCTCGACGTGCCAGCGGCCCCGCTCGAACGTGGCGGCGATCGCGTCGACCCCGAATCGGTAGTGCCGGCGCACGTCGAAGCGGTCGGCGACGTGCCTCAGGTACGCCAGGATCTCGGGCTGGGCGGCGAAGCGCTCTGTCCACTGCCAGCTCCGTTGCAGCTCCTCGGCGAAAGAGTAGGAGTAGTCCACACTTTCGACGTCGCAGCGCGCGCCCGGGTAGCGGTTCCAGTACCAGGTGCCGCCCACGTCGGGCGCGGCCTCGATCCCGGTCACCGACAGCCCGGACGAGGTGGCCCGGTGCACGGCGTAGAGCCCGGCGAACCCGGCGCCGACGACGATGACGTCGCTGACTTCGGTCACGGCACCGCGCTCCGGTCTGCCGGATACAACAGCCGGCGCAGGTCGGCCCAGACCAGCTGCCGTGCCGATGCCGCGGGCGCGAAAGCCTGGATCGTCAGGAACCCGTGGAAGAGCCCGGGAAAGTCCCGGTGCACGACGGGCACGCCCGCCCCGCGCAGCAGGCGCGCATAATCGCAGCCCTCGCCGTGCAGCGGATCCAGGCCGGCCGTCACGATCAACGCCGGGGGCAGCCCCGCATGGCTGTCCGCGCGGGCCGGGGCCACCAGATAGGGCGGATCGAAAACCGTTTGCGCGCCTAGGTATTGGCGCCAGTACCACTGCATCGCGGCGCGGGTGTTGAAATACCCGGTGGCGTAGCGGCGATAACTGTCGGTGTCGAGGGCCGGGTCGAGCGCCGGGTAGATCAGCAGCTGCGCGGCGGGCGGGGTGACCCCGCGGTCGTGGCAGAGTAGGGCGGTGACCGCGGCCAGGTTGCCGCCCGCGCTGTCGCCGGCGACCGCAGTGCGTGCGGGGTCGATGCCCAGTTCGGCGGCGTGCCGGACCGTCCAGCAGTACGCCGTGAAGGCGTCGAGCACCGCCGCCGGGGCGGGATGCTCGGGGGCCAGGCGGTAGTCCACCGACACCACGACGGCGTGCACACCGCGGGCCAGGGCCCGGCAGAATCCGTCGTGCGACTCGATGTCGCAGAACACGAATCCGCCGCCGTGGCAGAACACGATGGCGGCGCGGTCCCCCGGCGTCCCACCGTGCGGCTCGTAGACGCGGACCGGCACCGCGCCGTCGGGCCCGGGGATCGCGCGGTCGGTGGCGCTGCCGACGTCGTCGAGGTTGTCGACCGGCACGCGCCGCTCAGCCACCGCGGCGCGCGCCTGCGCGGCGGTCATGGTCTCGACGCGCGGGAATCCGGCGTTGAGCGCCTCGAGCATCGCCTGCGCTTCGCCGTTGAGAGGGTCGGCGTTGACGGGATCGTCCATGTCCGCCTCCGACCGTGTCGTCGAGGTCATGCGGGCCGATATTTCAGCAGGGTGATGCCCTCATCGGGCAGATCGTAGAACACAGGCGCCAGACGCATCCCGATCCGGATGTCGCCTGGGTCGACGTCCACCAACTCGGTGCTGAATTTCGGTCCGGCGTCCCACTGCACCACCGCGAGCAACTGCGGCAGCGCATCCTGCCACGGCGGACCGGTGGGCCGGCGCGCGATCGTGAACGTGTACAGCGTCGCGGCACCATCGATTTCGCGCCACTGAAGATCGTCGGCCAGTGTCCCCGGGGCCAGTGTGCGCGGATAGAACACGTAGCGCTGCGACGACGGTGAGTACTGCACCAGAATCCGGTGTTGGGTCAGGCCATCCCAGAACGGGCGCGAGACGGGTGTGGGCTCGGGGATGGGCGCGCTCATGGCTAGTCCCCCCGCATCAGCAGTGCGACCTGTTCGCTCATGATGCCGCCGTTGCCGGTCACGAACGCGGTGTGGCAGTCCGGCACCTGCGCATCGCCGGCGCGGCCCATGATCTGGCGGGCGCCGTCGACAACGTGGTGCATGCCCCCGGCCATCCCGGCCTGGCCGAAGGACAGTTGGCCACCGGCGGTGTTGAGCGGGAAGTCACCTCGATAGGTCAGGTCGTGCCCGCTGATCCAGGACATGCCTTCACCTTTCGCGCAGAACCCGGCGTCCTCCAGGCTCATCAGCACCGTGATGGTGTAGCAGTCGTAGATCGACGCCACGTCGACGTCGGACCGGTTCAGCCCGGCCATCGCGAAGGCCCGGTCGGCGGCGCGGGCGATCGGGGTGGCCAGCAGGTCCTCGGCATAGGTGGGCGTCTTGAACGCGATGTGTTCGCCGAAGCCCTGGATCCACACCGGGCGGTGGCGGCAGCGGCGCGCGATATCGGCGTTGGCGACCAGCACCCCCACTCCCCCGTGCACCCGCATCACCGTTTCCAGCATGTGAATCGGGTCGGCGATCATCGGGCTCTCCAGCACGTCCTTCAGCGCGATCGGGGTGCCGTGGAACACCGCGCCGGGATGCGCGCACGCGTTGGTCCGTTGGTCGACGGCGATCTTGGCGACCGCGGCGGGGTCGTAACCGAATTCCGCGGCGTATCGCTGGGCGATCTGCGCATACGGCGCGTTCTGGCCCACGTTGCCGTACGGGATCTCGAACTCGGCCTGCGGCGAGCCGTAGTTGTTCGATGAGGCCCCATACCAATTCGGGTCCGGGGCCGGTCGCCGCGAGGACTGGGGCAGCGACGCCGATCCGGGCACCACGGCGAGTGCCGCTTCGCAGACGCCGAGTTCGACGGCCGCCGCCGCCCGCCAGATCATTCCGGCGGCGGTGGCCCCGCCGAGATCGACGCGCTCACCGAAATCCAGTGCCAGGCCCAGATATTCGCACAGCGTGGCCGGCGCGAACATGACCGACTCGGCGACGCCGTGGGTCAGCAGGCCGTTGACTACGCCGGGGTCGACCCCGGCGTCATCGACAACCATTTTCGCCAGCATCGCGTACTGGTCGAGGGTGAACAGCGGCGCGGGGGTGGGACGCCGTTGCGCGGGCAGCTCCGCGATGCCGACGATGGCGGCCTCGCCGCGCAGCCCGCTCACGGCAGGGCTCCCCGCAGCGGCAGCTCGACCGTCGCCAGCCCCGGCATCAATATCGTGTCGTCGCGGCGGCCGGCGATGACCAGATCGACGAGCCCGGACCCGTTGTCGCTCGGGCGTTTACCGGTGACTTCACCGCCGAAGCGCAGCGACTCGCCGGGATGGGCGATCGCCCGGTTCTGCACCGAGAACGACACCAGCCGCCCGCGGCCGCCGATCCAGTCACCGAGGGCACGGGCCAGCAGCGCCGCCTGGAGCGGACCCTGCACCAGGACGTTGTCGTAGCCTTCGGTCCCGCGCGCCCAGTCTTTGTCGTAGTGAATGCGGTGGCCGTTGTAGGTGGCTGCGCTGAAGAAGAACATCTGGGTCTCGTCGACGGTGACGGTGAGTGTGGGTATGTGCTCGCCCACGGTGACGTCGTCATAGAACACCTGCTGATCGGTCATGGGCGGGCGATCATCGACGTCGACGACTCGGCCAGCAGCTCGCCATGCTGGTTGCGGTACACGGTGTGCCAGGTGACGAGCACGAATGTGCCGGTGCGGCCTTGCTTTTCGACGATCGACTCGATGCTGCGGACCATGTCGACCTCGTCGCGGTGGTAGGCGGGCAGGTGAAATGTGAAGCTCTCCCCGCCGGCCATCCGCTTGGGGGCGCGGGGAAACGCCAGGCTTCCTGAGACCGCTCCGGACGATCCGTCGGGACGCAGCGAGTCGAGCGACGCCACGCCCAGGACCGCGTACTGCAGGAACAGCGGCGGGCAGATGATGTCGCGATATCCGTTGGCCCTGGCGTACTCCGGGTCGAAATACAGCGGATTGTGGTCACCGACCGCCGCCGCCCAGCGTTGCCAGTCGCGCCGGTTCACCTCGCCGGTCGCCGAGGCGGCGATGGTGCCCACGCGCGCCGCCGACTCCGGATCGATCAAACTGTCCTCGCTCAACGGCGCTCCTCTTCGTCTGTCTCATCGTGCAGGCTCTGCTCGAGCCAGTGTGCGGCGACGTCGGCGCCGCCACCGAGCGTCGAACCGAACCGTGCCCGTTCGCTCCACAGCCACAGGTCTGTCTCGGTGACGTACCCCATTCCCCCGTGAAGTTGGTGGGCGTCCAGCGTGATCAGCCGCGCCGCCGTCGCGGCGTGCATGCGCGCGATGGACGTCTCCCTGGTCGCGACGCGGCCGCGGCCCAGCCAGAACACCGCCGAGTGCGCGGCCAATCGCGCTGCCGCCAGGGCGATGTGCATGTTGGCGATCAGATGCTGGGCGGCCTGGAACGACGCGATGGGCCGGCCGAATTGGTGGCGCAGCCTGACGTAGTCGACGGTGCGGTCGAGCACGGCCTGGCCGGCACCGACCAGGTCCAGCGAGCCCAGCGCCACGGCGGTGTTGGCCAGCCGGCGCAACGCCGGTGCGCCGCCGAGGGCCCCGTCGGCGATGACGTCGGCGATGACGTCGGCGATGACGTCGGCGCTGACGTCGTCGAAGCGCACCGTGCACGCCCGAAGCCCGCCGGCCATGTCGAGGGGTTCCAGGCTGACACCGCCGCTGCCGACGTCGACGACGAAGACCAGGGTGCGCTCGTCCGCCGAGGCGGACACCACGATGAGGTCGGCGACGTCGGCGTCGAGGACGTAGTCCGCGGTTCCGTTGAGCCGCCAACGTTTTGCCGATCGCGTCTGTGCCGATCGCGTCGCCGAGGCGTGCAGCGCGGGCGCGACGAGTGCGGCGTCGCGGGCGTTCCACAGCGCGGTGGTCGCGCGGACGCGTCCGGACGTGAGCGGCGGCAGCCACCGTGCCCTGTCGTCCGCGGAGCCCAGCCAGTCGATGGCCAGCGCGGCCTGCAGGCTGCTGTGCACCGTCGTCGGGCACAGCGCGCGGCCGGCCTCGGTGTAGAAGACGGCGAGGTCGTCGAGGACGCCCCCGGCCCCGCCGTAGTCCTCGGCGATGGTCAGGCCGAGAACGCCCGCGTCGGCCAGGGCCCCGAACAACGCCGGCCTGCGCCGGTCTGCGCGGGGCTCATAACCAGCCCGCACCGCGGCGATCGGGTTCTCTGCGGCCAGCAGGGCGCGTATCGCCGCGGCGAACTCGCGCTGTTCGGCGGTGGGAATCGTCTTCATGTGCGGTGTGCGCGGCCTTGTGTCAGCGTCCATAGGAGGGCATGCGGTGTCCGCGCTGGGCGATGATGTCGCGCAGCACCTCGTTGGTTCCCCCGCCGAAGCGCATCAGCGGGGCCGCCCGGTAGAGCCGCTCGAATTTGCCTGCCAGCGGCGCGTGTTCGCCGCGATGGGCCAACAGGCCGTCGGGGCCGAGCAGATCGAGCGCCAGCGCGGCGACGCGCTGGCGCAGTTCGCTGGTGAACACCTTCTCCACGCTGACCTCGACGCTGGGGATGACGCCGCTGTCCAGGATCGACGCCGCCTCGTAGCCCATCAGGACGGCCACCTCGACGTCGGCCTCGGCTTGGGCCAGCCGCCGGCGCAGCGACGGGTCGTCGGCGGGCACGGTGCCGTCGCGCCGCGGGCGTCGCGCCAACCCGTGCAGCTCCTCGACGGCGCGGCGCAGGTCTCCGGCGTTGGTCAGCGCCCCGCGTTCGAGATCGAGCGCACCGGTGATGTAGGTCCAGCCGCGGTTGACCTCGCCGACGAGATTGGTGACCGGCACCCGCACGTCACGGAAGTGCACCTCGTTGGTGCGATAGCCCGACCATGCGTACAGCGGGCGGATCTCGACGCCCGGGCTGTCGATCGGCACGATGACGACCGAGATGCCGCGATGCCGCGCAGCGGCCGGATCGGTACGGACGCAGAGCCATTCGTGCGTCGCGCGCTGGGCGCCGCTGTTCCAGATCTTGGTCCCGTTGATCACCCATTCGTCGCCGTCGCGGGTGGCACTGGTGCGCAGGGCGGCCAGGTCGGTGCCGGCCTCGGGCTCGGAATAGCCTACCGCGCAAATCATTTCGCCCGTGGCGATCGGGGGAAGCCATTCGGCTTTGTTGCGTTCGGTTCCGTGCCGCATGATCATCGGCGCCACCGACGTCACCGTCAGGTCGGGGCCGGGCACGCCCCAGTATTCGAATTCGCTCATCAGCAGGTGCAGGTGGACGGCGCCCAGGCCGCGTTCGCCGGCCAGGCCCCCGTACTCGCGCGGCCAGTTCAGTCCGAACCAGCCCTTGGCCCCGACCTTGCGACGAAACCGCGCCACCTCGCCGTCGGGGAACTCCAGGTCGTGCTCGGCGAGCTCGGCGCGCAATTCCGGGGTGACGTTCTCGTGCAGGAATTGGCGAACCTCGGTGAGCCAGGCGCGCTGGCCGGCGTCGAGTTCGAAATCCATTCCGGCGCCTGTGCCTTCCTTCCAAGCCTTACACCAACCAGCGTCAGCGTAACGCCACGGTGGAACGGCGCCGCGAATTTCGGAGATGCGCCATGCCGCCGAGCCCCGCGGGCCGGTGTGCGGACTGTAAACACGCCGTCAATCTCTGGTTAAAACGTGTCGGCGCTCTCGCGGTGCGGATGGGCGGCCTGCGAAGATTTTCAGATCGGCTGGTCGACGCAGACCAGGCTTTCTGCCCGGCCCGAGGGAGAAGTCATGCCCACTGTTGAGATGCGCCTCCGCGAAGACCTGCGCAATTACGCCGTCGAACTGCGGCAGCTGGCCTACACGCTGCCGTTGGGTGTGGGCGAGCACGATCTGCTGCAACTGTCGGACCGCATGCGGGCCGCAGCCGAGCAGCTGGTGCGCAAGGGGGCCTGACGCGCGGCCGGTCAGCCGCCTTTGAGACGGATCTTCCAGCGCACGAAGCCGAGGTAGACGGCGCTGATGACGAACAGCATGCCGACGTCGAACCACCACGTCGCCGGGGCGTGCCGCCAGTGCGAATCCTTCGGGGTGAGCGGACCGGGCACCAGCTTGGTCAGGTCGGCGGTGGAGGCTGACGCCGCGAATCCCCAGCGCGCCGGCGTCGCCCACGACATCTGGTCGAGCCCGACGCGCGCGGTGACCGGGATCATCCCGCCGGAAAACACCAGCTGAGACATCACCGCCACCACCAGCAACGGCATGATCTGCTCGTTGGACTTGGCGACGGCGGACAGTGCCAGCCCCAGCATGGCCGACGCGACGCACGTCAGCGCGACGTCGGCGAACAGCTCCAGACCCGGCTTGCCCAGCGCGACCGCGCCTTGCGTGGGGGCGCCCTTGCCGAGCACCGTGATGATGCTGACGATCGCCGACTGGACGATCGCGAACACCGTGTACACGCAGACCTTGGCCAGCAGGTAGGCCGTGGTGGACAACCCGACCGCCTGTTCACGCAGGAAGATCGCGCGCTCGCCGATGAGGTCGCGAATGGTCAGGGCGGTGCCCATGAACACCGCGCCCACGTTGAGCAGCACCAGGATCTGCCCCGGCTCGTTCGGCGACGCACCCATCGGGTTCGGTATCCCGAAGCCGGCGTCGCCGGGCACCGACATGGACAACGACCCCATGATGAACGGCAGCAGCGCGAGAAACACGAAATAGCCGCGGTCCGAGACGATCAGCCGCATCTGGCGCCGGGCGATCGTGGAGAACTGCCGGAACAGACTGGTGTGCGAGGGATCGCCGAGTTCGGCGGGCTTCTCCGCTGGTGGCGGTGGCGGCGGCGGACCCGTGCGCGCCAAATAGCGCGCCTGGGCGCCGCCGGGATCGTTCGCGACGCCGCTGAAGATGTCCGCCCAGTTCGTGGTGCCCATGGCGGGACCGATCTGGCCGGGCGGGCCGCAGAACGCCGTCTTGCCGCCCGGGGCCAGCAGCAACACCTGGTCGCAGACGTCCAGGTAGGTGAGCGAGTGGGTGACCACCAGCACGACGCGGCCGGCGTCGGCCAGCTGTCGCAGCATGGTCATCACCTGCCGGTCCAGCGCCGGGTCCAGGCCGGAGGTCGGTTCGTCCAGGATCAGCAGCGACGGCCCGGTGAGCAGCTCGAGCGCCACCGACGCCCGCTTGCGCTGACCGCCGGACAGCTTGTCCACCCGGGTGTGCAGGTGCTGGGTCATCTCGAGTTCCTCGAGCACGCGGGCCACCACCTGGGCACGGTCGTCCTTCGTGGTGTCCGGCGGCAGGCGCAACTCGGCGGCGTACATCAGCGCCTGCTGCACGGTCAGCTGACCGTGCACCACGTCGTCCTGGGGCACCATCCCGATCCTGCTCCGCAACGAGGCGTACTCAGCGTGGATGTTGTGGCCCTCGAACGACACCGTCCCCGTCGTCGGGTGGGTGTACCCGGCGACCAACCGGGCGAAGGTGGACTTGCCTGCGCCGGACGGACCGATGACCGCCGTCAGCGTGCCGGGCAGCGCGGCCAGCGAGATGTTGTCCAGCAGCGTCTTGTTGTTCTCGATCGTCCAGGTCACCCCGCGCACGTCGAGGCCGCCGCTGCGCGTCGCGGTCGCGGTCTGGTCGCGGCGAGCCAGGGTGCCGCCGTGAAAGACCAGGTCGATGTTGCCGATGGTGACGACGTCGCCGTCGTGCAGCACGGCCGAATCCAGTCGCACGCCGTTGACGAAGGTGCCGTTGATGCTGCGGTTGTCGTGGATTTCGGTGCCGTGGGGGGTGGGAACCAGCGTGGCGTGGTGGCGCGACGCCAACACCTCGGGGATGACGATGTCGTTGTCGTTGGCCCGGCCGATCTTGATGGCGCCCGGCACGTCCAGCCCGCCCTTGCCCGGCCGCAAGATCCTCATCATCGACGTCGCGATCACCGACGAGTCGCCGCCGATGCGGCCCGTCTGCGGCGCCGACGGCAACGCGGTGGTCGGCGGCGCGGACTGCATCGACGGCGAGCGGTAAATCTGCGGCGCGGACTGGGGCCCGCTCGGTATGCCGCCGGTCGGGTACTGGGGCTGCGGCCCCGACGGATAGCTCGGAATGGGGCCGCTGGCCGGCTGGCCGGGCTGTGCGGCCGGCGGATGGACCGGGTGGCGGAAAGACGCCGACGCCGGCCGTTGCGGCTCGCCCGGGCGCTGCGCGCCGAGCGGCTGGCTGTACGGCGCCCGCGCGAGGGGTTCACTGGGGTTGCTGACGATCGGTATCGACGTCGTCAGCGGCGGCCGCCCCGCCGAACCCTGGTGGCGCCCGACCTCGAAACTGAGCGCGGGGCCGTCCGGATTGCCCATGTTGACCCGCAACCCGTCCTGGATGTCCACGACCGGGACGCGGCGGTTGTGGACGTAAAGGCCGTTGAGGCTGCCGTTGTCGATGGCGACCCATCGGCCCTGGTCGTACCGCACGATCAGGTGGGTGCGGGAGATCAGTGGGTGGGCGACTCGCACGTCGGCGCGAAGATCACGCCCGATCACTACGTCGTTGCCCGGCGCGAAGGTGCGCTCGGCTCCCTCGTACCGCACGGTCAGCGCAGGCGGGGCTGGTGGGGTCATCAGGACCAACTGTAACGGCAGCGACCCGGCTCATGCGCCAGGTTTGCCGTCAGGCTTTGGCGCCAGGCCTTGTCGTCAGGTTTGTCGTCAGGCCTGGTCAGGCCTTGCCCGGGTCGGCGGCCGGCGGGGTGAGCACGACGCGGCGCCACCACCGTAGAAACCGGATCGATTACTAACCCGCTTGCGGCACAACTACGTTCGCATCCTTCAAACGGCCGTCGCGGCGGCACGAAGGTTGCGCACGCTCGGGGCCTTGGCGCGGGCGGCGGTGACCTCCTTGACGAAGTCGCCCAGGTATTTGATGGCACGCCTGCCCTCGGGCAATACGTCGGCGGCCAAGGGGAAGTCGTGAATCTGCCCGTCCCACAGATGCAGATCGCAGCGGATTCCGCTGGCTTGCAAGCGCTTCGCCATCAGTTCGGCGTCGGCGAGCAGCAACTCGTCCGAGCTGGCGTGAATGGTGACCGGTGGCAACGAGGACAGATCGGCGTCCACCGGAGAGGCAACCGCGGTGGCATCCCGGCCCTCCACAACCTGCGCCTTGTTGAGGAACTCGGCGAACCGCGAGAAGGCACGGCGGGTGAACATCGAACACTTGCGTGCGTTGCGGTGTTTGAGTTTTCGCACCGGATCGGCGTCGGTGAACGGCGAGACGGTCGCGACTCCGGCCGGGTCCATGATGCCGTCCTGAATCGCCAGAAGCGTGGTCATGAACGCCAGGTAGCCGCCGGCGGAGTCACCGGCCACCACGATCTGGTCGCCGTCGTAGCCGCGGTCCTGCAGCCAGCGCAGGCCGCTGATCCCGTCCTCGATGGCGTCGGTGATCTGATGTGAGGGCAGCTTGCGGTAGGCGACCGCCAGCACGGACGCGTCTGCCGCCTTCGCCAAGCGAGTCACCATGGAGCGGTGGGTGTTGAGGCCGCAGGTCAAAAACGCGCCGCCATGCAGATACAGGATCGCCCGCTTTCCCGATCCGCCGGGCGCGTGAATCCATTCCGCGGCACAGTCCTCGAGCCGCACCCGTTCGGTCTTCGCCGCGGATCCCAGGCGCGGGGCCAATCCCGCTACGCCGTCGACGAATTCGAACGGCCAGCGCAGGTTCGGCGTCAGTGCCCACACGCGGACGGTGTTCTTGATGACCAAGCGGCTCGCAAGTCCGACGGCAACCGACTGCGGGCTGTGCCGGTGGTGCACGCGCCGCGTGGTCGCCACGCTCGGCAGTATGCGAGCCGGTCCGGTTGTACTCACCATTGGGTTCAACCTCCTAAGTCGCAACGGGATACCCGCCACGAAGGTGGGCTAACTAGATGGGAACGGTCGGTGAATGTCGGCTACGTCACGTTTTCCGGCGCGCAAAAGTGGGTAAGCGGAGCCAACTGTCGCCTGGGTCGCCGAATGGCCCAATATATGAGCGATGACGCACGTGCAGCCCCCTGAGCCACTGCTGACCGACCGGGTGGCGGTCGTGACGGGAGGCGCGGGAGGTATCGGCGCCGCGACCGCGGGGCTGTTCGCCGAACACGGGGCCGAGGTGGTCATCGCCGACATCGACGCCGACCTCGCCGACGCGACGGCTTCCTCGATCGTCGACTCCGGCGGGTCGGCCCTCGCGGTCGCCACGGACGTCCGGGACGCCGACCAGGTCACCCGCCTGGCCCGCACGGTCCTCGATCGGTTCGGCCGGGTGGACGTGCTGGTGAACAACGTGGGCCACTGGTTGCGCCACCCCGGAGACTTCGCCGGCACGGATCCGAAGCTGTGGGACGAGCTCTACCGGATCAACCTGCACCACGTGTTCCTGCTGACCCACGAGTTCCTGCCGGCCATGGTCGCGCGGCACACGGGCGCGATCGTGAACGTATCGTCGGTCGAGGGGCTGCGGGGCTACCCGGAAGACCCGGTGTATGCCGCCTTCAAAGCAGCGGTCAACGCGTTCACCCGCAGCCTCGCGGTCCAGGTCGGCAACGACGGAGTGCGGGTGAACGCTATCGCGCCCGACGTCACCGAATCCCTGCAAGTGCCCTATTCGCAATGGCTTTCGGCCGCGGAGCAGACGCAGTGGCCCCAGTGGGTGCCGGTCGGACGGATGGGCGTGCCCGAGGATCAGGCCCGGGTCATCCTGTTCCTGGCCTCCGACCTCTCCGGCTTCGTCACCGGCCATGTCATCCCGACGGACGGCGGCACCGGGGCGGCCGGCGGATGGTTCCGCTCGACGCGCAGGCCCGACCGCCAGTGGACCAACCGGCCTGTCGCACCCTGAGCACCACCGCGGACGCACGTCCGTGCGGCGCGAAACACCCCGTGGGACAGACCGAATCGCCGGGTCTACTGAACTCTCACCCGCGATTTGTCTGCCGCACAAGGCTTTTCGTTCCGCGCGATGGAGCGCGGCAAAGCGGTGGCCCGGTCACCCTCGTGACCGGGCCACCGTCGACTGCCGCTACTGCGCGGCTTTCTGACGAGCTTCGTTGATTTCAGCGGCCTTGCGGGCACTTTCGGCCTCGGCCTCCTTCTTTGCAGCTTCGCGCTGCGCGTCGGCCTTGTCCTGCTGAGCCTGGCCCTCGCGCATCAGGTCGTCTCGCCCGGCAACGGCGCCCGCGACTTCCTTGGCCTTGCCCTTGACGCCCTCGACGACGCCCGCGATGGCCTCTTCGGGTCCGCTCTTGTCCGACATCCGTTCTCCCTCCTTCGGGCGCACTGCGCCCGTGACCGCGCCTTGTCGCGTGCTCGCCCTTCTATTGCCCAACCGGTGCATTCTCGAAACGTGGCCGGCCAGTAGCCTTCGACACAGCCGCGAGGCGCCGGATCGGAACCCACCGCGGGTCGTGGGCGAATTACCCTGCCCGTCAACGTCGCCGAGCGCGCGGCACCGGCCTCGGCGCCCGCTGCCCTCCCCGCTTCCACGACGCCACCGGCCGCGCCTACGCTGGTGGGCCGAGGCGTCCGCGGCGGTGCGAGGAGTCGTGACGATGGAAATGTGGGAACTGGTCGCCCGCGAGCGAATCCGCGATACCCTGGCCCGCTACAACTGGTCGGGCGACGCCGGCCGGCTCGACCGCCTCGCGCAGACGTTCTGCGCCGACGGCGTCCTGGAGATCCGCGGTTTCGCCCCGCTGCGCGGGCGTTCGGAGATCGCGGCTTTCCTGGGCGGTGTCACCGGCAGGATCGCCGTCGACGCTGACGTCAAACCGATTGTGCGCCATAACGTCGCGAACGTGTTGTTCACCGCGGTGACACCCGAGCGTGCCCACGTCGACTCCTATTTCACCGTGGTGACCCACATCGGGCTCGACCACTGCGGCCGTTACCGCGACGTCCTGGTGCCCGAGGGTGACGCCTGGCTGATCGAGCACCGCAAGGTCTCGACCGACTGGGCGGCGCCCGACTCCGCGATGGCCCGCGGCGAGAGCTGAGGATCACGGCCGCGAGAAAGCCAATCACGCTGCCCGAGCGAGGGTTTCGCCCCGACCCCACCGGATGCAAGCTGGCGGCCCGATCGCCGGGCACCGGACCGCCGAACCTGTCGCATGTTTGCCGAGCGCCCCGAAACGGCTACAGACAAGACACGTCGCGGCCATTCCGATCGTGCCTTCCCCTCGGGAGCCTGGGGATGACCGCCGGTCACCTGACCAGCGGTCAGGATCGCACAACAGAGACGAGCAAACATGCAACGACTCAGTGGGTTAGACGCGTTCTTCTTATACCTGGAATCGCCGACGCAGCCGCTGAATGTTTGCTGTGTGCTGGAGCTGGACCCGATGACGATGCCGGGAGGCTACACTTTCGACAGTTTCCGGGAGGCGCTGGCGCTGCGGGTGGACGCCGTGCCCGAATTCCGCCTCAAGCTGGCCGACAACCAGTTGAACTTCGACCACCCGGTGTGGGTGGACGACGACGGGTTCGATCTTGCGCGCCACCTTCAGCGCGTCGCCCTGCCCTCTCCCGGGGGCCCGCGGGAATTAGCGGACATCTGCGGCCACATCGCCGGATTGGCACTGGACCGGGATCGTCCGCTCTGGGAGATGTGGGTGGTCGAGGGTCTGCACGGCACCGACAAGCTGTCCGTCATCCTCAAGGCCCACCACGCGGTGGTAGACGGCGTGGGCGGCGCCAACCTGCTCGCGCAGCTGTGCAGCACCGTCCCGGACGCACCGCCACCGAAACCGGCCGAGCGTGGCGGCGCGGCCAATGCGCTGCAGATCGCCGCCGGCGGGCTGATCGGGGCAGCGCTGCGGCCGTGGCGCCTGGCCAAAGTGTTGCCGGCCACGGCGCTGACGCTGGCGGAGACCGTGCTGCGCGCCCGCGGTGGTGGGCAGACCATGGCCGCCCCGTTCGCGGCTCCCCCGACGGCGTTCAACGGCACGTTCACCCGGCGCCGTAACATCGCCCTGACCAGCGTGGACCTCGAGGACGTGAAGACCGTCAAACGCCGATTCGGCGTGACCGTCAACGACGTCGTGACGGCGCTATGTGCCGGGGCGCTGCGGCAGTACCTGCGCGAACGCGACGCCTTCCCGTCGGATCCCCTGGTCGCCAGCGTGCCGGTGTCGGTGCACGGCAAGTCCAGTCGGCCCGGCCGCAACCAGCTGACCTGGATGCTCTGTCGGCTCGAGACCCACGTCGACGATCCCGCCGAGCGGCTGAGCAGCATCGCCGCCGGAAACGCCGCGGCCAAGGATCACGCCGCGGCGCTGGGGCCCAACCTGCTGCAGGACTGGACGCAAGTCGCGGGGCAGACCATGTTCGGCGCCGCGATGAAGCTGCTGCCGCGCATCCCCGTGCCGGATAAGCCGCCACACAACTTGGTGATGTCCAACGTGCCCGGCCCGCAGGAACAGCTGTACTTCCTGGGCTGTCGGCTCGCCGCCATGTATCCCCTCGGCCCGATCATCGCCGGCGCCGCGCTCAACATCACCGCGATGTCGCTCAACGGCCGGCTCGGGGTGGGCATCAATTCCTGCCCCGACGTCGTCGCCGACCTGTGGGACCTCGCCGACGCGTTCCCGGCCGCGCTCAAAGAACTGCTGGACTGCGGCGAACCCTCCGGCCGCCCGGGCTGAGCGGCCCGTTCAGCGGAACCCCGTCCGTCCGCACGCCCGGGACATGGCAGGGTGACATCCCGTGGCAGACACTTTTGAACCGGTGGCGCAACCGGCGGCGCACGACCTGCAGGAAATCGGCCTGCAGGAAATAGGCCTGGACAAGGGCGCTTTGCGCTATTACGACAGTGGCGGCTCCGGTCCCGTGCTGCTGTTCCTGCACGGGTCCGGCCCCGGCGTCACCGGCTGGCGCAACTTCCGCGGCGTGCTCCCCGCCTTCGCCGCCCACTTTCGCTGCCTGATCCTGGAATTCCCCGGTTTCGGGGTCAGCGACGATTTCGGCGGCCACCCGATGGTCACCGCGTTCGGCACGGTAGCGCCCTTCCTGGACGCGCTCGGCGTCGAGAGGGTGCACATCGTCGGCAACTCGATGGGCGGAGGCGTCGGCATCAACTTCGCGACCCACAATCCGGACCGCGTCGACCGGCTGGTGACCATCGGCGGCATCGGCACCAACATCTTCAGTCCCAGCCCCAGCGAAGGCATCCGGTTGCTGCAGGAGTTCGTCGAGGACCCCACGCGGCAACGCCTGGTCGACTGGCTCAAGTCGATGGTCTACGACCAGGCGTTGATCACCGATCAGCTGATCGAGGAGCGCTGGCAGCTGGCCACCGATCCGGACACCCTGGCCGCGGCCCGGCGCATGTACGGCAAGGCGGCATTCGCCGGGATGAACGCCGCGCTGAGCGCCTCCGATCGCCCGCTGCCGTGGGCGACCATGCACAAGCTGGCCGCCCCCACCCTGCTGACGTGGGGACGCGACGACAGGGTGAGCCCGCCGGACATGGCCCTGATCCCGATGCGCACCATCCCCAACGCGGAGCTACATATCTTCCCCAACTCGGGGCACTGGGCGATGATCGAGGCCAAGGACGCGTTCGAGAGCGCCGTGCTGGCGTTCCTGTCGCGCGGCCGTCAAAGCTAGACCACCTCTCCCGCAAGGCCTTTCGTCAGCAGTCCGAGCGCGCCGGGGTTGCCGTCGAGCACTCTGCCGGTGCGGGTGGTGATCTGCCACTTGCCGCCGGTGCGGCGCAGCGCGAAATGGTGTGCGGTGGCCCGCCACACCCGGTAGCCGCTGCCGTCGCGGACCAGCACCAGCGACTCGCACACCGCCACCGCGTCGTCGCCGGCGACCCTCACCACGCACGGCCCGAGAAAATGCGAACAGCCGCCGGCCACCAGCTTCTGGTGGGCGTCCGAGCTGATCATCGCGTGTACGCCGGCGCGGCCCTGGATGCGCCTGCCATCGACGTCGTATACGCCGTCGCTCGCCCACAGGCCCGCTGCGGCGTCGGCATCGCCGGCGTCGACCGCCGGCCCGTACGAGGCGATCAACCGGGCGATGTCGCGTTCGTCCTCGAGCCGGCGCACGCGGGTCAGCAGCTCGTCGATGGCGGTCATGTGCTCCTCATCTCTGCGTGGCTCCGGCGTCGACCGGCAGCACGATCGCGGTGATGTAGCGCGCCTCGTCGGAGGCCAAGAACAGCGCGGCGTTGGCCACGTCCACCGCGTCCACCCACGGAACTGCCAGCATATTCATCGTGCACGCGGCCTCGGCGAATTCGGCGCGCGTAGGCGGACGGTCCAAGTCGGGCCGGAAGGCCGTGCTTACCACGTCGTTGTGGATCATGGGCGTATCGACGTTGGTGGGGCTGACACAGTTGACCCGAACATCATGCGGCGCAAGCTCATTGGCGAGGGTGCGCATCAGGCCGATCACGCCGTGCTTCGCCGCGGTGTAGTGCGCTACCCCGACCAGCCCCCGCAGCCCGGCGATGGAACTCGTCAGGATCATCGAACCCGCCCCGCGCGCGATCAGGTGCGGCGCGCTCGTGCGGCAGGTGTGCCACACCCCGGTGAGGTTGACGTCGAGCATGGTGCGCCACGCGTTTTCGCCCAGGTCGACCGCCCTATCGCGTGACGTGATGCCGGCGGTCGCGCAGACCACGTCCAGGCCGCCGAACCGCCGGACACCCCGATCGACGGCGGCCTGCATTCCGGCGAGGTCACGCACGTCGACGATGTCGGTGTGCACCCGCCCGCCCGCCTCGCTCACCAGGGACGCGGTGGTGTCGAGGTCGGCCGGGGTGCTGTGCGGGATGATCACGGTGTCGACCGGCCCGCACACGTCGAGCGCGATGATGTCGGCGCCCTCCTGCGCGAACCGCACCGCCTGCGCGCGGCCGATCCCCCGCGCCGCTCCGGTGATCAGGGCAACCTTGCGCGCCAGCCGCCCGCTCATGTCGTCTTCTGGGTCAGGCCGGCGTCGACGACGAGCTGGGTGCCGGTGATGTAGCGGGCCGCGTCCGAGGCCAAGAACACCACCGCGTTGGCGATGTCGACGGGCTCGACCCACGGAACCGGGAGCAGGTTGCGCGCCTGCAGCACCTCGGCCGCATCGACCGCGGTCGGGTTGTCCAGATCCGGCCGGAGCCGCCGAAAGGTAGCCTCGTTGAGCACCATTGGGGTGGCAACCGGCCCGGGGTGCACGGTGTTGACCCGGATACCGCTCGGCCCGAGCTCGTTGGCCAGCGTGCGCGCCAGTCCCACCACCGCATGCTTGCTGGCGGTGTAGTGCGCGGTGTTGGGCAGTCCGCGCAGCCCGCTCGTCGAGCTGATGATGACGACGGATCCGCCCCGCTCGCCTTCCCGATCGGACATGTGTGGCACGCTCGCCCGCACGGTATGCCAGACGCCGGTGAGGTTGATGTCGAGGGTGCGCTGCCACACTTCGGGGTCGAGTTCCCACGACGGTGCGCCGGGCAGGTGGACCCCGGCGTTGGCGACGACGACATCGAGCCGGCCCAGCTCGGCCACGCCGGCATCGATGGCGGCGGTCAGCGCTTCGAGGTCGCTGACGTCGGCCAGGCCGGTCGCACACCGCCTACCGCGGTCCTTGACTTCCCTTGCGGTGCCTGCTAACTCGTCGACCGCGGTGTCGGCGTCCAGGGCGATCACGTCGGCGCCCTCGTCGGCGAAGCGCGCGCAGTGCACCCGCCCGGTGCCTTTGGCGGCACCGGTGACCACGACGACCTTGCCCAGCAATCCCGTCATCGTTCGATCAGGTCGAAGCCGCGGTAGCCGGCGTCGGCGACGTCGGCGCAAATGTCGTTGTACGTGGCGAAGCCGCCGGTGAACAGCATGAAGCCGCGCGGCTTTCCGGGCACGTTGGCGCCCATGTACCAGGAGTTCGCCTTGGTGAACAGCGTCGTATCGGCCAGGCGGCCGCATTCGGCGCCCCACCCGTCCACGCCGTCCACGGTGGCCTCCAGCGCTGCGTAACCGTGCCGGTCCAGGAAGGCGATGGCCTCCGCGATCCAATTGACCTGGGCCTCGGCGTGCAGCACCATGTTCGCCAGCACGGCGGGCGCCCCCGGGCCGGAGATCAAGAACAGGTTGGGAAAGCCGTCCACACCGAGGCCCAGGTAGGTGCGCGGGCCGTGCGCCCAGTCCTCCCGCAGTGCGGTGCCGCGGCGGCCCACGATATCGATGTTGCCCAGCGCCCCGGTCATCGCGTCGAAACCCGTTGCCAGCACGATCATGTCCACGTCGTAACGCGCTTTCTCCCCGTCCGCCCCGGCGGTGTTGATACCGGTGGCGTCGACGGATTCGATCGGCGTGGCCCGCACGCTGATCAGCGACACGTTGGGGCGGTTGAACGTCTGGAAGTAGTTGCTGTCGGTGCAGATTCGCTTGGTGCCGATGGGGTGGTCGGTGGGTATCAGCAAGTCGGCCACGGCCGGGTCGTCGATGACGGCCCGCACCTTCTGCTCGTAGAACCTGCGGGCCTCGTCGTTGGCCTCCAGGTCGGTCATCTGGTCCGGGAACGTCTTGGAGAACAGCACCCCGCCCAGTCGCCAACGCTCCTCGAAAGCCGCCCGCCGCTGCGCGGCGGTGAACTGCATGGTCGGCTTCGACGCGGTGACGTGCGGCGAGCCACCGCCGCTTCGCCATGACAGCGCGCGCCGCTGCGCGTACCCCGCCTTGATCTCCTCGAGCTCGTGCGCGGGCAGCGGTCGATTGCCGGCAGGGACACTGTAATTCGGCGTGCGCTGGAAAACGTAGAGCTGCGCGGCTTGCTCGGCGATGACCGGAATCGATTGGATGCCAGAGGATCCGGTGCCGATGACCGCCACCCGCTTGCCGGCGAAATCGACGGGCTCGTGCGGCCACCGCGCGGTGTGGTAGATCTCGCCGGCGAAGGTGTCCAGGCCGGCGAAGTCCGGTGTCAGCGCCGCCGACAGCGGCCCGGTCGCCATAAGACAGAACCGCGCCGAAAACCGTTGCCCCGCACCGGTGGTGACCGTCCATCGTAGCGTGGCCTGATCGAGATGCGCCGACACCACGCGGGTGCCCAACGCGACGTCACGGCGCAGGTCGAGCTTGTCGGCGACCCAGTTCAGATAGGCCAGGATCTCAGCCTGGGTGGCGTACCGCTCGGTCCAGTTCCATTCCCGCTGCAATTCGTCGGAGAACGAGTAGCAGTAGTCGACGCTCTCGACGTCGCAGCGAGCCCCCGGATACCGGTTGTGGTACCAGGTGCCGCCGAGCTCCGGCGCGGCCTCGAGCACCCGCACCGAGAGGCCCTGCCCGCGCAGCTTGTGCAAGGCGTAGAGGCCGGCGAACCCCGCGCCGACCACGACGACATCCAACGGCGGCTGGTCGGCATCGTTCACAAGCAGTCACGGTAAGGCCTTGCGCGTAGCGCACCGCCGCCCGTCCCGGTCACCGGGCGGTTCGCGCCCGATTTCCCGGCCACCGGGCGCGGGCCGCCCGCCGCCCGGTGGTGATCACCCACCATCGGGCCATGCCGGAAATCGCACACGTCGACGTCGACCTGGACGGCAGGCGGCACAGCTTGTGCTGGCCTCACGGTCAGACCCTGGTCGAGACGCTGCTGGACGCGGGGATCACGGTGCCCCACTCGTGCCGCGAGGGCCGCTGCGGCTCCTGCGTGGCGACCGTGCTCACCGGGCGGGTCGACATGGCGTCCTGCGATGTCCTGGACGCGGCCGACCTCGCGGACGGCCTGATCCTGGCCTGCCAGGCCAGGGCGGCCGGCGGCGATGTTCACGTCGAATTCTGATCGCCCGGTGTCCGCTCATCGGGATTTCCTTTGGGACGGGCCGGGACTGCGGTAGACCATTACCTAAGCCCACACACGTAAGGACAACGATATGAGCGACCGGGTACTCGACCGGGTGGTGGCCATGGCCGACCAACTGCGCGACCAAGCCGTGGAAGCCGAACGCATCGGCCGGCTTACCGACGACACCGTCAAGCTGATGAAGGGCGCCGGCCTGATCCGGCTGCTGCAGACCAAGCAGTATCAGGGCTTCGAGGTGCACCCCCGCGAGTTCGCCGAGACGACGATGGCCACCGCGGCACTGGATCCGGCGGCCGGCTGGATCGTCGGTGTGGTGGGCGTGCACCCCTACCAGTTGGCGTACGCGGACCCGAGAGTCGCCGCCGAGATCTGGGCCGACGACGTCGACACCTGGATGGCGTCCCCGTACGCGCCGCAGGGTGTGGCCCGCCCCGTCGACGGCGGCTACATCTTCAACGGGCGCTGGCAGTTCAGCTCGGGCACCGACCACTGCGACTGGATCATCCTGGGCGCCATGCTCGGTGACGAAAAGGGCATCCCGCTGATGCCGCCGCAGATGCTGCACATGATCCTGCCGCGCAAGGACTACGAGATCGTCGACGACTCGTGGAATGTGGTGGGGCTGCGCGGAACCGGGTCCAAGGACGTCATCGTCAAAGACGCCTTCGTCCCGTCCTACCGGACCATGGACGCGACAAAGGTGATGGACGGCACCGCCCAGCGCGAGGCCGGCATGACCGAGCCGCTGTACCTGATGCCGTGGTCGACGATGTTCCCGCTGGGCATCTCGGCGGCCACCATCGGCATCGCCGAGGGCGCGCTGGCGGCGCACCTGGACTACCAGCGTGCGCGGGTCGGCGCCACCGGGACCGCGATCAAGGACGACCCCTACGTCATGCACGCGATCGGCGAGGCGGCCGCCGACATCAACGCCGCCCGCCAGGAGCTGCTGGCCAACGCCGACCGCATCTACGACATGGTCGCGGCCGGCAAGGAGGTGTCGTTCGCCGACCGGGCGGCGGGGCGGCGCACCCAGGTGCGGGCGGTGTGGCGCGCGGTGTCTGCGGTCGACGAGATCTTCGCCCGCTCGGGCGGCAACGCCTCGCGGATGGACAAGCCGCTGCAGCGGTACTGGCGTGACGTGCACGTCGGACAGATGCATGCCATCCATGTCCCCGGTACCACCTATCACGCGGCGGCGCTGAGTTCGCTGGGCATCGAGCCGCCCGAGGGTCCGCTGCGGGCCCTGATCTGAGCGGGGGACTTGGCGTGAGTGATCTGAAAAGCCTTGGCTACATCACTATTTCGACCAACGATATCGATCGTTGGCGGCAATTCGCGTTCGGCACCCTGGGTTTCGCGGAGGGTAAGGGTCCGGACCCGTCGGCGTTATATCTGCGGATGGACGAGCGGGCGGCCCGGCTCATTGTGGTGCCCGGCGAGACCGACAGGGTGCTGACCGTCGGCTGGGAGGTGCGCGACCACCCGGCGTTGCAACGGGTGCAGGCCTGTCTCGACGGCGCCGGCGTGGCGTACAAGCAGCTGTCCCCCGACGAGGCCGAGGCGCGCCGCGTCGAGGAGGTGATTACGTTCGAGGATCCGGCCGGCACGACGCTGGAGGTGTTCCACGGCGCGGTGCTCGACCACAGCCCGGTCGTCACGCCGTTCGGCGCGAAGTTCGTCACCGGCGACCAGGGCATGGGTCACGTGGTGGTGCCGGCCACCGACCCCAACGGGCTCTTCGACTTCTACACCGAGGTCCTGGCTTTCCGCTCCCGCGGCGCGTTCCGGGTGCCGCTGCCCAAAGAGTTCGGCCCGGTGCGGGTTCGGTTCCTGGGCATCAACGAGCGACACCACAGCATGGCGATCGTGCCGGCCGCGCACCAGCGCGACCCGCGCCTGGTCCACATCATGGTGGAGGTCGACACTCTGGACGCGGTGGGCCGGGCGCTGGACCGGGTCAATGCCGAGGGGTTCCAGCTGTCGTCCACCCTCGGGCGGCACACCAACGACAAGATGGTGTCGTTCTACGTCCGTGCACCCGGCGACTGGGACATCGAATTCGGCACCGATGGCATGCGGGTCGACGAAAACTATTACACCGCGGAGGAAATCACCGCCGACAGCTACTGGGGCCACCAGTGGGTCGGCGAGATGCCCGCGGCGATGCGGCTGTGACGCCCGACTCGGACGTGACGCCGGTCGCGGCGTCGTCGATCACCTCGTGGGATGAGGAGGCCGACGTCGTCATCGCCGGCTACGGTGTCGCCGGTGCGGCCGCGGCGGTGGAAGCCGCCCGGTCGGGCGCCGACGTGCTGGTGCTCGAGCGCACCGGATCCTGGGGCGGCGCGGCGTCGATGGCCGGTGGCTTCATTTACCTCGGCGGTGGCACCTCGCTGCAAAAGGCTTGCGGCTTCACCGATTCCGTCGACAACATGGCGGCGTTCCTCAACGTCGCGATGGGCCCCGGCGCCGACGAGAACAGGATCGCCGACTACTGCGCGGGCAGCGTCGCCCACTTCGACTGGCTGGTGGGCTGCGGCGTGCCGTTCAAGGCGGAGTTCTTCTCCGAGCCCGGGTGGGAGCCGATGGGCGACCAAGGGCTGATGTACAGCGGCGGCGAAAACTCGTTCCCGTTCAACACCATCGCCTCGCCCGCGCCGCGCGGGCATGTCCCGCAGATGCAGAACAAGAAGCAGGGCGAGGCCAGCGCCGGCTTCATGCTGATGAAGCCCCTGGTCGAGACGGCGACCGCGGCCGGCGCCCGGGCGCTGTACGACGTGCGGGTGCAGCGCCTGATCGTGGCATCCGACGGCCGGGTGGTCGGCATCCGCGCGCGCCGGTACGGCTCCGAGGTGAGCATCCGGGCGCGCGCCGGGGTGGTCCTCGCGACCGGCAGCTTCGCCTACAACGACGCGATGGTCGCGCAGTACGCGCCGCGGATCGCCGGGCGCCCGGCTGCGTCCATCGAGCAGCACGACGGGCAGGCGATCCGGATGGCGCAGGCGCTGGGCGCGGACCTGGCCCACATGGACGCCACCGAGGTCGCGATTTTCATCGACCCGCAACAACTGGTGCGCGGCATTCTGGTCAACGGCCGCGGTCAGCGCTACGTCGCCGAGGACACCTACCCGGGCCGGATCGGGCAGCTCACTCTCTACCACCAGGACAACACCGCGTACCTGATCATCGACGGCGACGCGCAGGACGAGGCGATGAACTCGTTGTCGCCCAAGCTGATGCTGCGGCCCGCGACCTGGGTGGCCGACACCGTCGCCGAGTTGGAACGCGACATAGGGCTGGCGCCCGGGTCGCTGCAGGCGACGGTGGCCGCCTACAACGAGGGCGCCGCGCGTGGTGAGGATCCGCTGCTGCACAAGAAGCCGGAGTGGATCAAGCTGATCGGCACTCCCCTCGGCGCCGTCGACCTGCGCGAGAACACCGGCGGCTTCACCCTGGGCGGGCTGGCCACCACGCTGGACGCCGAGGTGTTGCACGTCAGCGGCGCGCCCATTCCCGGGCTCTTCGCCGCCGGGCGGTGCACCGCCGGGCTGGCCGCGTGGGGCTATGCCAGCGGCGTCTCGTTGGGTGACGGCAGCTTCTATGGCCGCCGCGCCGGCCGATCGGCCGCCAAAGGCTGAGCTTGTTGCCGCGAGCGTGGTGTGTGACAGCGGCCACATCCGTGTGATATAGATATTCCTATTAGGAATATGCCACCCAGATACATCAGCCCCCTGGAGGACCGATGACAGCCATTGCGGAGCCAGCAACGCCCACGGCGGTCATCGACCGCATCTCGCTCGTCCTGGACGCATTCGACGGCCCCGGGCGGCTGACGCTGGCGCAGATCGTCCGGCGCACCGGCCTGCCGCGCTCGTCGGCGCACCGAATGCTCGAGCGCCTGGTGCAGCTGCGCTGGCTGCGCCGCAGCGGCCGCGACTACGAGCTGGGCATGCGCCTGGTCGAGCTGGGTTCGCTGGCCGTGCACCAGGACCGCCTGGTGCGCGCCGCCGGTCCCCTGCTCGGCGAACTGCACCGCGCCACCGGACTCGTCGTGCACCTCGCGGTGCTGGACGGGCCCGACGTGGTCTTCCTCGACAAGGTCGGCGACTCGCCGCTGGCCCCGATACCCACCAGGGTGGGCAGCCGCCAGCCCGCGCAGTGCACCGCCGTCGGCAAGGCGATCCTGGCCTACCGCGACGAGGATGCGCCGGTGGACCTGCGAGCCCGCAGAACCAGGTACTCGATCGCCACCGGCTCACAGCTGGCCCTCGAGCTGTCCCGGGCGCGCGCGCACGGAGTCGCCTTCGAACGCGAAGAGTCGATGCTCGGATTCGGTTGTGTGGCAGCGCCTATCGGCGAGGCCGGCGACGGCCGGGACGTGATGGCCGCGGTTTCCGTGTGCGGTCCGATGAACCGGATGACGTTCGACCAGCGATTGATCGCCCCGGTCCGGATGACGGCGATGGGTATCTGGCGGCACGCCGAGAACGGCCCGGGGCGCGTCGCCCCGACCCTGCAGCCGTTGCGCCCGCTGCGTCGGCCGCCGCGGCCCGCGTTGCAGTACGCGTGAACCCGTTTTCCGGCGGGGTCGCCGTGATCACCGGGGCCGGCTCGGGCATCGGCGCGGGGTTGGCGCGCCACGCCACCCGGCTGGGCATGACCGTCGTGCTGGCCGACATCGACACCGGCGCCATCGAGGCGCTGCGCGTCGAACTCGGGGCGGATTCGGCCGTCGCCATCGGATGCGACGTGCGCGACCCGGACGCCGTTCACGAACTCGCCGAGCGGACCTACCGCGAGGTCGGGCCGGTACGGCTGCTGGTGAACAACGCCGGCGTCGAGCAGTTCGGCTACTTGTGGGACACGCCGGTGGCGAACTGGCGCCGGGTCGTCGACGTCAACGTCAGCGGGGTCTTCTACGGGGTGCGGGCTTTCCTGCCCAAGATGATGGCCACCGGCGAACGGGCCTGGGTGTGGAACCTGTCCTCGGTCGGCGGCGTGCTGACGGCGTCCTTGCAGGCGCCCTACATCATGAGCAAGCACGCGGTGCTGGCGCTGACAGAGTGCCTGTACCTCGACGTCGCGTCGGCCGGGCACGCGGACCACATCCACGTGCAGGCGGTGTTGCCGGGCGCGGTGGTGTCCAACATCTTCGAGTCCGCCGGCGGGGTCGATCCCACCGAGGGCACCGATACCGCGGTCGCCGAGGGGCAGCGGGCCGCGATGCTCGGCGTCAAGGCCACCGCCATGGATCCGCTGGCGGCCGCCGCGGCCATCTTCCAGCAGGCCGCCGAGGGCCGGTTCTACCTGCTCACCGAGGAATCGGTCGGCTCGGCGATGAGAGAACGAGCGAATGCGCTTGCCGCGCAACGGCAACCGCTGCCACGGTAACAATGCAGTAGCATGACTGGGTCACATCCGCCTCCGGGGGACACATGGTTGCACGCCTGCTCGTCACCGCGGCCGCATCGGCCGCGGTGCTTGCGGCGGCGCCGATCGCCCGCGCCGACACCACCGACCAGAAATTCCTGGCGGCCCTGGCGGAACAGGGTATCGTCGACCAGGCCTCGGCCGCCCACGCGATCGAAGCCGCTCATTTCGTCTGCGCGCGCCTCGACACGGGCGAAACACCCATGGCGGTGATGCAGGACGTGCTGTCCAGCAGCAACTTGCCCGAGTTCCACACCGGCTTCTTCGTCGCCCAGAGCATCTACTCCTACTGCCCGCGGCACAAGGACGAGACGCCGAAGGACTAGGCTTCGAATTGCCTTGTCTTATAGTCCGTTTCGTCGAC
Source organism: Mycobacterium sp. 94-17 (assembly GCF_035617725.1). NCBI lineage: Bacteria > Bacillati > Actinomycetota > Actinomycetes > Mycobacteriales > Mycobacteriaceae > Mycobacterium > Mycobacterium sp. 94-17. The sequence goes on from NZ_JAPIYN010000021.1 coordinate 69,395, forward strand.
GACCGACAGTTCTCCGTGGCGCACGGCGTCCAGGATCGACGCGGTGAGCGCCGAGCAGACCAGAAAGACACCCCGATCCCCCGGTGTGACGATCTTCTGCGCGTCGGCGCGCTCGGCGCACCGGGCCGTCGCGTCGGCGTTCCACTGCACGCTGGTCTGATTCCAGCTGCTCTTGCGGACCAGCACCCGCGCACCGCAATCGCGGCACGTCACCGGCACCATCGGCATCGTGTCGAGCCGATTATCTTCGCGCACCGGTGATTCCAGTGTCGTCACGCCCGGGCCGCCATGTTGGCCTCGACCTCTTTCATCCACGCCTCGTAGGGTCGGGTGGTGTCGAGCTCGAATTCGAAACGATCCACCATGTCCGGTTGCACGTCGGCCACGTCGACGTAGAACTGCTGATACCAGCGCCGCAGTTGGTAGACCGGGCCGTCCTCCTCGACCAGCAGCGGGTTGTCGATGCGCGCCTTGTTCCGCCAGATTTCCACGTCCTGCTCGAAACCCAGCTTGACGTAGTCGCCGAGCTTGATCGCGGTCCGCATCGCCTCGTCCCCCGGCATCGCGTCGGCCTTCTTCACGATGATGCCGTATTGCAGCACAAAGGAATTCGCATCGATCGGATAGTGGCAGTTGATGAGGATCGTCTTGGCGTCCCCGTGCTCGTAGTGATAAGTGAGGTCGTCGATCATGAAGGACGGGCCGTAGTAGGACGCGACCGAGGTGTTGCCCAGCATCTGTGCGCCCTCGGTACCGGCCATGTCGGGTCGGCCCTCCCCGTTCATGTACTGCGTCGCGACGTGCCCTTCGAAGATGTTCTTGAAGTAGGTCGGCAGCGCGCCGTGGATGTAGTAGAAGTGCGCCATATCCACGACGTTGTCGATGATTTCGCGGCAATTGCTCCCCACCACCGTGGTGTACCAATGCCAGTCGCTCCATTCGTCGCTGGTGGCGCCCTCGATGCGGGGGATCGTCACCTCGGGCGGGGGCGGCTTGCGCTCGGGGTCGTGCCAGACGAACAACATCCCGTCCTGCTCCAGCGTGGTCCACGCCTGGGTGCGGGCCAATTTGGGTGCGCGCCGGCTATAGGGCACCTGTTTGCACCGTCCGTCGCCGCCCCAGCGCCAGTCGTGGAAGGGGCAGGCGATCTCGTTGCCCTTCACCTCGCCCTGCGACAGGTCGCCACCCATGTGCCTGCAGTACCCGTCGAGCACGTTGATGTTCCCGTCACCGCTGCGGAAGACGACGAGCTTCTGCCCGAAGGCGTTGATCGGGTGGGGCTTGCCGTCACCGAAATCGCGGATCAACCCCAGGCAGTGCCAGCCGCGGGCGAACCGCGTCGGCGCGGACTGCGCTTCGATGAACCGAATTTCGCCGGCCTCGGTCTGCGACGTCATGACCCCGATTCAACTCCCCCGCGCGGGGTGGCGGGACCCCTTTGTTCCACTCATCAGGACGGCTCTTCCCGCGTTGCGCGTCCGCGCCCTACCGTTGCGGACGTGACACCACAGAGCGCGACGATTCCCGCCGGCCTGCAGGTGGCCGACACGTCGGTTGACCTGCTCGTCGTCGGGTCCGGTACCGGCATGGCCGCGGCGCTCGCGGCCCACGAGTCGGGCCTGTCGGTGCTGATCGTGGAGAAATCGTCGCGCGTGGGCGGCTCGACCGCCCGGTCCGGCGGCGCGCTGTGGCTGCCGGCCAGCCCGGTGCTGGCCGAAGGGGGCGCCGGCGACACCGCGAGGCGCGCGGGCACCTACCTGGATTCGGTGGTCCGCGGGACGGCTCCCGCGCAGCGGTCGGCGGCGTTCGTGGCGCACGTGCCTGCGACGGTCGACATGCTCCGCCGCACGACGCCGCTGCGGCTGTTCTGGGCCCGCGACTACGCCGACTACCACCCCGAGGCACCGGGCGGCAGCGCGGCCGGCCGCACCTGCGAGTGCCGGCCCTTCGACACCTCGCTGCTCGGCACGTACCGCGACCGGCTGGAGCCCGGCCTGATGGAGGTCACCATCCCGATGCCGACGACGGGCGCCGACTACCGGTGGATGAATCTGGTGGCCCGGATGCCGCGCAAGGGCATCCCCGTCTACGGCAAGCGCCTGGCGCAGGGCGTGGGTGGCCGGATGCTGGGCAGGCGTTACGCCGCGGGCGGTCAGGGCCTGATGGCCGGGCTGTTCACCGGCGTGCTGCGCGCCGGCATCCCGGTGTGGACCGGCACCGCGCTGGCGCGTCTCGCCGGCGACGGCGACCGCGTGACGGGCGCCGTCGTCGAACACGCCGGCCGGGAGGTGACGATCACCGCGCGCCGGGGCGTGGTGCTGGCCACCGGTGGTTTCGACCACCGAATGGACATGCGGTGGAAATTCCAGTCGGAGTCGTTGGGCGCCAACCTGAGCCTGGGCGCAGCCGCCAACACCGGTGACGGAATCCGCGCGGGCCAGGACATCGGCGCCGACATCGACCTGATGGATCAGGCGTGGTGGTTTCCGGCCGTCGCTCCGCTGCCCGGCAAGCAGCCGGCGGTGATGCTGGCCGAGCGGTCCCTGCCGGGTTGCCTGATCGTGGACCAGAACGGGCGCCGGTTCGTCAACGAAGCGGCGGACTACATGTCGTTCGGACAGCGGGTGCTCGAGCTGGGGCGCTCCGGCAGCCCGGTCGAGGCGATGTGGATCGTCTTCGACCAGCAGTACCGCAATAGTTATGTCTTTGGCGCCGAACTCTTTCCGCGGATGCGCATTCCGCAGTCGTGGTATGACGCCGGGATCGCGGTGCGGGCCGACAACCTCACCGACCTGGGCGCGCGAATCGGCGTCGGGGTGTCGGACTTCATCGCGACGATGACGCGCTTCAACCAAAACGCTTCCGCCGGTGCGGATCCCGACTTCGGGCGGGGCCGCAGCGCCTACGACCGTTACTACGGAGACCCGACCATCAAGCCGAACCCCAACCTGCGTCCGCTGGTCAACGGTCCGTTCTACGCGGTGAAAATGGTGCTGTCGGATCTGGGCACCTGCGGTGGGCTGAAGACCGACGAGCGGGCGCGGGTGCTGCGCGAAGACGGCCGGGCGATCGCCGGGCTGTATGCGATCGGCAACAGCGCGGCGAACGCGTTCGGCACGACGTATCCGGGCGCCGGCGCGACGATCGCGCAGGGGCTGGTGTACGGCTACATCGCGGCGCGCGACGCGGGACACTAGACGGCGATCGCGAGCGCGGCGAAGCCGGGCGCAGCGGGCCGCCGCCATCAGCACCAGCGGCGATCGCGAGCGCGGCGATTAGGACATGTCATGCCGCCCCCGGACTGTGGTCTTCGTCGTCGTCTCCGTCGTCAAGGAGTTTCTCGGGGTGATGAAAGGTGTTTGTGCGGGGTTGGCCGCGGTCTAGGTGTGCGGGCGGCACCCATTCGGTGTCGCCGCGCGTGTTTCTTCTGGTGCTCCATCCGCCGGGTTTAAGTAGGTGGTGGTGGGGTCCGCAGGCGAAGGTGAGGTCGTTGACGTCTGTAGTGCGGCAGGCAGCGTAGTCCGTGATGTGATGCACTTCGCTGTAGTAACCGGGCATGGTGCAGCCGGGTGCCGAACAGCCGCGATCCTTGGCGTACAACACAATTCGCTGTCCGGGTGAGGCGAGGCGTTTCGTGTGATACAGCGCCAGGGCCTTGCCCTTGTCGAAGATCGCCAGGTAGTGACGGGCGTGGCGGGCCAGGCGGATCACATCGCTCATCGGGAGGATGGTGCCGCCACCGGTCAATCCCCGGCCGGCGGCGGCTTCCAACTCCTGCAGCGTGGTGGTGACGATGATGGAGGCCGGCAGTCCGTTGTGCTGACCCAGCTCGCCGGAGGCCAGCAGTGCGCGCAGCGCGGCGCCCAGTCCGTCGTGGTTGCGTTGGGCGGCCGATCGCGGGTCGTGGTCGATGGCGCCCTGGGTGGGTGAGCCGTCCACGCATGGCGTCTCGTCGAACGGGTTGCACATACCCGGTGCGGCCAGCTTGGCCAGCACGACTTCCAGGGTGGCGCGCAGTTCGGGGGTGATCCATCCGCGCAGCGCCGACATGCCGTCGGATTCCTGTTGGCCCAAAGTCAGGCCGCGGCGGCGGTGCCGATCCTCGTCGCTGAACGTTCCGTCGGGGTTGAGGCAATCGGCCAGCATGTCGGCGAGTCCGGCCAGCTGCTCGGGCCGATACCTGGTGCCCTGTTTGGCCAGATCGGCTTCGGCGCGCTCCCGGGTGAGCTGGTCGATCCAGCCGGGCAGCTGGTGGCAGAACCGGCGGATGACGGCGATCTGACCGGACCCGAGCTCTCCCGTTCGCTGTCTCGCGGCGGTGGCGGCCATCACCGGTGCGATCGGCTCGCCGGTCAACCCGTGGCGTGGACCGAGGTCGGCGGCTTCCTTGATCCGGCGAGCGGCCTCGGCGCGACTGATCAAGGTCGATTCGGCCAGCGCGTGAGATAGCTTGCCGCCGAGCTCTCCTGGGGTGGCCTGTCGGACAATCTGATTGATCAGCTGATGTTCCGGCACCGGCAGCCGTCGGCGGGCCTTCTCACAGCGCTCCAAGAGCGCCAGGCATTCTCGGGGAGTCAACGCGTCGAAGCTCAGGGCGCCCACGCGCTCGAGCGCGTCATCGAGTGCATCGAACACCTCGACGATGTCTTCACGACCGCTCGAATCCATACCCTGCAATCTACGAAGTGCCACCGACAAGAATCGCAGCTTTGTGACCGCTGAAACCACAGTGACACAAGAGATTTCGATATGCGTTTTCGATATCCGCAATCGACACGGCGCAATACCGACCGCCACCGGCAGGACTAAGTTGCCTCAGGACTAAGTCGCTTCAGGACTAGGCCGCTTCAGGACTAAGTCGCCTTAAGACAAAGTCGCCTCAGGATTAAGTCGCCTCAGGATTAAGTCGCCTTAAGACTAAGTCACTTCAGGGCTAAGTCACTTCAGGGCTAAGTCACTTCAGGGCTAAGTCGCTTAAGACTAAAGTCGCCACCGGCAGAACTAGTCAGCTTCGCGCTTGGCCTCGACCTGCCTTTCGACCTCGCGCCAATAACCGGGCGTGGTGCGCGGTTTGCCGTAGCCCCCCTTGGGGGCCTGCTGCAGGATCGCGTCGGCCTCGTCGATCTCTTTGATCATTTCCAACGCGAATTCGCGCTCCGCGGCGTAGTACTTGGCCGCCCAGCGCAGCGCGAGCACCGAGTACGCCCAGGCCGGTTCCGCCTCGGCTCCCTCGGCGTCCTCGACGGCCTTGCGGTGCCGGGATTCGGCGTACGCCACGTGCTCCTGCAGTAATTCCTTGAGCCGACCCGGGTTGCTGAGGTGGCCGAACGTAACACGAAGCAGCACACTGTGTTTGAGCACCGGCGGGTCGACGGGTGCGTGGTTGGTCCACTCGGTGACGGCGTCCATTCCGGCCGGGGTGATCTTGTAGAGCCGCCGGCTGCGGGTGCCTTCGTCGCGCTCGACGCGCGACGTCACCAGTCCGAGGGCCTCCAATTTCTTCAACTCGGTGTAGATCTGGCTGTACGACGGGCTCCAGTAGTAGAGGTCGACGCTCCAGTCGATCCACTTCTTGAGGTCGTAGCCCGAGACTTCCTCTTCGTAGGACATCATGCCCAGCAGCGCCCAGCTGGTGGCCGCAAGGGCCGGCTTTTGGCTGGCAGGGTCCGTTTCGGAGTCCATGTCGCCAGGTTAACAACACCGACCCTTAGATTGGGGTGCATGGACCGCTGGCCGGGACGCGCGTGAAATTCGCCTTCCCCCTTCCGCACCTGCTGCGCCTCAAGGCGATCACGCAGCCCTGGGAGCCCGCCGTCACCGGGCCCGACCAGCGCCGCATGATGCAATGCGCCGACCGGTGGGGCTACGACATGATCGCGGTGCCCGAGCATCTCGTCATCCCCACCGATCACGTCGAGTTGTCCGGGTCGCACTACCTGCACTCGACCACCGCGCAGGCCTTCATCGCCGGCGCCACCGAGCGGGTGGCCATCAATTCTTGCGTCACCATCCTGCCGCTGCAGCATCCCATCGTGCTGGCCAAAGCGCTGGCGACCGCCGACTGGATGAGTGGGGGCCGGATGATGGTGACGTTCGGGGTCGGGTGGCTTGCCCGCGAGTTCGAGCTGCTCTCAGTGCCCTTCGCGGAACGCGGTCGCATCGCCGACGAGTATCTGGCGGCCATCGTCGAATTGTGGACCAGCGACACACCGCGGTTCGAGGGCCGGTATGTGTCGTTCGCCGACATCGCGTTCGAGCCGAAACCCGCTCAAAAACCCTATCTTCCGATCTGGATCGGCGGTGACGCCGACGCCGCGCTGCGCAGGGCCGCCGCCTTCGGCACGGGGTGGTGGCCGTTTCTCACACCGCCCGACCGGATCGCCGAGAGACTCGACTACATCAAGTCCCAATCCGCCTACGACGGACGGGAATTCGACGTGATGCACGGGCTCGGCACCAACCGGGTCGGCGAGGGACACGTCGCCCGCCGCACCTCCGACCGGCCCGGCATGAGCGCCGCGCAGATCGTCGACCGGCTGAACTGGCTCGCCGGGCAGGGCGTGACCGTGACCGCGGTGCCCGCCCCCGCGGTGCGCGGCGTGGACGAATTCCTCGATTACGCGCAGTGGGTGATCGAAGAGATCAAGCCCCAGGTGTGCTAGGCGGCACCGGGGCGGGCGCCGGCGGCTCGTCCGCGATCCGCGCAGGGCAGGATGGCGGCATGAACCGTAAGCGGGTCGTCGTCGCCGGGCTCGGGGACGCGGGCGTCCTCGCGGCGATCCGGCTGGCCCGGCATGCCGACGTCGTCGGGATCTCGGCCAAACCTGCGCTGGTAAGCGGCCAGGAACTCGGCGTCCGGCTCTCCCGGCCCCACGATTGGGCTCGCGACTACTGGATCCCGTTCGACCGGTTCCGTCGCCTGGACGGCGTTCGAATCGTGCAGGCCACGTTGACCGGAGTGGACGTGGCCGCCCACGCCGTCTTCGGCCGAACCGAAGACGGCACGACCGTCACCGAAAACTACGACGCGCTGATCATCTCGACCGGAGTCAGCAACGGCTTTTGGCGCCAGCCGACGCTGCAGTCGGGCGCCGAGATCGGTGCGGAGCTGCGCTCCGCGCACGAGCGACTGGCCGCCGCGGCGTCGGTGGTCGTGGTGGGCGGCGGGGCGGCGGCGGTCAGCAGCGCCCTCAACATGGCGACCACCTGGCCCGGTAAGCGGATCGACCTCTACTTCCCCGGCGAGACAGCGCTCGAGGGGCACCATCCGCGGATATGGCAGCGGATCCACGGCCGGCTGACCCGGCTCAGCGTCGGTGTGCACCCGGGACACCGCGCGGTGATCTCGGACGGGTTCACGGGCGACGAACTCACCAGCGGCCCCGTCCGGTGGAGCACGGGGCAGCCCCCGGCCGACGCCGACGCCGTGCTGTGGGCGATCGGGCGGGTGCGGCCCAACACCGGCTGGCTTCCGCCGGAACTGCTCAACGAGCGCGGCTTCGTCCGGGTCACCCCGGAGCTGCGGGTGCCCGGCCATCGGGGTGTGTTCGCGGTCGGCGACGTCGCGGCTACCGACCCATTGCGCAGCTCCGCGCGCAACCGCGGCGACGCCCTGGTGGCGCGCAACGTCGTCGCCGACTTCACCGGCCGCCCCCTGCACACCTACCGGGCGCCGGCGCGGCGGTGGGGTTCGCTGGTGGGCATCCAGCCCAACGGGCTGGAGGTGTTCCTGCCCACCGGCCACGCTTTCCGCTTTCCATCGTGGTCGGTCGAACGCGTGGTGATGCCGTGGATCGTGCGCTGGGGCATGTACCGCGGGGTGCGCCCGAACGACCCGCTGGGTTGAGGCGCGAGCCGATGCAATGCCGGATCTTCACCGGCCCCAGCAACGGCGCCACCTACCAGGAACTGCCGATTCCGCCCGGCTGGCCAAGGAATTCGCTCGCGACCCCCGGCAGCATCGCCTTCTCGATGAGCGCGTTGATCGGCGTCGGGGGCCGTCGCGAAAAGAAAGCGGCTGCAATCGATCCCACCAATTTCGCGGGACAGGTTTTCGACGGCGCCACCTTCTGCGGCTCAGCGACACAGGTCGTCGACGAGCTGGGACGCTACGCCGAACTCGGCGTCTCCCGCGTCTACGTTCGGGCGTTCGCGAGCATGGCACGCGGGGCCGGAAGCTTCGAGCTGCTCTCGCCGCCGACGTGCTCTCCCAGCTCGCGCGGGTGGTGACCCGCCGCCCGGCAATTCGCGGCGACGCGATTCCCCCGGGGCCGGACGGGGAAGACTGACCGGATGCCCGACCCCGGAACCGAAGCGTTCGACAAGCTGGTGGCGTTGCTGAACTATCCGATGTACGTCGTCACCACGCAGGCCGACGGCACCCCGGCCGGCTGCCTGGTGGGTTTCGCCAGCCAGACCAGCATCCACCCGCCCCGATTCCTGGTCGGCCTGTCTAGGCGCAACCACACCTTCCGCGTCGCCCGCGGCGCCTCCCACCTGGCCGTGCACGTGTTCGATCGCGACCACCTGGACGTGGTGGAGCTCTTCGGCGGCCAGACCGGCGACGAGGTGGACAAGTTCGGCCGGTGTTCCTGGCATCGCGGTCCCGAACAGGTGCCCATCCTCGACGATGCGGCCGCCTGGTTCGTCGGCGAGATCCTGGAGCGTTTCTCGCTGGGCGACCACGTCGGGCACCTGCTCGCACCGGTGGGCGGTGCCCCGCCGCCGGAACTGGAGACCTGGGTCTCCTTCGGCGACGTCCGCGAGCTGCAAGCCGGGCACGAGGCCTAGCGCGTGAGCCGATCACCGCGGATCAGCGCTGTCCCCAGCATCGTCGAACTCACGCCCTTCTACGCCAATCCGCCTGATGGCGTGCGCGCCAACATGATCTTTAGCGCCGACGGCGCCGCCGCGTTCGGCGGTCGCGCCGGTCCGCTGTCGTGCGCCACCGACCAACGGCTGCTGAAAATCCTGCGGGGCCTGGCCGACGTGGTGCTGGTCGGCGCCGGTACCGCCCGCGCCGAGAACTACGGCCCGGTGACGCTCGGCGATGCGGCACGGGCCAGGCGGTGCCACGAAGGGCGGCCCGAACCGCCCCCGGTCGCCGTGGTAAGCCGCAGCGGCGATCTGCCGGCGCGCCTGCTGCGCGATCCGGACCGGCCGCCGATCCTGGTGACCTGCGAGAGCACCGCGGCACGGTGCGATCTCGACGCCGACCTGCAGCACATCCTGGTCGCCGGAGAGGACTCGGTGGACGTCTCACGGGCGCTGGGCATACTGCGCGAGCAGGGCATGGGGCGCATCTTGTGCGAGGGCGGGCCGACGCTGCTCGACGAGCTGGTAGAGGCCGACGCCGTCGACGAGATCTGCGTGACTATCGCCCCCAAACTGGCCGCGGGCCAGCCGGTGGGCCACCGGCGGCACCCCGCGCGGCTGCGCGCCCCGGTTTCCATGAACCTCGATCATGCGCTGGTCTGCGAGGGCTATCTCTATCTGAAGTACTCCCGCTGAGCCCGCCGGGATGCACCTGCGCCACATCGCTCGACATGCAGGCGGCGCCGCCTCTTCCTATGATGAAAATGCCGCGTTTCACCCCTGATCGAATCGCGCCCCCACACGATCCCGCACGGGATCGCCGTCCATCCCCCGCCGCACACAGAAGAGGATCACCGGCCAGGTGAGCAGTTCAGCCGACGACCATGACTACCGTAATCTTGCGGTGAATCGACTGCGCCCCAGTGAAATTCACTGGGCGCTGAACCACGATGCGGTGCACGGGATCGCCTACGCATTCAAGCATCCGGTCGCGGTCGCGGACTCTGTCGAGGATCCCGGCGACGACCGGAAGACCTACCTGGTGCGCGTCAAGCGCGACGACCTGGCCAACGCGCTGGAAAAGATCAACGAGTGGATCGTCGACCACCCGGGCCCGGCCGGGATGCAGGCATACGGATTCGTCCGGGCGCTGTCTCGAGAAGGCCTGCGCGAACGCGCCATCGGAGATGACGAGAACCGCTGATCGACCGGGCCCCTATTCCGCGATCGGATCCGAATCGTCTTGACGCTCAGCGTCTTCCACGGTCAACGGCAACGCCAGCTCCTCGAGCGGACGCTGTTCGGCGGCGATGCCGAGCCACAGCTCGACCAGCCCGGCCGCGGCCATCACGACCGCCCCGATGAGGAACGACCAGACGACCTCGGTGCGCATGCCCGAGTTGATCAGCTGGCCGAACAGCAACGGCCCGGTGATACCGCCGATCGCGGTGCCCATCGCGTAGAAGAACGCGATCGCCAGCGCCCTGGTCTCCATCGGGAAGATCTCGCTGACCGTCAGATACGCCGCGCTGGCACCCGCCGACGCCAGGAAGAACGCGACGATCAGCACGCCGATGAAAGCCCAGACGCCGCCCACCCGGGTGAGAAACACCAGCGCGAGCGCCACCACCGCGACACCGGAACCGACATAGGTGAGCGTGATCATCGGCTTGCGGCCGACGGTGTCGAACAAGTGCCCGAGCACCAGCGGGCCGGCGAAGTTGCTCAGGGCCCACAGCACGAAGAACACCGGCACCATGCCCGACGGCACGTCATAGAAGCGGCTGAGCAGCGTGCCGAGGTTGAACGTGACGCCGTTGTAGAGGAACGCCTGCCCGATGAACAGGGCCAGCCCGAGGACCGCCCGCCGCGGATAGAGCTTGAAGGCCACGGCGGCGATCTCCCGGAACGAAATCGCCGTGCGCTGACGGATGCGCAGCGGCTTGCCCTGCGGTTCGGGCAGCGGTTGGCCCGTCTCGTGCGCGACCGCGTCCTCGATCTCGCCGACGATCTGTTCGGCTTCGTTCTCGCGGCCGTGGATGAACAGCCAGCGCGGGCTCTCCGGGACGTTGCGCCGCACGAGCAACACAAAAATGCCGAGGATGGCGCCGATGCCGAAGGCGAGTCGCCAGCCGATGTCGGGCGGGAAGTTCGACGTGTCCAACAGGATCAGCGCCCCGCCCGCACCGGCGGCCGACCCCAGCCAATAGGTTCCGTTAATCACCAGGTCGACGCGACCGCGCACCCGCGCCGGGATCAGCTCGTCGATCGCCGAGTTGATCGCGGCGTATTCGCCCCCGATGCCGGCGCCGGTGAAGAAACGGGTCAGGAAGAAATACCAGGGCGCGAACGCGAACGCGGTCGCGACGGTGGCCACCAAATAGATGGCCAGGGTGAGGATGAACAGGTTGCGCCGGCCGAAGCGGTCGGTCAGGTGGCCGAAAAACAGCGCCCCCGAACACGCCCCGGCGATGTAGATCGCTGCCGCCATGCCGATCTGCGCGGCGTTCAGCGCGATGCCGCTGCCCGGCTCCATGAGCCGCGCCGACACGTTGCCCACCATGGTGACCTCGAGCCCGTCGAGCACCCACACACCGCCCAGGCCCACCACCACGCGCCAGTGGAAGCGCGACCAGGGCAGCCGGTCCAGCCGCGCCGGCACCTGCGTCGCGATCGTCTTGATTTGCGCGCTCGCACTCATGCGCTCTCCGTTCTGGTGTGACGCGCTCTGCTGTGACCCGTGTTGCTGTGACCCGCTTTGCTGTGACACACAGGTACCCACCGATGCTTCCCGCTAGCCGCAGGCGGGGTGCTCGAACCCGCGCCGCGTTCGCCGGCGTCAGGCACGCTCGGAACGGGACTCCTCGGGAGTCCAGGCCTGCGGCTGGCCGGGGTGGCCGGGAAACAGGAAGTCGATGAAGGCCGCCGCCGTGGGCTGGGGCTCGTGGTTGGCCAGCCCCGGACGCTCGTTGGCCTCGATGAAGGCGTAGTCGGCGCCCGTGACGTCGGGCACCAACAGGTCGATGCCGGTGACCGGGATGCCGATCGCTTCGGCCGCCGTCACCGCGACGCGGCACAGTTCGCTGTTCACGTGCGCGGTGACGTCGTGGATGGTGCCGCCCTGGTGCAGGTTGGCGGTGCGGCGAACCCGCAGCCGGGTCCCCTGTGGCAGCACGCCGTCCAGCGTCCAGCCGGCTTCGGCGATCGTCGACTCGGTCAGGTCGTCGAGCGGGATGCGGGACTCGCCGCCGGTGGCCGCCGAGCGCCGCCGGCTCTCCGCGGCGATCAGATCCCGCACGCTGTGCTCACCCGTGCCGATGACCTCCGGGGGTAACCGCAGCGCGGCGGCAACGACGCGGCCGTCGATCACCACCAGCCGAAGGTCGTCGCCGGCCACCCGCTGCTCGATCAGCACATCCGGGTATTGCTGGCGGGCCCGCGCCAGCGCCGAGCTGAGGTCGTCGGGCCCGTTGTCCGGCACGACGCCGACGGTGATGCCTTTGCCCTGCTCGCCGCGGGTCGGTTTGACGACGACCTCGCCGACCTCCTTGAGGAAGGCGAAATCGCTCTCGTCGAACGTGGCCAAACGCGCGCGCGGCACGGTGATGCCCGCCTCGGAGACCAGGCGCCGCGTCAGCCGCTTGTCGTCGCAGCGGCACATCGCCACCGCGGAGGTGTACTCGGACAACGACTCGCGGGTGATGACGCTGCGGCCGCCGTGACTCAGCCGCATCTCGCCGGTCTCGGCGTCGAGCACCTCGACCCAGATCCCGCGACGCAGCGCCTCGTCGGCGATGATCCGGGCGTAGGGGTTGAGGTCGTCGATGGTCTCGGGAGGCGGAGTGAACAGCGGCTCGTTGATCGCGTTCTTGCGCTTGATCGCCAGCACAGGGACGCGACGGAACCCCAGCTTCTCGTAGAGGCCGATGGCGGCGGCGTTGTCGTGCGCCACCGATAGATCCATGTAGGCCCGCCCCGCGCTGCGGAAGTGCTCGGCGAGCGCCTTGGTGAGGGCACCGCCGACGCCGGGCAGTCCGGCGGCCGGATCCACCGCCAGGGTCCACAGGCTCGACCCCTCTTCCGGGTCGTTGAACAGCAACGCGTGGTCGACACCGGTGACGGTGCCGACCACGGCGCCGTCTTCGTCGCGCACCGCGAGCAGATACTTCACCGCCGGCACGTGCTGGTGGTCGTGCCAAATCACGTCGAGCCCGGCCGGGACCATGCCGCAGCGCACGTAGACGCGGTTCATCGCGTCGGCATCGATCGGGTCGTTGAGCGTGCGCACCGTCATGCCCAGCGGCGCGGGCGCGAGGCTTTTCGTTTTCGGCGTGAAACGCAGCCGGTAGGTGTGGCTGGGGTCGATGAACAGCTCGGTGGGTGCCTCGGCGACCACTACGTGCGACTCGCGGGCGTAGATGCAGATGTCGCGGCGGCCGGGCCCCTCGCGGCGCAGCGCCTCGACCAGGTCCTGGGAGTTGGCGAAGGTCTGCCCGAAAATCAGTCGGCCCCAACCCAATTCGAGCTCAACGTCCTTGGCCATCGCATCCACGAGCTCGGGTGGCGAGGCGTCGTGCAACCCGAGCGTGATCGCCTCGGTGTGGTCGCCGGACGGATCGACCATGGTCATGCGACCGGGCCCGTGACACCGTGGCGCTGCAGCCAGAGCTCGAGCAGGGCGATCTGCCAGAGCTCGTTGCCGCGCAGCGGGGTCAGTTTGCCGTTGGGGTTGGCCAGCAACGCGTCGACCGCGTCGGTGTTGAACAGGCCGCGTTCCTTGGCGGTCGGCGCGTAGAGGGCGTCGCGGACCATGTCCAGGTACGGGCCTTCGAGGTGGGTCAGCGCGGGAACCGGGAAATAGCCCTTGGGGCGGTCGATGACCTCCGACGGAATGACCCGTCGCGCAGCCTGTTTCAGGACGCCCTTGCCTTCGTGGGCGATCTTGTATTTTGGCGGGCAGGTCGCGGCCAGCTCGACCAGCTCGTGGTCGAGGAACGGCACCCGGCCCTCCAGCCCCCACGCCATCGTCATGTTGTCGACGCGCTTCACCGGGTCGTCGATCAGCATCACGGTCGTGTCGAGGCGCAGCGCCCGGTCGATGCCGGTCTCGGCGCCGGCCTGCGCGAAGTGCTCGGTGACGAAGCGCAGGCTGGGGTCGTCCGGCACGACGATGCCCGACCCGACGAGCGTCCGCACCCCGGCCGCATCCCGGTCGAAGAACGCGCCGCGGTACTGGGCGACGGCACCGTCCAGGGTGGCCGCCGTGGCGTCACCCATCGGCGGATACCAGTGGTAGCCGGCGAACACCTCGTCGGCGCCCTGGCCGGACTGCACGACCTTGACGCGCCGCGCCACCTCCTGGCTGAGCAGGTAGAAGGCGACGCAGTCGTGGCTGACCATCGGCTCGCTCATCGCGCCGATGGCCCCGTCGAGCGCGGGCAGCATCCGCTCGGTCTCGATGCGGATCTGATGGTGGTCGGTCTCGAAACGCTTGGCCACGATGTCGGAGTACTGGAACTCGTCGCCCTTGACGCCCCCCGCTGACTCGAAGCCGATGGAGAAGGTCGACAGCCCGTGCTGGCCGGCCTCGGCGAGCAGGCCCACGATCAGGCTGGAGTCCACGCCCCCCGACAGCAGGCAACCGACCGGCACGTCGGCGACCAGGCGCCGCTTCACCGCCAGCCGCAGCGTGGACAGCACGGCGTCTTCCCAGTCGCGCTCCGACCAGTCGGCGCGGTCTGAGTGCCGGGTGAAATCGGGCGCCCAGTAGCTGGTGACGGTGCGCCTGCCGTCCGGTTCGATGGCGACCAGCGAGGCTGGCGGCACCTTGCGGACTCCGCGCAGGATGGTTTGCGGCGCCGGAACCACGGAATGGAAGCTCATGTAGTGGTGCAGGGCGACCGGGTCGATACGAGTATCCACACCGCCGCCGGCCAGTAGGGCGGGCAGCGTGGACGCGAACCGGATCCGATGGGTGTCCTCGGTCACGTACAGCGGCTTGATGCCGAGCCGGTCGCGTCCGAGCAGCACCCGCCCGCTGTCGCGTTCGACGATGGCGAAGGCGAACATGCCGAACAGGTGGCTGACGAAGTCGTCGCCCCACTGGTGATAGGCCTTGATCAGCACCTCGGTGTCGCTGTGCGAGAAGAAGCGGTAGCCGTACCCGCTGAGTTCCTGCCGCAACTCCTTGTAGTTGTAGATGCAGCCGTTCCACGCCAGGGACAGACCCAGCTCCGAGTCGACCATCGGCTGCGCGCCGGCTTCGGTCAGGTCGATGATTTTGAGCCGACGGTGGCCGAGCGCAACCCGGCCCTGCGACCAGGCGCCGCCGGCGTCCGGGCCCCGTGGCGCCAGCACCGTGGCCATCGCCGACACCGCCGCGACGTCAGGCGGCCGCCCGTCGAGTCGTACCTCCCCGGTGACTCCGCACACGCCCTCGACCCTACCGTCGCCCGACCCGCGGCGCCCAACGGCCGCTGTCCACATGCCGCGGGCCGCCGTTTGCCGGCCACGTATCGCCGGCGGTCTCGGCTCGCCTCACCTGCCGGCTGAACCCACAGTGGCGACGGCCGTCGGGCGAATGTCTGCCCGCCGCAGGCGGGGGGCACGCAATCGGCCGTCGTGCAACAGCTTTCGACAGCTTTTCGATGGACCTTTGATGCCCTGTGCCGGCCCGAAGTCAGCGGCCGTCGCCGAGACGAGACGCGCCCTTCCCCGAAGGCGCCATGGTCGCGCCTCCATGCGTGATGCCGTTCGGTGCGATCACGTTATCTCTGTGCGCGACAAAGCTTTTGGACGCGCAGACGAGGTCGCGAGGCCGCCGGCGCGTCGTCGGTGCCGGCCGCCGGCTCCGCCGGTCGGCGCGCACCGCACGACGGGAACTCTGCCCGCACCCGATGCGCCCCGCGCGCGGTGTCGCCCACCACCGCCCGAGGCCGGCAGACACCGGCAGGCGACCGCGCGGCCCCACTGCCCGAATCGGCATGCGACGCGAGCGCCCCTTTGCCCGCCACGGCGTGCCACCTCGTCGGACTCTTGCAGCAGGAATGCGCATTCGACGCACAGCCACAGCGGGCGCCTGCCGTCCAGCCCATCCCACAGCGCCACCGAGCTGTTACGTGCACGGCATGACGCGCAGCGATGGAACACTCGCCGGATCGCCCACCGCACCAGCCGCACATTCGCCCGCACCGCGCGCACGAAAAGGGAAACCGCCACCATCCAGATCCCCAGCAGCAGGAGACTTACGACCGCGCGGTCGACGACGTCGCTTCCGACCCCTGCCATCAACACCGAATCGCCCACGGCCAGCGAATCCTTTGCCCTCATCGCCCGCTGCGGAGCATTTGCACCGCTGAACGAGACCAACGGCGATCAATGTTAGTTCGCTGCAAGGCCCAGGGCCGGTATTTCCCGGGCGTGTCGGTGGGCCCTGGCATTCGACCGACACCGATGTTGGTGGGGCGGAAGCCCATTCACCCGCATTCGGGCGTGCGGCCGGCATTTGACGCCCACCCAACCGGCGCCGATACACCCACGGCGGCAACGACTTACAACCGGACCGATCGATCGTCGGCGATTCGGCGGCCCGGGCAGCACCGACTGCCCGTACGGCCCAACGGGATAGCCCGGAGCGGACCGCCGCCGATCGGCCCGCCGTGCGTCCTCAACAGCTGTTGTGACGGCCCTATCGCGGCTCCGATCGATCGGTAACGCACGAGTGGCGAAAAGATCAAACCGTCCCGCCGGGCCGCCAGACGACGTACCATCCCGACGCGAGCTGGAAAATTTCCGCACTTGTCGAGAGGTGTACGTTGCAGGCGAATTATTTGAAGCCACTGCCGATAGTGATCGTCCCCCATCTGCGGAAATGTCTCAACCGGGTGGACGAGTCGCGGCGACTGGGAGTGGATGTCAAACCCTGCGAAGGACCGGCCCGCCGGTGGGCGCCGCAGCTCTCGCGCGGCCCCGCGAGTGCAGGGCCGGGCGCCGAAGAGGTGTGGCCCATCGGGGTGGACAGCGCGGACCAGGCGGACGAGATGGTGGGTGATCGGACATGACCAGTCTTGAGAAGGGGGCCTCGTCGGCCGGAGACATGCAGGCAGGTGGATCGAAAACCGCGCCCGAGAGCTTTGCGATCGTCGGCTACGCGGCCCGTTTTCCCGGCGCCGACGATGCGGACGCGTTCTGGGATGTGCTGCGGGAAGGGCGCGAAACCATATCGGAGGTGCCCACGGACCGATGGGATCTCGGGGGCTTCTACGACCCGGACCCCGATGTGCCCGGAAAGATGGTGACGCGCCGGGCCGGCTTCGTCGATGACGTAACGGGTTTCGACGCTTCCTTTTTCGGGGTGGCGGCGCGGGAGGCCAGCTGGATCGACCCGCAGCACCGGCTGTTGCTGGAGACGGCGTGGCAGGCGGTCGAGCATTCCGGGACCGCGCCGACCGCTTTGGCGAACACCAGGACCGGTGTGTTCGTGGGTCTGGCCACGCATGACTACCTGGGCATGATCTCCGACGAGGTCAACTACGCCGATCTCGAGGCCTATCTGGCGATCGGGACGTCATCCGCCGCGGGGGCGGGGCGGATCAGTTACCGGCTGGGGTTGCAGGGTCCCGCGGTCACCGTGGACACGGCATGCAGTTCTTCGCTGGTGGCGATCCATCAGGCGTGCCAGGCGCTGCGCTACGGCGAGTGCGACGTCGCGCTGGCCGGCGGCGTGAACGTCCTGATCAGCCCGGCGACCATGATCACCTTCTCCAAGTCGCGGATGCTGGCCCCGGACGGCCGATGCAAGACGTTCGACGAGTCCGCGGACGGTTACGTCCGCGGTGAGGGCTGCGGCGTCGTCGTCGTCAAACGCCTCGCGGACGCGATCCGCGACAGCGACCGGATCCGGGCCGTGATCCGCGGCAGCGCGGTCAACCAGGACGGCGCATCTGGCGGCTTGACGGTGCCGAATGGCATTGCGCAGCAACGTGTTATCAACGAGGCCCTGGAGCGCGCCGGCATCGTGGCCGCCGACGTCGGCTACCTGGAGGCGCACGGCACCGGGACATCGCTGGGCGATCCGATCGAGGTGCAGGCCGCCGCGGCCGCACTCGGCGGCGGGCGCGACGCCGGTCACCCGCTGCTGATCGGGTCGGTCAAGACGAACATCGGGCACCTGGAAGCGGCCGCGGGCATCGCCGGCCTGATCAAGGTCATCTTGTCGCTCGAGCACGAGGTTTTGCCCCAGCACCTGCACTTCCGCAACCCGTCGTCGCACATCCCGTGGGACAGGCTTCCGGTGCGGGTCGTGGACGACGCCGTGCCCTGGCCGCGCGACGGTCGACCCCGTATCGCCGGGATCAGCTCGTTCGGGTTCTCCGGGACAAACGCCCACGTCATCGTCCAGGAAGCGCCCGAGGTCTCCCAGGCGCCGGCCCAGGTCGAGCCGTCGCAGGACGGACTGTTCAGCGTGCTGCCGCTCTCGGCGCGCACGCCCGCCGCCTTGGCGCAGATGGCCGACGAGTACCGCGGCTGGCTTGCCGCCCACCCGGACGCGAGCCTGGCGGAGGTGTGCTGCACCGCCGGGACCGGCCGGGCGCACTTCGAGCACCGGGCCGCGCTGGTGGTGAACTCGACGGAATCCGCGCGTGAACTGCTGGGCGCGCTGGCCGACGGTCGCCCGGCGCCGGGCCTGGTGCGCGCGGAAAGCGCCGACACGCCGAAGACGGCGTGGCTGTTCCCCGGTCAGGGTAGCCAGTTCCCCGGCATGGCCCGGGAGTTGTTCGACACGCAGCCCGTGTTCGCCGAAACCCTGAAGCGGTGCGCGGCGGCGATCGACGGCGTGCTCGAGAAACCGTTGCTGGACGTCATTTTCGATGCGGACGGCCCGGACGGCCAAGAAACCCTGCGGCAGACCGCCTACGCCCAGCCCGCCTTGTTCGCCGTCGAGATGGGCCTGGCCCGGCTCTGGCAGTCGTGGGGCCTGGAACCCGATGTGGTGCTGGGCCACAGCGTCGGGCAGTATTCGGCGGCCTGCGTCGCCGGTGTGTTCAGCCTCGAGGACGGGGCGTTGCTGCTGGCGGAGCGCGGCCGCCTCTTCGGCAGCCTGCCCGCCGGCGGCCGGATGGTCGCGGCGTTCGCGGCCGCCGAGCGGGTGGAAAGCCTCACCGACGAATTCCCGAGTCTGTCGGTGGCCGCCTACAACGGCGCCAACACGGTGCTGTCCGGGCCCGCGCAGGATCTGGAACGGGCGGCGGCCCAGCTGTCCGCCGACGGTGTCCGGATCGAATGGCTGGACACCAGCCACGCGTTCCACTCGTCGCTGTTGGATCCGATCCTCGACGAGTTCGAGTCGTACGCGAACCGGTTCGAATTCGGCTCGCCGGAACGGACCTTGGTGTGCAACCGTACCGGGGCGGCCGTCGGCAGAAACGCGAAACTGGACGGCTCGTATTGGCGCCGTCACGCGCGCCAGCCGGTGGAATTCGCCAAAAGCGTTGCGACGCTGGCGGAGCTGGGCTGCACCATGCTGCTCGAGGTCGGCCCGCAGCCGGTGCTCACCGCCGCCGCCATGCGGGCATGGCCGGACCCGGCGGCCGCGCCACGGGCGATCGCGTCCTTGCGCCGCAACGCCGCCGACGACCGCCAGATCATGGAGGCCGTCGCCAACGTCTACACCGGCGGTCATCTGCCCGACTTCGGCGCCCTATTGGCCGGGGCGACCCGCAAGGTCGACCTGCCGACCTATCCCTTCCAGCACCGCGAGTACTGGTTCCGCGAAAAGCGCGTCCAGCCCACCCCGACCTCCGCGCAAAACGACGCCACGCGCACCGAGGCCGTGCGGCTCCTGGAAGACGGCCGCATCGAGGAACTCGCCGGGCTGCTCGACGGCGCAGGCCGCAGTCCGCAGGCCATTGAGATACTCAAACAGCTTGCCGCACAACACAATCAGCAGCGTAAAGCTCAGTCGATCACGGATGCCCGCTACGAGATCCGCTGGGAGAAATCCACCACGACGGTCTCGGCCGCGGATGCCTGCGAGCAGTACACCTGGCTCCTGATCGGCGACGATCCCGAGGTGCTTCAGCCGTTGGTCGACGAGCTGACCGCGCGCGGCCAGCGTCACCAGATCCTGGGGTTGCCGGTCTCCGACACCGACGAGGAGCTCCTCGAGCAGAGCCTGCGCGCGGTGGCGGCGGAAGAATCGAAGCTGCGCATCGTGGCGCTGGCGGCGTTGGCGCCGGACGCGTCGTCTCCGACGCAATCGCTGGAGCGGATGCAGCACCGCGTCCTGGGCGGAGCACGGCGGCTGTGGCGCGCCGCCGTCGCCGGTGAGCTGCCCCGCACGCCCATCTGGCTGGTCACCCGCGGGGCCCAGCGGGTCAGCAGCGCGGACACCGTTTCACCGGCGCAGTCCTGCCTGTGGGGGTTCGGTCGCGCCGCCTCGCTCGAGCATCCCCAACTGTGGGGTGGACTGGCCGACCTGCCCGGCAGCGGCGCCGACGAGTGGTCTCGCCTGATCGACCACGTGATGGCGGCGGCCCCGGGCGAAGACCAGGTCGCGCTGCGCGACCAGGCGGTCTACGTCCCCCGCCTGACCAGGCGTGCCGGCCAGCCGCCCGCGACGCCGGTGGCACTTCGCGGCGACGCGACTTATCTGGTTACCGGCGGGCTGGGTGCGATCGGACTGGAGATCGCGGAATACCTTGCCGCACACGGCGCGCGGCAGCTCGTGCTGACCAGCCGCCGCTCCCCCGGCGACACCGCACAACAACGCATCGCCGCGATCCGCGAACAGTCGGGCTGCGACGTCCGGGTGATCACGGCCGATGTCGCCGACGCCGACGACGTCGCGCGCATCTTGGCCACCGTGCGCACCGAGCTGCCGCCGCTGGCGGGCATCGTGCACGCCGCGGGCGAGGTCGGCACCACGCCGCTGCGCTCCCTGGACGACGCCGAAGTAGACCGGGTGTTCGCCGGAAAGGTTTGGGGCGCTTGGCATTTGAGTGAAGCGACCACGGACGCCGAGCTGGACTTCTTCCTCAGCACCTCCTCGATCGCCGCGGTGTGGGGCAGCGGCGGCCAGACGGCGTACGGCGCGGCCAACGCATTCCTCGACGGGTTGGCCTGGCGCCAGCGCGCGCAGGGTGTCCGCGGGATCAGCGTGAACTTCGGTCCGTGGTCTGCGGGCATGGCCGACCAGGACGCCCGCGCGCAGCTGGATCGGCGCGGCGTCCGGACCCTGGCACCCGCCGAAGCGCTTGCCGGGATGGCCGAGCTCATGGTGGCCGGGGCGACCAACGGAACCGTGGCCCGGATCGACTGGTCCCGCTTCCTGCCGGTCTACCAGCAGGCGGGCAAGCGGTCGTTCCTCGCGTCGCTGGAGCGTGAGGTGCCGGACTCGGCGCCAGCGGCCGCGTCGTCCGGAACCACGCAGCTGGTCGAACAGATCACGGTCGCGCCGGTGCAGCAGCGCAAGAAGATCGTCGTCGAGTATCTGCGCGACGCCGTCGCGGAGGTGACCCGCACCGATGCGGCGCAGATCCGCGAGTCGACCGGGTTCTTCGACCTCGGCATGGATTCCCTGATGGCCGTCGAATTGCGGCGCCGGCTCGAGCAGGGGGTGGGCACATCGCTGCCTGCGACACTCGCCATGGACTACCCCCGCATCACCGACGTGGCGGACTACCTGCTCGGCGACGTCCTCGGCATCACCGAACAGGCGCCGGCGCAGCCGGAGGTGGCGACGGCGATCCGCTCGGACGAGCCGATCGCGATCGTCTCGATGGCCTGCCGCTTCCCGGGCGCATCCGACCCCGACGCCTTCTGGGACGTGCTCTCCGACGGCGTCGATGCGATCCGAGAGATCCCGGACGACCGTTTCGACGTCGACGAGTATTACGATCCGGATCCCGAGGCGCCGGGCAAGATCTACAGCCGCTGCGGCGGATACCTCGACGGGATCGACGGGTTCGATCCGGAGTTCTTCGGCATCTCCCCGCGCGAGGCCGTGTGGATGGATCCGCAGCAGCGGTTGATCGTCGAACTCGCCTGGGAGTCCCTGGAACGTGCCGGGTATTCGCCCGCGGCGCTGCGGGGCAGCCGAAGCGGCGTGTTCGTCGGCGTGGGCGCCAACGAGTACTCGCATCTGCTGTCCGGCGACTCGGTCCAGAGCCTCGAGGCCTACTTCATCACCGGCAACGCGCTGAACGTCATCGCGGGCCGGGTCGCGTTCGCGCTCGGGCTGGAAGGCCCGGCGATGGCGGTGGACACCGCGTGCAGTTCGTCGCTGGTGGCCGTCCATCAGGCGTGCCAGGCGCTGCATTCCGGTGACTGCGATCTGGCGCTGGCCGGCGGGGTCAACGTGTTGCTGAGCCCGGCGTCGCTGGTGGCCGCGTCGCGCGCCAGGATGTTGTCGCCCGACGGCCGATGCAAGACTTTCGATGCCGCCGCCGACGGCTACGTGCGCAGCGAAGGCTGCGGGGTACTGGTGCTCAAACGACTGAGTGACGCTTTGCGCGACGGGGACCGGGTTCGAGCGGTCATCCGGGGCACCGGGGTCAACCAGGACGGCGCTTCCAGTGGCTTGACGGTACCCAATGGTGGTGCGCAGCAACGGGTTATCTCCGCGGCGCTGGCGCGTGCCGGTCTGGCCGGCCGCGACGTCGACTACCTCGAGGCGCACGGGACGGGCACCTCGCTGGGTGACCCGATCGAGGTCCAGGCCGCCGCGGCGGTCTACGGCGCCGACCGCGACCCGAACAGCCCGCTGCTGGTCGGCTCGGTCAAAACCAACATCGGCCACCTCGAGTCGGCCGCGGGGGTCGCCGGTGTGATCAAGGTGGTGTTGTCCCTGCAGAACGAGGTGCTGCCACAACACCTGCACTTCGAGAATCCCTCGCCACACATCCCGTGGGACTCGCTGCCTGTGCGGGTCGTGGACACGCCCACGCCCTGGCAGGCCAACGGGAGGCCGCGTCGCGCCGGAGTCAGCGCTTTCGGGTTCTCCGGCACCAACGCGCACGTGGTGATCGAGGAGGCCCCGCCGCAACCCACGGTCCAGACACCGGAGCCGGTCGCCGGACCCGGACCGGTCAGCGTGCTGCCCCTGTCCGGCCGGTCGCCTGAGGCGCTGGCGGCGCTGGCACGGCGCTACGGATCCTGGCTGGAGGCGCACCCGGAGGTCGACTTCGCCGACGTGTGTTTCACCGCCGGCGCCGGGCGCTCGCATTTCGAACACCGGGCCGCGCTCGTCGCGGATTCGGTGCAGGGCGCCCGCGAGCTGCTGGCCGGATTG
Source organism: Mycobacterium sp. 94-17 (assembly GCF_035617725.1). Classification (NCBI taxonomy): domain Bacteria; kingdom Bacillati; phylum Actinomycetota; class Actinomycetes; order Mycobacteriales; family Mycobacteriaceae; genus Mycobacterium; species Mycobacterium sp. 94-17. Next base: position 92,499 of record NZ_JAPIYN010000021.1, read on the forward strand.
GCCGAGAACCGGCTGGGACCGGGCGCGGTGAGCGGCGTTTGCGGTGACCCGCCGAAGACGGCCTGGCTGTTCACCGGTCAGGGCAGCCAGTACCCGGGGATGGCGCGCGAATTGTTCGACGCCGAGCCGGTGTTCGCCGAGACCGTGACACGATGCGCGGAAGCCGTCGACGGGATGTTGAAGCGTCCGCTGCTCGAGGTGATGTTCGACACCGACACCGACGACGGAAAGACGTTGCGGCACACCTCGTTTGCTCAGCCCGCGCTCTTCGCCGTCGAGATGGGCCTGGCCCGGCTGTGGCAGTCGTGGGGCATCGAGCCCGACGTGGTACTCGGGCACAGCGTGGGCCAGTACGCGGCCGCCTGCGTGGCCGGGGTGTTCAGCCTCGAGGACGGGGCGCGGCTGCTGGCCGAGCGCGGCCGGCTGTTCGGCGAGCTGCCGGACGGCGGACGCATGGTGGCCGTGTTCGCCGACGCCGAGCACGTCGAAGACGTCGCCGACGAATTCCAACGGGTTTCGGTCGCCGCCTACAACGGCCCCAACACGGTGCTGTCGGGTCCCGGCGAGGACCTGGAGCAGATCGTCACGAAGTGCAGCAACGACGGGATCCGCTGCACGTGGCTGGACACCAGCCACGCCTTCCACTCCGAGCTGCTAGAGCCCGCGCTCGACGAATTCGAGGCGTACGCAAGGCGACTCGAGTTCGCCGTCCCGACGCTGCCGCTGATCTGCAACCGCACCGGTGCGGTCCTCACGGCCACGACGGCGCTCGACGCGCAGTATTGGCGGCGCCATTCCCGGCAGCCGGTGCAGTTCGCCGAGAGCGTCCGCACCGTGGAGCAACTGGGGTGCACGGTGTTGATGGAGATCGGCCCCCAGCCGGTCCTGACCGCCGCCGCGGCGCAGGCCTGGCCGGAGTACTCGGCCACGCCGCGTGCGATCGCATCGGTGCGCAAGGGTGTCGATGCACGGATTCAGATCAGCGAGGCCCTGGCCGCCGCATACGTCGCCGGGCATCGGCCCGAATTCGCTGCGCTGCATCATCAACCACGTCGCAGGCTCGAGTTGCCCACCTATCCGTTCCAGCACCGCCGCTACTGGCCTAAGGTCTCCGGCGTCCGCGCCGGCGGCGCAGGCGCCGCCGCGTCCGGAATCCTGGGTTTCGCGCAGGATCTCCCCTCCGGCGACGTCTTCTACACCAGCCGGCTGTCCGTCAAGTCTCAGCCGTGGCTGTCCGATCACGTCATCTACGGCACCGTGGTGGTTCCGGGTGCGACGTACGCGGCGATGGCGCTGGCCGCGGTGCCAACTCCGGCTCAGGTGCGCGACGTCTACTTCTACGAGCCGATCATCCTGGGAGACAAGAACTCCCGTGAGGTCCAGCTCACCCTGCACCCGGCCGAGGAAGGCAGCTGGACCTTCAAGGTGCACAGCCGCCCCTACGGCGACCGCGAGGCCGAGTGGTCGTTGAACGCCGAGGGCGCCCTGAGCGCGGGGGTCACCGACGGCGAGGAAGAAGCGGCGCCCCTGGCGGCGGAGTCCATCGACGCCGCAACCGAGCGGTTGACTCGCAGGCGCCCGCAGCAGCTGTTCGACAGCTTCTCCGACAACGAGCTGTCCTGGGGCCCCACCTGGTCCACCTCGCTGAAATCGCTGTGGGTCGGTGGCGAGGAGGCGATAGGCGATATCACCGTCGGCGCCGAGCTCGGCGAACACCTCGGCAGCGAGCCCATCCACCCGGTGCTGCTGGACCTGTGCACCGGAATCGCCGGCGGAGTTCTCGCGGAGGCGCAGGCCGACGAAAGTGGTGAATCGGCCACCGTCGAGGGTGACCTGTTCTTGCCGTTGCGGTATGGGCGAGTGGTGGTGCGCGACCGGATGCCCCGGCGGTTCTACTGCCGGGCGAAGTGGCAGAGCGGCGGCCTCGACAGCGAAACGCAGGTCTTCGATCTCGACTTCGTGGATCGGGACGGCAACGAGCTGGGCGGAATCCACGAGTTCACGGTGAAACGCGCTCCGCGGGAGGCGTTGCTGCGGGGACTCGGCGGGGACGCCACCCGGCTGCTGTACACCCTCGGCTGGCACGAGGTGTCGCCGCCGGAGTCCAACGGCGAAGCCGGGGCGGTCGCAAAAGCGAACGGCGCCTGGCTGATTGCCGGGTTCGACGAATTGGCTGCCCGCCTGCCGGGTTCCATCTCGTTCGACCGCACCGCCGATTCCGAGCCGTGGAAGCAGCTCATCGCCCAGGCCCAGGAGGATGGCGCGCCGCTGGCCGGCATCGTCTGGCGCAGCACCGAACAACCGGGCGCCGAGGAGTCGAGCGCGGAATTCGCGGCCCGGCTCGAGACCGAGATCGGCAGCCTGCTCAGTGCGGTGCACACCCGGATGGAGAACGAGGCGCTGAAGCTGCCCGGCGGAATGTGGATCCTCACGGAGCGGGCCGTCGCCACCGAATCCAGCGAATCGGTCGATCCGGTGCAGGCCGCGCTGTGGGGGCTGGGACGCAACATCATCGCCGAGGAGCCGTCCCTGCGCTGCAGGCTCGTCGACTGCGACGGATCCGACGAGGCCGTGGACTCGTTGGTCGGCCTGCTCGGAGCGTCTGATACGTCACTGCAGGAGCCGGAACTCGCACTGCGGCAAGGGAAGTACCTGGTGTCCCGGTTGCTGCCGTGGTCACGCAGCGGCAACCTCGCGATACCGCGCGGGACCGATTACGTCCTGGCGCCGACCGAACGCGGCGCGATCGACAACCTGCATGTCGCCAAGACCGAAGTGCTACCGCCGGATGAGGGCTACGTGCAGATCCGGGTGGAGGCCGCGGGCCTGAACTTCCGCGATGTGCTCAACGTGCTCGGCCTCTACCCGGGCGATCCGGGGCTGATCGGCGGCGACGTGTCCGGCATCGTCACCGAGATCGGCGCCGGCGTCACCGGATTGGAAGTCGGCCAGCGCGTCTACGGCATCGTGCAGGGAGCGTTCGCCAGCCGGGTCAACGTGCCGGCCCAGTTCTTGGCGCCGGTGCCGAGCGGGCTCAGCGCGGTGGACGCGGCGAGCATGCCCGCCGCGGCACTCACGGCCCGGCTCGCGTTCGACTGGGCGAAGCTGCGCCCCGGCGACCGGGTGCTGGTCCACGCCGCCAGCGGCGGCGTCGGACTGGCCGCGATCCAGCTGGCGCGCCAGCACGGCGCGATCGTCTTCGCCACCGCGAGCACTTACAAGCGGGCGACGTTGCGCAAGATGGGCGTGGAGTACGTCTACGACTCGCGCACTACGGATTTCGCGGACCAGATCCTCGCCGATACCGGGGGTGAAGGCGTGGATGTGGTGCTCAACAGTCTGACCAACGAGGGCTTCATCGCCGCGACGGTACGGGCGACGGCGCAGAACGGCCGCTTCGCCGAGATCGCCAAGCGCGACATCTGGACCCCGGATCAGATGGCGGCGGCCCGTCCCGACATCGACTACGAGATCGTTGCGCTGGACGGCACCATGGAGCGCGAGCCCGAGCACATCCGCGGCCTGCTGGCCGAGGTGTCGGACGGCCTGGCCAGCGGCGAATGGACGCCGCTGCCCGTCGAGATCTACCCGCTGACGGAGGCGAAGACCGCGTTCCGCCGCATGCAGCAGGCGCGCCATATCGGCAAGATCGTGCTGCAGTTGCCCAACCCGCTACAGGCGCGCGGTGATCGGAGCTACCTGATCACCGGTGGCCTCGGCGCACTCGGCCTGCACACCGCGGCCCATCTGGCCCAGCTCGGGGCCGGGGACATCGTGCTGACCAGTCGGCGGACGCCCGACGCCGACGCGCAGCAGGCGATCGCGAACATCACGGAGCGCTACCGCTGCCGGATCCACACGTTCGCGACCGACGTGGGCGATGAGTCCGAAGTCAAGGGTCTACTGGAGCGGATCCGGGCCGAGCTGCCCCCGCTGGCGGGGGTGGCGCACCTGGCGGGCGTGCTCGACGACGCGCTGCTACCCCAACAGAGCCCGGACCGCTTCCGGACGACGTTGGCGCCCAAGGCCTTCGGCGCCTACCACCTGCACCGGTTGACGAAGGACGACGATCTCGACTTCTTCATCCTGTACTCCTCGCTGTCCAGCATGCTGGGCTCACCAGGGCAGGCCAACTACGCGACCGCCAATGCGTTGCTCGACGGGCTCGCCGCGGAACGCAGGGCGCAAGGCCTGCCTGCGACGAGCGTCAACTGGGGTCCCTGGGCGAACGGCGGCATGGCCGCTTCGCAGGCCGCCCGCGCGAATCTCACTGCGCTGGGCCTGATTCCGCTGGAACCGACGATGGCGCTCAACGCGCTCAGCGAGATGATCGCCCACGGGACCGGGCAGGCGACGGTCATCAAAGCCAATTGGCAACGTGCCGCGAAGGTTTTGGGCGCTTCCCGCCCGCCCATTCTCGACCACGTGCTGCCCAGCGCGGTCGTGACCACGGCCGTGGACAGCGAGCTGCTCCGGCAGCTGCGCGAGGTACCCGTGTCGCAGCGTGGCAGTTTCCTCACCGAACACCTGCAGCACGAGCTGCAAGGGTTCCTGAGGCTCGCCCAACTTCCGGCCGCGACCAGCCGGTTCCTCGAGTTGGGGATGGACTCGCTGATGGCCGTCGAGCTCCGCAACCGGTTGCTGGGGCAGTTCGGCAGCGCGTTCACCATCACCACCACCGCGGTGTTCGACTATCCGACGATCGGGGCGCTGGCCGAATACCTGGCCGGTCAGGTGCCGGATTCGGCCGACGCCGAGCCCGTGGCCGCGGCCGCACCGAGCCGATGATCAGGGGAAAGCGCAGCTCACGCCGTGTCAACTCGTTGGCTGACACGGCGGGCGGGCCATGTTGGAACGTAACTCGTCTTTCCGAGGGTGTAGCGATGACGGCCAAGGTAACCTGACGCCTGTGCTTGACTTCTCCATTCCGGCGGTGCTTTCTGAGCGCGCCCGCATGCAGCCCGATGACACTGCATTCACATTCGTTGACTACGAACATGACTGGGACGGCGTCACCGAAAGCCTGACCTGGTCACAGCTGTATCGACGGGCGGTCAACCTGGCACGCGAGCTCAGGCGGTGCGGGTCGCCCGGGGATCGCGCCGTGATAGTGGCGCCGCAGGGACTCGACTACGTCGTCGCGTTTCTCGGCGCGCTGCAGGCCGGACTGATCGCGGTTCCGCTGTCGGTTCCACTGGGCGGCGCCCTCGACGACCGTGTCAGTTCGGTGATGGGTGACACGTCGCCGACCATCGTTCTCACGACGTCGGCCGTCGCGGACAACATCGCCAAGTACATCGAGTCCAAGCCCGACCAGATCGCCCCGTCGGTCGTCGAAGTCGACCTGCTGCAACTGGACTCGAGCGACGAACCCGCCACCCGGGTCGACGGTTCGGCGGACGGTTCAACCGAGATCGCGTACCTGCAATACACTTCCGGCTCGACCCGGATGCCCGCAGGCGCCATGGTCTCACACAGAAACATCATGGCCAATTTCGAGCAGATCAAGAGGGACTTCTTCGGGGGCAGCGAAGGCACCGACCCGTCGCAGACCACGGTGGTGTCGTGGCTGCCGTTCTATCACGACATGGGTTTGTACCTGGGAATCATCTTTCCGGTGCTGGCGGGGTCTCGCGCCGTGGTCACCAGTCCGGTGTCGTTCCTGCAGCGCCCGGCACGGTGGTTGCATCTGTTGTCCGGCAACCCGCGCGCACTGTCGGCGGCACCGAACTTCGCTTTCGAATTGACGGCGCGGAAAACGTCCGACGACGACATGGCCGGCCACGATCTGCGGCACGTGGTGTGCCTTCTCAACGGCAGCGAACGCGTGCAGCCCGCGAGCCTGGAGCGCTTCACCGACCGGTTCGCCGGGTTCGGCCTGCAGGACAAGATGTTACGGCCCTCCTATGGGATGGCCGAAGCGACGGTCTACATCCTGACCCGCGAAACGGGCCAACCACCGGAGATCGTTCATTTCGAGGCCGAGAAACTGACCGAAGGCCACGCCGAGCGGTGCGAAATCGGCAGCGGCACACCGTTGGTCAGCTACGGCGTGGCGAAGTCGCCTTTGGTGCGCATCGTCGATCCCGACACCATGATCGAGTGCCCGCCGGGCACGACCGGTGAGATCTGGGTGCACGGCGAGAACGTGGCCGTCGGCTATTGGCGCAAGCGCGAGAACACCGAAAATACATTCGGCGCAACGCTTGTCGGTGCATCGGCCGGCACACCCGAAGGCCCTTGGTTGCGAACCGGGGATTTGGGTTTCGTGTTCGACGACGAACTGTTCATCATCGGGCGCATCAAGGACCTGCTGATCGTCTACGGGCGCAACCATTCGCCCGACGACATCGAGGCGACGATCCAGACCATCGCGCCGGGGCGGTGCGCGGCGATCTCGGTTCTCGATGAGGGCACCGAGAAGCTCGTCGCCATCATCGAGCAGAAGACCCGCGCGATGCACAAGCTCGGTCACGTCAAACGTGAAGTCACCTCGGCGATATCCAACTCACACGGGCTCAGCGTCGCCGAGGTGGTTCTGGTGCCGCCCGGTTCGATTCCCCTCACCACCAGCGGCAAGGTTCGGCGGGCGGCCTGCGTCGAGCAGTACCGGCACAATCGATTCGATCGCCTGGACGTGTAGCGGGCGGGCGCGCCGAGATCGGCCGGCTTCCCGGACCCGCGGCGGGTCACTGTTTCTGCCAGGTCTGGCAGCTGTGCGTCAGGAATGCCTTGTCCCCCGGCTGGATCGTCACCACCTGCGAACCCGTGCCGATGTCGCTGGTGATGATGTCGGTTGCCTTGAGACTCCTCAATCTCGCCCAATAGCAATCGGATTCACCGTCCGGGCTGGTGCCGCCGGAGCGGTACGTGCCCGCCTCGATGTCGATGCCCACCCGATACATTCCGTCGGTTTCGATGATCACTTTGGGCACGAAGGGGGGCGGCGGCAGCGTCACCGTGACGACCTTCGTCACGTCGCGGGTGACGGTCACCGTCGGCGCTGCCTGGGGTGTCCCGCCGCCGCAGCCGGCGAGAAGTATTGCCACCGGGGCGATCGCAGCGTTCCTGAACTGCATTGAAGGAGGGTAGCAGGATGACCTCGCGTTTTTTGCGGGTTCAACCGCCGGCGGCCCGCTTCTATCGCGCGCGCATTCCCGCTGCGGCGCAGCTCATTCGGGTACGGCGATCTCGTCGCGGTCGACACCGGCGTGCGTCGTCGACGCCAACCGCGAAACCGGGCGCAGCAGACGCCTGAGCTGGTCGCCATACATGTGCGCCGAGGCGGCGGACAGCATCTCGTCGTGCGTGCAGTCGACCGCGTAGGTGCCGACCTCGCCCGAGGCGTAGGGCGCCCACCAACGGGCCAGCAGCGCACCGCGATCGCCTCGGTCCCGCACCGCGGCGAAGACGGAAATGTCACCCTCGAACAGCCGCGGTTCGTGGACACGATAGCGCTCGATGTTGTCGTGCAGGTTGGCCATCAGCAGATCGAACAGCCGTTGGCGCCCAGGGGTATCGGCGGCTCCGGATTCGGCCAGCAGCTTCGCCAGTTGCTCATCGATGGGCGGCGCGGTGTGCGCGCGGGCGTCGATGCCGGGCTGCGCATCGAGAAGGATCAGGCGCCCGACCACGCCTCCGCGCCGCTGCAGCTCGATGGCGACCTCGTGAGCGATCACCCCGCCGAACGACCAGCCCAGGAGGTGGTAGGGGCCGGCGGGATAGGCCGCTCGGATCCGGGCCGCGTAGTCCTGCGCCAACTCGCTGACCGAGCGCGGCTCGGCATTCGGCTCCCGCCCGGTTTGCTGAATCCCGAAGATCGGGCAGTCCAGCTGGTGGCCGAGCGCCTGATACGGCCAACTCACCCCGCCGGCCGGATGGATGCAGAAGAGCGGGGCGCCGCGACCGCGCCGCAAAATCTGGACGGGCACCACGTCGTCGGCGTCGGCCGACGCGGTCGGCAGCCGCTGACTCAGTTCTCGGACGGTCGGCGCGTCGAACAGGTCGCGTACTGCCAGTTCGGCGGCCAGTTCCGCGTTGATCGCGGAGATCAGGCGCATCGCGGAGATGCTGTCACCGCCCAGGTCGAAGAACGAGTCCTCGACCCCGACCCGCTCGACGCCCAGCACCCGGGCGAAGATCCCCGCCACGCTCTCCTCGGTGGCGGTGGATGGGGCGCGGTAACCGCCGCCGACGTATTCCGCCGCGGGCAGGGCGCGGATGTCGAGTTTGCCGTTGGAGGTCAGCGGCAGCGCGTCGAGCCCGACCACCGCCGCCGGAACCATGTAGACCGGCAGCCGCTCGGCCAGCGCGGTGCGCGCCGCGCCCGGGTCCGCGGTGCCGGTGATGTAACCCACCAGGCGCTTGTCTCCCGGCCGGTCCTCGCGCGCGACCACCACCGCCTGGTCGACGTCGTCCACAGCGGCCAGCGCGGCCCGGACCTCGCCGAGTTCGATGCGGTAGCCGCGGATCTTGACCTGGTCGTCGGCCCGGCCCCGGTAGCGCAGCTGGCCGTCGGGGCCCCAGCACACCAGGTCGCCGGTGCGATACATGCGCGATCCCGCGCCGCCGAACGGGCACGCCATGAAGCGCGACGCCGTCAGCCCGGCCCGGCCGACATAGCCGGCGGCGACGCCGTCGCCGGCCACATACAGCTCGCCGACCACGCCGGCGGGCACCGGCCGCAACCAGCCGTCGAGCACGAACAGCGCCGCGCCGTCCACCGGCGAGCCGATCGGCGGCGGCCCGGAACCCGCCGGCCCCGCCGTTAATGGCGCACTGATCGCCACACACATGGTGGTTTCGGTCGGGCCGTAGGCGTTGACCATTACCCGCCCCGGCGCCCACCGCTGGACCACCTGGGGCGGGCAGGCCTCACCGGCCATCACCAGCGACACCGCCTCCAGCCCCTCCGGCGAGAGCATCGCCACCGCCGACGGGGTCTGGGTCAACACGCTGACCTCTTGGTCGACCAGCAGGGCGTGGAAGTCCTGCGGGGAGCGGGCCACCGACTCGGGCACCAGGACCAGCCGTCCGCCGCGCAGCAGCGCGCCGAAGATCTCCCACACCGAGACGTCGAAGGAGTACGAGTGGCTTTGCGTCCACACGCCCGCCCGCGGCAGGCCGGCGTCCAGGGACTCCAGCAGCTGCGTCACGTTGCGATGAGTAACCGCAACGCCTTTGGGGACACCGGTGGTGCCCGAGGTGTAGATGACGTAGGCGATGCCGTGGGCCGCGGGGGCGGGCAGCCGTGTGCTCGGCTGCGTCTCGATCCGGGCGTCCTCGATGTCGACGATGGTCACCTCGCGCCCGGCGAGCCGCGACCGCAGACCCGCGGTGGTGATCGCGGCGATCGGCGCGGCATCCTCGAGCACGAATCGGATCCGGGCGCCCGGCGCGGCCGGGTCGATCGGCAGGTAGGCCGCCCCGGTCTTGAGCACCGCCAGGATCGCCACGATCGCCTGCGCAGAACGGGAAAACAGCAGCGCCACAGTCTGTCCCGGGCCCGCGCCCTGCACCGCCAGCAGATGGGCGAGCCGGTTGGCGGCCTCGTCGACTTCGCGGTAGGTCATCGACGGACCGCTCCAGCTGATCGCGACCGCGTCCGGGCGCTCGGACACCTGCGCGTCGAACAGCGCCGGAATCGACGGCAGCGCGGGCAGTCGCCGGGCCAGCACCGCCCGGTTACCGATCTCGCCCAGCCGGTCGCACTCGGACGCGTCGAGCAGGTCCACCGCCGAGAGCGGCCGGTCCGGATCCGCGGCCATCGCGACCAGCATCCGCTTCAGCCGCTCACTCAGTGCGTCGATCGTGTGCCCGTCGAAGACGGCGCTGTCGTACTCAACCCGCAATCCGAGCTCCCGGCCGGACAGGGCGGCCTGCATGGTCAGCGGATAGTGGTTGCGCTCAAAGAGATCGACGTCGGTGATGGCCAGTTCGTGGTCCACGTCCAGCGCCGAGGTGTCCAGCGGGTAGTTCTCGTAGGCGAACAGGGTGTCGAAGAGCGTGTCGTGACCGGTCATCCGGTGGATTTCGCTCAGCGCCAGGTGCTGGTGCTCGAGGGTGTCGGCGTGGCCGCGTTGCAGCAGGCCCAGCAGCTCGGTGGTGGTCATCGCCGCGGCCATCCGCGCGCGCACCGGGACGGTGTTGATCATCAGACCCACCATCGACTCGGCGCCGGCCACGTCGGCCGGGCGACCGGAGACGGTGGTGCCGAATGCGACGTCATGCTGCCCGGTCAGCCAGGCCAGCAGCTGCGCCCACCCGGCCTGCAGCACGGTGCTGACCGTGGTGTGCGCGGCGCGGGCCAGCTCGCCGAGCGCCTCGGTGATCTCGGCGGACAGCGCGAACGATCGGACGCCTCGGGCGCCCGGCTCCCGCTGTTGGGCCGGCCCGACCAGCGTCGGGGTGTCGAAGCCGGCCAGCAGCTCGCCCCACGCCGAGCGGGCCGCGTCGAGGTCGCGGTCGGCCAGCCAGGTCACGAACCTCCGGTAGGGCGCGGCGGTGGGCAGCCGCTGCCCGGTGTAGCAGGCGAACGTCTCGCTCAGCAGGATCGGCACCGACCAGCCGTCGAGCACGATGTGATGGATGGTGAGCACCAGCCGGTGCCGGTCCGAACCCGTGCGCACCAGCGCCGCCCGCACGGGCGGCCGGTCGCCCAGGTGGCAGACCGCGGCGCGCTCGTCGGCGCACAGCGCCCGAAGGCGGTCCCCGGGTTCGGTGCCGTTGGCCTCGAGCTCCAGCGTGCGCCACCCGATCGCCGGATGCGCCGGGATGACCTGGACCGGCTCCCCGAACTGGTCGCAGAACCGGGCTACCAGGTGCGGGTGGCGGCCGACCACGGTGTGCATCGCCTCGCGCAGCCGGTTGGCATCCAGCGGGCCGGTCAGGGTCAGGTCCAGCTGCACGACGTAGAGGTGGTCCTGCGGTTGGCCGCCGCCGGCGCCGGCGGTGTCGGCGTGGAAGAGCAGGCCCTGTTGCAGCGGGGTCAATGGCAGCACGTCGGCGACCGGCTGGTGGCGCTCCAGCTGGTCGATCTGCTGCTGGACCAAGCGGGCCGGAAGGATGTCCGACGGGGTCAATCCACCGCCACCGCGACGCACGTGTGCGCAGATGCCGGCCAGCGCCTCGAACCACAGCCGGCTCAACCTGCGGACCTGCTCGCGGTCCAGCGCCGAGGGCGCCCACGTCCAGCCGGCGTGCAGGCGCGGGCCGTCCGCTGTGTCCATTGTGGCGGCGTTGAGGCCCACGGTGTGCATCAGCGGCATGGGCACCGCCGTGCTGACGGCGGTGGCCGACGAGCCGTCCGGGCTGATCCGCCACAGCTGGTCGGAGAGCTCGGCCGCCGCGCCTCCCAACCGGCCCAGATAGTTGAACCCGATCGTCGGGTCGGCGCCGTCCAGGTCGACCTCGGTGTTCAGGTAGCGCAGCAGCCCATAGGTCAACGGGTCCGGCAGTGCGCGCAGTTGTTCCTTGGCGTCCTTGATCAAGGCGCCCAGGATCGGTGCGCCCGCAACGACGTGCACCCAGGACAGCCCGCCGACGTTCAGCGCCACCGGGTATTTGGTGGTGAACCAGCCCACCGTGCGGGACAGGTCCACCCCGGCGGCCAATTCCTCGTGGCGGCCGTGGCCTTCGACGTCGATGCCGATCGGCCCGCCGACGACGCCCAGGAATTCGGCCCACGCCAGGGCGAACCCGACCAGCAAGATGTCGTTGACCCCGGCGTGGAAGGCCGCCGGCACCTCACCGAGCAGCATGCGGGTGGTCTCGGTGTCCAGCGTCGCCGACAACGTCTCGGCGGTCCGGTAGGTGTCCACCCCCGGGCGGACCGGCGGGAGCGTGGGCCGGATGGCCGCGACCCGCCGCCAGGCGTCGGCCTGCTCGACGACCGCCGGTGCGTGCGCGTGCCCGGCCAGCAACGCGGCCCACCGGGCGAACGACGTCCCGCCCGCGGGCAGGGCCACCGGCTGCCCGTGGTGATGCTGGCCCCAGGCGATGTTGAGGTCCTCCAGCAGCACCCGCCAGGACACGCCGTCGACGGCCAGGTGGTGGATGATCAACACCAGCTGGCCGGTGGAGGCCACCCACAGCCCGCTGAGCATGACCCCGGCGGCCGGGTCGAGTCGCGACCGCGCCTCGAGGACCGCGGCGTCGGACAGCACGTCCACCGAATGCACCCGTTGGGCGGCGTCCACCGCCCCGGGCGCGGGCACCTGAAGCGACCACTCGCCCTCGGCCGCGGTGTCGTCGACGCTCAGCCGCAGCATGGCGTGGTGGTCCAGCACGGCCTGCAGCACAGTGACCACGTCGGCCTCGGTGACCCCGGCCGGGGCCTGGACCACCATCGTCTGGTTGAACTGACCGACCGGGCCCTCCACGCTGTGCAGCCAGCGAATGATCGGTGTGGCGGAGACTTCGCCGACGCCGTCGTCGACTACGCCGTTGCCGCCGTCGGCCACCTCGGCCACCCGGGCCAGCCGGGCCACGGTCTGCTCGGTGAAGACGTCACGGGTCCGCAGCGCCAGGCCCGCGGCCCGGGCCCGGGTCACCACCTGCATCGACGAGATGCTGTCGCCGCCCAGGTCGAAGAAGGAGTCGTCGGCGCCGACCCGCTCGACGCCCAGGATCTGGGCGTAGATGCCGGCCAGCGTTTGTTCGGCCGGGGTTTCCGGCGCGCGGTAACGGTCGACGTCGACGTATTCGGGCGCCGGCAGGGCGCGTACGTCGAGCTTGCCGTTGGCGGTCAACGGCAGCGCCTCGACCGCCACGATCGCCGGGACCATGTAGGCGGGGAGGCGCTCGGCCAGCCGGGCGCGGATCTCTGCCGGGTCCACTCCCCCGGTGGCGTAGCCGACCAGGCGTTTGTCCCCGGGCCGATCTTCGCGGGCGACGACCACGCCCTGGTCTACGCCGTCGAGCGCGTTCAGGGCCGAGCGCACCTCGCCGAGCTCGATGCGGTAGCCGCGGATCTTGACCTGTTCGTCGGCGCGGCCGAGGTACCGCAGTTGTCCGTCGGCGTCCCAGCGCACCAGGTCGCCGGTCCGGTACATGCGCGTGCCTGGCGCTCCGAACGGGCAGGCGGCGAACCGCGACGCGGTCAGCCCGGCGCGGCGCCAGTAGCCGATCGCCACCCCGCGGCCGGCCACGTACAGCTCGCCGACCACGCCGTGCGGCACCGGTCGCAGGGATTCGTCGAGTACGAACGACGCCGCCCCGGGCACCGGGGCACCGATCGGCACCACATCCGCCCCTCCGGCCTGCAGCGGCGCGCTGACGGCGGCGTACACCGTCGCCTCGGTGGGCCCGTAGGCGTTGATCATCGTCCGTCCCGGCGCCCAGCGGTCCACCAGCTCGGCCGGGCAGGCCTCACCGGCCACCACCAGCGTGACCGCCTCCAGGCCCTCGGATGACAGCACGTCGGCGGCCGACGGGGTCTGGCTGAGCACGCTGACCTCCTCGGCGACCAGCAGCGCGTGGAAGTCCTCCGGCGAGCGCACCACCGAGTCGGGCACCACCACCAGCCGGCCGCCGTGCAGCAGCGCGCCGAAGATCTCCCACACGGAGACGTCGAAGGCCAGCGAATGCCACTGCGACCACACCCCCGCGCGCGGCAGCCCGGACTCCCCGGACGCCAGCAGCTGGGCGACGTTGCGATGAGTGACCGCAACGCCTTTGGGGACACCGGTGGTGCCCGAGGTGTAGATCAGGTAGGCGATGTCGTCGCCGCTCAGCGCGGGCAGCGCGGCGGCGTTCCCGGCGGCGACGGGGGAATCGTCGACGTCGATGACCGCCACGTCGTGCCCGTCGAGCCGGTCGGCGAGACCGGCGGCGCTGATCGCTGCCGTCGGCGCGCCGTCGGCCAGCATGAAGCCGATGCGCTCCGCGGGCAGGTTCGGATCGATCGGCAGGTACGCGGCGCCGGACTTGAGCACCGCGAGGATCGCCACGATCGCCTCGGCCGAACGGGGCAACAGCAGCGCCACCCGCTCGCCGCGGCGCACGCCGAGGCCGGCCAGCCGGTGGGCCAGCCCGTCGGCGGCCCGGTCGAGTTCGCGATAGGTCCACGAGCGGCCGTCGCAACGCAGCGCCATCGCGTCGGGCGTGCGCGCGACCTGCCCGGCGAACAATTCCGGAAGCGACGCGGACGTCGTCGCGGGCGCGGTCAGCACCTCGCGGTTTGCCAGGGCGTCAAGGCGGGCGTGCTCCCGCCGGTCGAGCAGATCCACCGTCGACAATGCGCGGGTGGGGTCGGCGGTCATCGCCGCCAGCACCCGCTGCAACCGGTCGATCAGGGCCTCGATGGTGGCCGCGTCGAACACGTCGGTGCGGAACTCCACCCGCCCGCCGATGCCGCCGGCCTCGCCGTCCGCCCCGAAGCGCTCGGCCAGCGAGAACACCAGGTCCATGCGGGCGACCTGGGTGTCCAGCGGTATCGACGTCACCCGCACGTCACCCAGGGCCGGCCCGTCGCCGGTGTCGCCGTCGTGTCCGGCGAAGTTCTGCCAGGCCAGCATCACCTGCACCAGCGGGTGATGGGTCAGGCTGCGCGCCGGGTTGACCTTTTCCACCAGCACCTCGAACGGCACATCCTGATGTTCGAAGGCCTCCAGGCTGCGCGCGCGCACCCGTCCCAACAGCTCGGCGAAGCTGGGGTCGCCAGCCACATCGACCCGCAGCACCAGGGTGTTGACGAAGAACCCCACCAGGTCGTCGAGCGCGGGGTCGCGCCGGCCCGCGATCGGGAAGCCCACCGCCACATCGGAACTCGC
>NZ_JAPIYN010000022.1:0-38118 GCF_035617725.1 Mycobacterium sp. 94-17
CGATCACCCATCTCCGCCGCCCGGCGCGTCGAATCCACGATGTCGGTGAACAACACCGTGGCCAGCACCCGATCGTCCGGCACGTGAGCCTGGTGACCAGTGAGGAACTCAGCGATCTCCTGAAACGACTCCCGCCACGGCTCGACGACGTGATAAAAGTTGCGGCCCGGAATCTGAACGAATCTCGCGCCCTCTATGAGATCGGCGACTTCCTTGCCTTTCTCCGGCGGAAGGAGCGGATCGTCGCTGTAATGGACGACCAAGGTAGGCACGCGGACGGTGGGAAGAATTGCCCGCGCGCTCGCCTCGGAGATCAGCGGCAACATGAGTCCAAACGTCCGCGGGCTCGCCGCAAGGCGCTCGTGCAGCGCCCACCAAGCCCGAATTTCCTCATTCCACGGCATGTCCGGATTGAGCATGTGTTCCAATTCGCCGGTTCCCCACAGGGCCGGGGCCGCTTCGCCGAGTTCCTGCATCGAATTCGTGCGGTCTGCCGCGTTTGCGGTGCTCTCGACCAAGACGAGCGCGGTTGTGCGCGACGGATGTGTGGCCGCGAACAGCGTCGCCGTCGAAGTCGCGCCGGCATAGGTGACCAGGGCCGCTTCGGAGATCCCGAGAGCGTCGAGCACCGCGGTGATGCTGTCGGCCCATTGCTCCAAGGTTGGCAGCGCTCCCGGCTCGACCGGATCCGATGCACCGGTGCCGGGCTGGTCGAAGACGATGAGCCGCCCGAGCGAAGTCATCGCCTCGAACCACCCCCGAGTCGACGGCAGCTCGGGAAAGACTTCACAGTTCGTGAACCAGTTCGGAACCACCACGATGTCGCGCTCACCCGCACACGACGCCCTGTAGGCGACCCGCAGGTCACCGTTCATCGCGTAGCGCGTCTCTGAGAACATTGCGGAAGTCTAATTCCGGGCAAGAATGTGAGCAGACGTTTATGCAGTTCAAGGGGCTGTTGAGGGCCGGGGCAAAGCAGGCCGGCCATTTGGTGACGACGCGACGGGCCTCTGCCAGGGTGCCAAACGCGACGGCCCGGGTCGCGTGAGTGACCCTGGCCTGCAGATGTCAAATCGCTCTCAGCATTGGGTATAGGGTGTCTTAGCACGAATCGGTCGAAAAGGGAGGTCCCGACCGCAGGTGATGGGCTTCGACGTGCAGAGTTACGCAGCTCTTCGCGGCCTGGTCAGCGAAAATTTGCTGAGACGTTCTCAGCGTAGGCATTGTGAGATGTGATGGATCTTTTTGCACCCCCCGAGGTCACCTCGACGCTCGTCCACACCGGGCCGGGCGCGGGTTCGCTCATCGAGGCGGCCGGCGCCTGGCAGCGCCTTGCCGTCGAGCTGGAGAATTCGGTCTCCACCTACGCCTCGACGCTGTCGTCGCTCATCGACTCCTGGGACGGGCCGTCGTCGATGGCCATGCTGCAGTCCGTCCAGCCGTACCTGCTCTGGTTGCGCGAGACCGCGCAGCAATCCGCGCAGATGGCCAACTCGGCCGAGACCGCCGCGTCGGCATTCACCACCGTCCGGTCCACGGTGGTCCATCCCACGGTGGTCACCGCCAACCGGACGCGCCTGGCGCAGCTGCTGGCCACCAACCGGTTCGGCACCAACACGGCGGCCATCGCCGAGACCGAAAACGAATACCAGACCATGTGGGCGAACAACTCGGCGGCAATGAGCCGCTACCAGGCTTCGTCGTCCCAGGCGACCACGCAGCTGACGCAATTCAACTCGCCGCTGACCACCACCGATCCCAGCGGAACGACCAAGCAGGCGGCGGCCGTGACCCAGGCCCAGGCTCTGGCCGCCGGCAACACGACGAACTCGCTGGCTTCGGACCTCTCCGGCGCCGGCATCTTCGGCAGCGACGGCGACCCCAACGGCGGGTGGTTCGGCTACTTCAGCACCTGGGGCAACCAGTTCATCTCGTCCGGTTTCCCGATCAACTTCCTCAGCTATCTGGCGCAGAACTCCTCGGCCAGCGCGCTGCAGAGCGTGGGCGGCGACATCGGCACCGGACTGTCGGAGGGCCTCGGAGCGGCAACGGCCAGCCTGTCCAACGCAGTCAAGGGCATCGGCGCGGGAATGGCCCCGTCGGGGGCGATGGGCGTCGGGGTTTCGCTGGGCAAACTGACCGCGCCTCCCGCCGTGGTGGGCCTGTTGCCGGGCACGCAGACCGGGGTGCAGCTCGCGTCGGCGGCGTCGCCGCTGCCGGCCGCGGAGTCGGGGTTCCCGATGATGCCGATGATGGTGCCGCCGACGACGGCCTCGGCGGGGACCGGCTGGCGCAAGCGAAAACAGCAGAAGTACGAGGACGCCGCCGTCGGCCGGGAGGTCAAGGGCAAAGTGATGCCGCGAAACCCATCGGCGGGATGAGGTCGACGACGGTGCCCCACGACCGCGGGCGCCGAACCGCGCCACCGTACAGATCAGGGACGACCAGCAGTGGGACGCCGCAATGTCCCGCCCCTACTCACCCGCAAATCGCCGGACGGGCCGACGCACCGCGTTCGCGTCACCCGCGTTCTTCCCCAAGGAAAAGGTCATGGATTTCTGGATACTGCCGCCGGAGGTTACTTCGGCGCTGATCCACTCCGGACCGGGTGCTTGGTCATGGATTGCGGCGGCCGGCATGTGGCAGGAGCTGAGCGCCGAACTTGAGCAGGCCGCCGACGGCTACAGCGCGGAGTTGTCCTGGCTGTCCACCACCTACCACGGCCCGTCGTCGCAGGCGATGACCCAGGCCTTCGAGCCCTACCTCACCTGGCTGCGGGTTACCGCGCAGCAGTGCCAGGAGGTCGCCACGTCGGTGGAGACCATGACCGGGGCGTTCGAACTGACGCACTGGACGGTGGTGCATCCGTCGCTGGTCGCGGCCAACCGGGCCCGCCTGGCGGTGTTGCTGGCCACGAACTTCCTCGGGATCAACTATCCGGCTATCGCCGAGACCGAAGCCGAGTACAACGCCATGTGGGTGAATAACTCGGCGGCGGTGGTCCGCTACGCCGCGACCTCGGCGACCACGGTCAAGCAGCCCCAATTCTCTTCGCCGCCTCCGGTTTCCGATCCGTCGGCGCCGACTAGACAGGCCGCCATGGTGCCCGCGACCACGTCGGGCAACGCCGGGGCCCAGATCGCTGCCGCCAATTCGGGCCAGGCCGCCCCCAACGCGGTGACGAGCCAGGCCGGTTCCGGCATAGCCGGCATTTTCGGGAGCGACGGCGACCCCAGCGGCGGTTGGTTCGGGTATTGGAGCACTTGGGGCGACCAGTTCATCGCGGGCGGATTCCCGATCAACCTGCTCAGTTATCTCGCGCAGCTCAACACCGCCTCGGCCCTGCAGGGCGGAGTGGCCACCGACATCTTCGGCGGCCTGAGCGAAGACGCGGCCGCGCTGTCATCGGAGACGCAACTGATCAGCGCCGCCGGGACGGCGTTGGCGCCCCGCGCGACGCTCGGCATCGGCATTTCGCTCGGCAACCTGACCATGCCACCCGCGACGGTCGGAATGCTGGGGTCTTCGGCGCCGGTGCAACTGGTGTCGGCGGTTTCCGCGCTCCCCCCGGGGGTCGGGCAGACACCGATGCTCCCGATGGTCCCGATGCGCCCGACGCGTGGCGGGGCCGACGGTCGACGGCGTAAGGGTCGCGACTACGACGACATCGAATACGGCGCGGAGTTGCCCGGCACCGTGATGAACAGGCCGCCGTCGGCGGGATAGCGCTGCCCGCGCGACTCAGGATCCAGACGATGCCGCCGCATCCGCGTACTTCGGGCAGTACGCCTTGATGCTGGCCCCGACGAAATAGCCGGCGTGATAACTGTCCAGGGTGCTGCTGGACAGCACGTTGTTGGCGACCTGTTGCGCGGACTGGCCCATATCGAGTTCGTGACAGACGGTGTGCCCGGAGTTGACCGCGGCGTCGGACGACCCGTAGTTGATGCCCTTGGCTTTTAGCGCGGCCAGAAACACGTCATCGGCAGACGTGGCGTGGGCGCTCACGGAGCCCACCAGCAGGTCGAGCAGCGCGGCCACCGGCGCCATGCCGATCGCCAGGAGCGCCAGCGGCCTGTTGGGCTTGCGTATCTGGGTGGTCGTCATTTCTGATACTCCCGTGGAACAGAAGTGCTTGCGGAAGGCGGGGCTAGTTCTCATGCTCGCATCTCGCGGCGTCACCCGATGCCGCATCGCGGACAAACCGGTGGGCTCCGTCCAAGTGTTTGCTCCGCCGTCGGATGCGCGTTACCGGCGAGCCATCGCCGGCGCGCCGCTGGTGATCTGACGACATGGCAAACGCGCGGTGGCTGTGGCTCGCTCTGGTCGCGATATGCGTGGTCGGCTGTGGTGTGCGGCCCGTGTCGGCGGCCGGCGCTCGAGACATGGCCGGCACTTTTCGATCCGGCGGCATGGACCGAACCTACCTCTTGCACGTGCCTGCGGGCGACCCCGTCGGGTTGGTGCTCAGTTTGCACGGCGGCGGCGGCAGCGGAATCGCGCAGCGCGGGCTGACGGGTTTCAACACCGTTGCCGACGCCCACAATTTGTTGGTGGTCTACCCAGACGGGTACGACAAGAGCTGGGCCGACGGGCGGGGCGCCTCGCCCGCCGATCGCCGCCACATCAATGACGTGTCCTTCCTAGTGGGGCTGGTGAACAAGCTGCAAGACGACTACGGCATCGCCGCCGGGCACGTGTTCGTCACCGGAATGTCCAACGGGGGCTTCATGAGCAACAGGCTGGCGTGCGACCGCGCCGACGTCTTCGCCGCGGCCGCCCCGGTGGCCGGCACCCTGGGCGCGGGGGTGGCCTGCGCACCGTCGCGGCCGGTGTCGGTACTGGAAGTGCACGGGACCGCCGATCCGCTGGTGCCCTTCAAGGGTGGGGCGGTGCGCGGACGCGGCGGGGTCAGCCACGCCATCTCCGTGGAGAGCATGGTGAGCAAGTGGCGCCTGGCCGATGGCTGCCGGGGCGAACCGGCGACCGACGTACTGCCCGACGCGCGCGACGGCACCGTGGTGCGCCGCTACGAGTCCACGGGATGCGCGGCGAACACCGAGGTGGTGTTGTACAAGGTCGATCGCGGCGGGCACACCTGGCCGGGCGGCAAGCAGTATCTGCCTGCGGCCGTCATCGGACCCACCACCCGTGCGCTCGACGGGTCCGAGGTCATCGCGCAGTTCTTCCTGGCGCACGCCCGCGCGTAGCCGCACGGCCGGTTCAGCGCTGGCAGGACGGGCACCAGTACGTCACCCGCTCTCCGGAGTCGTCGAAGTTGACGGGGATGCCGCAGCGGCGGCACGGCTGCCCGGATCGCCCGTAGACCCACAGTTGCCGTCCGGTCCGGGTGTCGCCGGTAGTGCATCGGTTCCAGCGGAAGCGGTTGAGCCACAACATGTCCCGCGCGCGCGAAACCAGCCGATGCGGGTCGGCGAGGTCGCGTACCGGCGCGGTGGGCAGATGCCCGAAAAGGAAACACAGTTCATTGCTGTAGACGTTGCCGACGCCGGCCAGCAGGCGCTGGTCCAACAGTGCCGCGGCGATCGGCCGGTCCGGGTCGGCCGCCAGGTTGGCGGCGGCCAGCGCGGGATCCCAGTCCTCGCCCAACAGGTCGGGTCCCAGGTACGCGACCGCGTCGCCGTCGTGCTCGCGCTCCAGTAGCTCCAGCACGCCCAGGTCGACGCCGACGGCGCGGGCGCTTTCGGTCTCGAGGATGATGCGAGCGCGGTGGTCGACCCGCAGCGAGCGGTTGCCGACTCGCCAGCTGCCATCCATTTTCAGATGCGAGTGGATGCTGGCCGCCCCCACCCGGATGAACAAGTGCTTGCCGCGGCTGGTCACCTCGTCGACCGTTTGCCCGCTGAGGTCGACGGTGGCGAACCGCGGCACCCGGATGTCGCAGCGGGTCAGGGTGCCGCCCACCAGGTGCTCGCGCAGCACCGCGGCGGTGTGCCAGACGGTGTCTCCCTCGGGCATCTCAGCGCAGCCGCATTCCGCGCGGGGTGCGGGCGAAACCGGCGTCGCCCAGCGCGTCGACGGATCCCGTCCCGTCCGCGCGGGGCTGCAGGGCCGGCGCCCCGTCGATGCGCTCGATCAGGATCGACGCGACGCGCCGCGACGAGACCAGGTTCCCCAGCGCCGTCGCGGCGGCGTGCTGGGCGGCGGGGTCGTCGGTGAAGGTGAGCAGCGACCGCCCGCCCCGCTCCAGGAACCAGGCCAGCTCGCCGTCGACCAGCACCACCAGCGCCCCGGCCTTACGGCCGGGACGCGCCCCCGGCCCGGCGGTGGCCTGGCCCTCGCCCCGGGAGGCGGGCCAGGGCAGCGCGGCGCCGTACGGATTGGCCGGATCGGTGGCGGCCAGCGCGACCGCCCGGTACTCGGGCCGTTGCGGATCGACCCCGTCGGAATAGGAGCGCAGCCGGTCGACGGTCGACGCCACCGCAAACTGCGCCCCGCCGAGCGACTCGATGAAGTAGCCGCGCTGGCACCGGCCGGCGTCCTCGAAGGTACTCAGCACCTTGTACAGGGTGGCGAACCCGCCCGGCACGCCCTCGGCGGTCACCGCGCCGCGGGTGAGCACGCCGTGGCGGCTTAGCAGAAGCTCCGCGTGGTAGTGGGCTCGCACGGTGGAATCCGGCTCCGGGGCCGGCAGGATCGACCACCGGCCGGCCACCGTCGGGTCGGCGGGCCGGGACTGCGGGTGCGCGATGCTGTACCGGCTCAGCCGCGGTGGGCGATGCGACCGGTGCGCCGGCGGGGAGCGCCTGCGGGTTCGGGTGCCTCCGAGCAGGGCGCGCACCGGGGCGAACGTGTCGCCGGTGATCCAGCCGGCCCAGATCAGTTCCCACAGAGCGGCTTTGAGCTCGGACTCGGAAAATCCGCTCGGCGTGAGCTGGCGGAAGAAGTAGGCGCCGCCCGGTGCCAGCGTGTCCAGGATGGCGCGGTGGGCGTCGGCCAATTCGATGTCGGGCGGCCCGGGCAGCGTCAGGGGCGCGGATTCGCCGGGGTGCAACGCGATCCAGCCGTCGCCGCTCGAAATCGAGCCGGCCCCCGACCAGGTGGCCTCGCCGGTGGCGAGCAGCTCGTCGAGCAGCGCGGGGGAGTAGTCGCGGACCCGCGGGGCCAGCACCAGCGGCTCGATCGCCGAGGCCGGCATCCGCACGCCGGCCAGCTGGTCGATCACCGACATCAGGCCGTCCAGCCCGGAATGGCCCGCGGAGCGCGACGATTCGGCGATGCGGTGCCAGGCCGGCAGGAACCGGCCGTAGGCGGCGGTGCTGACCGGCTCGACCTGGGCCCGCAGCGCGGCCAGCGACCGTCGCCGCAGGATGCGCAGCACGTCGGCGTCGCACCACTGCTCAGCTCCCGCCCCGGGCGCCGCTGGAATTTCAGTGGCGGCGACGAAGTCGCCACGCACCAGCCGGCCGTCACCGGCCAGCCGGCCCAGGATGTCGGCGGTCACCCGCGGCCCCAGCCCGAATCGGGCGGCGGCCTCCGCTGTGGTGAACGGGGTGTGGGTGCGCGCGTAGCGGCCCAGCAGTTCGCCCAGCGGGTCGTCGACCTCCTCGGTGAAGGCGGCGGGCACGCCGAGCGGCACCGCGATGCCGATGCCGTCGCGCAGCCGGCCGATGTCCTCGATGGCCGCCCACCAGCTGCGGCCGGCGAACGACACCGTCAGCGCGCGGCGCGCCGCGCGCAGCCCTTCCAGCCAGCCGGCAACGCTTTTTCCGTCGGCGACGTCAGTGCGCTCGGCCACCTCCTCCTCGGTCAGCGGGCCGAGCAGCCGCAACAGGTCCGCGACGCCCTCGGCGTCGCGGGCGGCCCGGTCGGTCGAGAGGTGCTGCAGCTGGCGGCCGGTGGCGGCGATGATCTCGGGGTCGAGCAGGTCGCGCAGCTCCACCCGGCCCAGCAGCTCGGCCAGCAGCGTGCTGTCCAGCGAGAGCGCGGCGGCCCGGCGCTCGGCCAGCGGGCTGTCGCCTTCGTACATGAAGGCGCCGACGTAGCCGAACAGCAGCGACGCCGCGAACGGCGACGGCCGCTGCGTCTCGACCTCGAGCACCCGCACCCGGCGCTGCGCGATGCCTGTCATCAGCAGGGTCAGGGCCGGGACGTCGTAAACGTCCTGCAGGCATTCGCGGATGGTCTCGAGCACCACCGGAAAGTCGGGGTATTTGCGGGCCACCTCGAGCAACTGGGCGGCGCGCTGGCGCTGCTGCCACAGCGGCGAGCGGCGGCCGGGGTGCCGGCGCGGCAACAGCAGGGCGCGGGCCGCGCACTCGCGAAACCGCGACGCGAACAGCGCCGAGCCGCCCACCTCGGCGGTGACGATCGGGTCGACCTCCTCGGCGTCGAAGACGAAAAGGTCGGCGCCGGGCGGGTTTTCGGGTCCGGTGTCGGACAACATGTCCGGCAGTCGCACCACGATGCCGTCGTCGGAGGCGGTGGGTTTCTCGTCGATGCCGTAGCGCTCGCGCAGCCGCCGGCCCACCGCCAGCGCCAGCGGGCCGTTCACCGGCAGGCCGTACGGCGAATGCAGGATCACCCGCCAGTCGCCCAGCTCGTCGCGGAACCGCTCGACCAGCAGGGTGGTGTCGGTGGGCACCACCCCGGCGGCCGTCCGCTGCTCGTCGAGCAGGCGCAGCAGATTTTCGGTGGCGTAGGCGTCGAAACCCATTCCGGCGCAGCGTGTTTCGAACTCCTCTCGCTTCAGCGCGGCCAGCTCGCCGGTGAACGCGCCCAGCGCGGCGCCCAGCTCTGCCGGGCGGCCCACGCCGTCGCCGCGCCAGAACGGCAGCCGGGCCGGCTGGCCGGGCGCGGGAATCACCAGCACCCGGTCGTGGGTGATTTCGGTGATGCGCCAGCTGGTGGCGCCGAGCGAGATCACGTCACCGGGACGCGACTCGTAGACCATTTCCTCCTCGAGTTCGCCTACCCGCGAAGGTTTTTCGGCCTCGGAGGCGAGGTAGACGGTGAACAGCCCCCGATCGGGGATGGCGCCGCCGGACGTGACCGCCAGCCGCTGAGCGCCGGGGCGTGCGGTCAACGTGCCGGCATCGCGGTCGTATACCAATCTTGGCCGCAGCTCGGCGAATTCGGTGGACGGGTACTTGCCGCTCAGCAGGTCCAGGGTGGCCTCGTAGACGCTGCGCGGCAGCGTCGCGAACGGCGCGGCCCGCCGGATCGTGTCGAACCAGCGGTCGGCGTCCAACGGTTCCAGCGCGGCCGCCGCCACGGTCTGCTGCGCGAGGATGTCGAGTGGATTGGCCGGCACCCGCATGGTTTCGATCTGGCCGGTGAGCATGCGCTGCACGCTGACCGCGCAGCCGATCAGGTCGGTCCGGTGCTTGGGGAACAGCACACCCCGCGAGACCTCGCCGACCTGGTGACCGGCCCGCCCGATGCGTTGCAGGCCGCTGGCCACCGACGGCGGCGCCTCCACCTGGATCACCAGGTCGACGGCGCCCATGTCGATGCCCAGCTCCAGGCTGGACGTGGCCACCACCGCCTTGAGCGTGCCGCGTTTGAGGTCCTCCTCGACCAGCGCGCGCTGCTCCTTGCTCACCGAACCGTGGTGGGCGCGCGCCAGTATCGGCTCGGCGCCGTAGGTCTGGCCGCTGCCCATGATGTGCGCGGGCGCGCCGCCGGCCACCTTCGGATTGGGGCCCGCCGACGTCGCGGACAGTTCGACGCCGCTGCGCTCGGCGTGAATCTCGTTGAGGCGGGCGGTGAGTCGTTCGGCCAGCCGCCGCGAGTTGGCAAACACGATGGTGGACCCGTGCGACTCGATCAGGTCGACCAGGCGGTTCTCCACGTCCGGCCAGATGGTGTTGTTCTCCAGGTTGGCCATGTCGGGCACCGGTACCTGCACGGTCAGCTCGACCGTCTTGGCGGACGGCGGGGCCACGATGGTCGTCGGGACCGCGCCGGACAAAAACCGCGCGAGTTCCTCGGGCGGACGCACCGTCGCCGACAACCCGATGCGCTGGGCCGGCTTGTCCTCCCGCAGCGCGTCGAGGCGCTCGAGCGAAACGGCCAGATGCGCGCCGCGCTTGCCCGCGGCGATGGCGTGGATCTCGTCGACGATCACCGTCTGCACCCCGGCCAGCGTCTCGCGGGCGGCCGAGGTGAGCATCAGGAACAGCGACTCGGGCGTGGTGATCAGCACGTCGGGCGGCCGGCTGATCAATTGGCGACGGGCGGCGGGCGGGGTGTCGCCGGAGCGGACCCCGACGCTGATGTCGGGGGCCGGCAGCCGGTGGCGTTCGGCGATGCGGGTGAGCCCGGCCAGGGGAGTGCGCAGGTTGCGCTCCACGTCGACGGCCAGCGCCTTGAGCGGGGAAACGTAGAGCACGCGGGTGCCGGGCGGGCGCTGCGCGAGAGCGGCGAGACTGTCCAGCGCCCACAGGAACGCCGCCAGCGTCTTGCCCGAACCGGTGGGTGCGATCACCAGGGTGTTGTGGCCGTCGGCGATGGCGTTCCAGGCCTGCGCCTGCGCTGTGGTCGGCGCGTCGAAGGTGCTGGTGAACCACTCGCGGGTGATCGCGCTGAACCGACCCAGCGGGTCGGCGGGCCCGGGATCAGCGCGAGTGCTCACCCGTCCATGGTGCCAACCGACACCGACACGATGCCGGGGCGCTCAGAGTCGCGACTCAGAATCGCGAGGTGGACATCGCCGCGCCGAGCTCGTCCGGAATCTCGGGCACCCGGGCGATCACGTCCAGCAGCGCGTGCGCGCAGGCGTCGGCGAGCTTGTCGGCGTCGGTGGAGGGGTCGATGATCCGTTGCCGGCAGATCTCGAATGTCATTGCCAGCCAGCCGTGCACGATCACCCGCAGGTGCCGCTCCACGGCGGGTTCCATGCCGGCGCCGGACACCTCGTCGAGCAATCGGTTGATCCGGGACATGATGTGTTCCATCTGCCGGTTCTTGGCATCGTCCTCGACGCCCAGCAGAACCGGGTCCGAGCGGCCCAGGCCGACGTACGCCGCCCATGCGGCCTCGGGGTTCTGCTGGTGATAGCCCATGTACGCCAGCACACCGACGCGGATCTCCTCGTACATGGTCAGGCCGGTGACGGCGTCCATGTTGGTGTGCTCGTACAGACGGTCGGCCTCGTCTTTGACCACCGCGGCGAAGAATGCCCGCTTGTCGGGGAAGTAGTGGTACATCAAGGCCCGCGACACCCCGGCGCGTTCCGCGATCTCATCGATGCGGACCTCGTCGTAGGGTCGCTTTCCGAAGACCTCCGCCCCCAGGGCGAGCAGCTCCGCACGGCGATCCTCGGGGGACAGGCGCCTGCGAGCTGTTGGCATGTGTCAGATAGTACCTATCGAACGTGAGACCGCCGTACACACCGGATTCATACGAACCTCACACCCTGGGCCAGCGGCAAGCGATCGGAATAATTGACGGTATTGGTACTTTGGCGCATGTAGGCCTTCCAGGAGTCCGTGCCGGATTCGCGCCCGCCACCCGTTTCCTTCTCGCCGCCGAACGCGCCGCCGATCTCCGCCCCCGACGTGCCGATGTTGACATTGGTGATTCCGCAGTCGGATTCGGCAAGGAAGCGCTCCGACTCGCGCAGATCGGTCGTGAAGATGGCGGACGAAAGACCTTGCGGCACCGCGTTGTTCAGGGCGATCGCCTCGTCCAGCTCGTCATAGGTCAGCACGTAGAGGATGGGCGCGAACGTTTCGGTCGCGACGATGGCGGTTTGCGCGGGCATCCGCACCAGCGCGGGCGCGACGTAGTAGGAGCTCGAGCGTTCCGGGTCCGCGTGGTGAATTCGCTCGCCGCCGACGACCACGCCGCCGTCGGCGCGGGCCTGGTCCAGCGCACCCACCATGTCGCGGTACGCGGTCTCGTGGATCAATGGCCCCACGAGCGTGCCCGGTGTGGACGGGTCCCCCACGGGCAGTTGCCGGAAGGCGGCCGCGACGCGCGCGACGACCTCGTCAGCCACCGAGCGGTGCACGATCAGCCGGCGCAGGCTGGTGCACCGTTGACCGGCGGTGCCGGCCGCGGCGAAGACCACCGCCCGCACCGCGAGGTCCAGGTCGGCGGACGGCGTCACGACGGCGGCGTTGTTGCCGCCCAGTTCCAGCAGCACGCGGCCGAACCGGGCGGCGACGCGGGGACCGACAGCGCGGCCCATCCGGACCGAGCCCGTCGCGGACACCAGCGCGATGCGGGGGTCGTCCACCAGCCGCGCGCCGAGGTCACGGTCGCCGAGCAGCAGGGAACTCACCGCGGGCGGGGCGCCGACATCGGCTGCGGCCCGGGCGATCAGAGCCTGGGTGGCCAGCGCCGTCAGCGGCGTCAGCTCCGAGGGCTTCCACACCACCGGGTCCCCGCACACCAGGGCCAGCGCGGCGTTCCAGGCCCACACCGCGACCGGGAAGTTGAACGCCGTGATCACCCCGACGACACCGAGCGGGTGCCAGGCCTCCAGCAGGCGGTGGCCGGGCCGCTCCGACGCGATGGTGCGGCCGTAGAGCTGCCGCGACAGGCCGACGGCGAATTGGCAGATGTCGATCATCTCCTGCACCTCGCCGGCGGCCTCGGTGGTGATCTTGCCGACCTCGCAGGTCACCAGGGTGGCCAGCTCGTGCTTGTGTGCGGTCAGCAGCTCGCCGAGGCGCGCCACCAGCGTGCCGCGAACCGGGGCCGGCGTGGCACGCCAGACCGAAAACGCCTGAGCGGCTTCGGCGATCACCCGCTCGGCCTGCTCGGCCGTGGTGGGTGCGACGGTGAACAGCACGTCGCCGGTGATGGGTGTGCCGGCCGCCATCCCGTGGGCGCCCGGCTCGCCGAGAGCGACGTCGGCCCCCATCGCCCGCAGGGCGTCGCGCGCCCTGGCGCGCAAGTCATCGGCGGTGGACATGCGCCGTTCCTCCGCATCGCTTTGCTCTGTCATCGGCGGTGGACATGCTCATCGGGGTGCCTCCTGGGAAAGCGCTTCGTACAGCGGGTAGGGGTCGTAGATCTCGCGGTCGATGGAGCCGGCCAGCCACTGCGCGTCGTAACCGGAATCGTCCACGGAGGAACGCATTTCGACGCCGGCAGGGGCGTCCAGGTTCGACCGGAAGATACCCGCGGCCGACGCGGGCAGGAAGTCCTCGTAGACCACCGGCGCGGACGGGTCGCCGCCGCGGTAGTAGGCCAGTCCCGCGGCGGCCAGCTCCGCGTCGGTGCGCGGGAAGTAGTCCGCCCACACCGCGGCGGGATCGGCGGCCGCCATCGCGGCGTCGTAGCATTGCCGGCCCTTCGGGGTCAGCGCCACGCCGCGGGCCTCGACCTCGCCGAAGCGCACCCGCAGCGTCCCCCCGGTGATGCGGCCGTCGCGGCCGCGGAAGCGCCGGGGTTCGGCAAGAGCGCGAAAAGAGGTCTGGCGCAACAGGACCGCGGACCCGTCGGTGCGGGGCGGGCCCTGGATGGCGTCGATCATCGTGATGCCCCGCGCGGTCATCCGCCGGTACAGGTCGTCGATGTCGAGCACGCGCGGGGTCAGGTGGTTAAGGTGGGTGGATCCGACGCCCGCGATGTCGGCGGCCACCGCGGAGACCCGCGCCAACTCGTCGTACCACGACCGCTGGATCGGCTCGCGCGACAACGCGAACGCCGCCACCGCCGCCGCGACGAACGCCCGAGCCGTCTCGGCTTCGCAGCCGCCCTCGGCAGCGATGATCCGCGCTTGCGCCGACAGGGCCGGGTCGAAGAGCTGCCGCCGCGCCAGGAAGGCGTCGACGCGGCGGCGCAGATCGCGGTCGAAGTAGCGCGGGTCACGGGTGGCCAGCATCGAGGTGAACACGCGAAACGGGTTGAGCGCCAACTCGTTCGAGTCGATGGGCCGAAAGGCCGTCGACACCACCGGGATCGGCTGGCCGGTGGGTGCGGCCGCGCAACGCAGGTCGTAGTAGCCCACGGGCAGCATGCCGAACGCGGCGAAAAGGTCGGCGACGGCGGCCAGTTCGGCCGGGTTGCCCACCCGGATGGCGCCGTGGCGCTCCGCGGTGACCCGCCGCAGCGAACCGAACCGTTCGGCATCGCCGTGGCGCGCCGCGTAGTCGGCGTTGACCTGCTCGCTGACCGCGACCAGCTTGGCGTACGCGGGCACCTCGGCCGCATACATCGCCGAGAGGCCCGCGGCGAACCGCGCCCGCAGCTGCCAGGTCGGCAGCCATTTCGTCCGGGTCACGGCGGCCCGTTCCTGCGATAGTCTCCGGCCATGGGTGAGACGCTCGACGAGGTCGACCGCATCCTGGTGCGCGAGCTGGTCGCCGACGGCCGCGCGACGCTGGCGGAGTTGGCCGCCAGCGCGCGGTTGTCGGTCTCGGCGGTGCAGTCGCGGGTGCGCAGGCTCGAGGCGCGCGGCGTGATCGCCGGATACTCGGCGCGCGTCGACCCGGAAGCGGTCGGGCACCTGCTGTCGGCGTTCGTGGCCATCACTCCCCTGGACCCCTCTCAACCCGATGATGCGCCGGCCCGCCTCGAGCACATCGAGGAGATCGAATCGTGTCACTCGGTGGCCGGTGAGGAAAGCTACGTCCTGCTGGTGCGCGTCCAGTCCGCCCGCGCGCTGGAAGACCTGCTGCAGCGGATCAGGACAACGGCGAACGTCAGGACGCGAAGCACCATCATATTGAACACTTTTTACGCTGATAGGCAACGAATACCATAAAATATACGGCATATATCAGATAATTCCGTAAATATCGGCTAGCATGGGCCGCATGGCGGCCACGCTGGAACGCTTCGCCCGTGCCGACCGGCGCACCGAGCCCGGCCAGGTCCACGAGGTGCTGGCGCACAGCATCCTGGTCGACGGTTTCGATTTCGTGCTCGACCTCGCCCGCTCGGCGGGCTCCTACCTGTACGACGCCCGGGACGGCCGCCGCTACCTGGACATGTTCACCTTCTTCGCGTCGTCGGCCCTGGGCATGAACCACCCCGCGCTGACAAGCGACGAGGACTTTCGCGCCGAGCTGATGCAGGCCGCGCTGAACAAGCCCAGCAACTCCGACGTCTACACGGTGGCGATGGCCCGCTTCGTGCAGACCTTCGCCCGGGTGCTGGGCGACCCGGCCCTGCCGCACCTGTTCTTCGTCGATGGCGGCGCGCTCGCGGTGGAGAACGCGCTCAAGGTGGCGTTCGACTGGAAGAGCCGGTTCAACGAGGCCCGCGGCATCGATCCCGCGCTGGGCACCCAGGTTCTGCATCTGCGCGGCGCGTTCCACGGCCGCAGCGGATACACGCTGTCGCTGACCAATACCAAGCCCGTCACGGTGGCCCGGTTCCCCAAGTTCGACTGGCCCCGCATCGACGCCCCGTTCCTCCGCCCCGGCCTGGACGGGGCGGCGATGGCGGCGCTGGAGGCCGAGTCGCTGCGTCAGGCCCGCGCGGCCTTCGAGTCCCGGCTGCATGACATCGCCTGCTTCGTGGCCGAACCGATCCAGGGCGAGGGCGGCGACCGACACTTCCGGCCGGAATTCTTCGCGGCCATGCGCGAGCTGTGCGACGAGCACGACGCTTTGCTGATCTACGACGAGGTACAGACCGGCTGCGGCCTCACCGGAACGCCCTGGGCTTACCAGCAATTGGGCGTGCAACCCGACGTGGTGGCGTTCGGAAAGAAGACCCAGGTGTGCGGCGTCATGGCTGGGCGCCGGGTCGACGAGGTCACCGACAACGTGTTCGCGGTGTCCTCGCGGGTGAACTCGACGTGGGGCGGCAACCTGGCCGACATGGTGCGCGCCCGCCGCATCCTGGAGGTCATCGAGGCCGACGACGTGTTCGGCCGGGCCGCCGAACAAGGGGCCTACCTGCGTGGACGTCTCGACGAGCTGGCCGGCGACTTCCCCGGTCTGGTGCTCGACCCACGGGGACGCGGCCTGATGTGCGCGTTCAGCCTGCCGACCACGGCCGACCGCGACGAGCTGATCCGCCTGCTTTGGCACCGCGCGGTGATCGTGCTGCCCTCGGGTCACGACGGGGTCCGGTTCCGCCCGGCGCTGACCGTCTCGCGCGCCGAAATCGACGCCGCGCTGGGCGCCGTCGGGGCCGCCCTGCGCGCCCTGCGGTAGGGGCTTGACCTCGTGCGATCCCGTTTATCACGGTTTGCCGGGGGGTATGTGACCACTCGTGCGGGGGGTCCGCTGGGCCGGCGGAGTTCCGCCGGGCCGGTAACTAAACCGGCGCAGCGGGCGATAACCAAGCGACGAGCTCGGCACAGGGTCCCAAACGGGAGGTGACGACGATGCAGAAGGCGGACGCACGATCCGGGGGTGGTGACCGCCTGGGACAGCGGGACGGCGAGGTGCACGCCGCCGTCCGGTTCACCGTCGTGTCCACGCTCGCCGCCGTGGGCTTCGTGCTGATCGCCGCGGTGTGGGTCAGCACCTGCCCGGGAGTCGGCGTGGACACCGTGGCGTGTGGCGCTCCGCAGCGCACCCTGTTGGCGTTCGGCGGTCCACTGATCGCGCTCGGCGCCGGGGTCTGGGCGTTCGTGCGCACCTATCTGGTGTGGAAGGTCCGGGGTACCTGGTGGGGATGGCACGGGGCGGGCTGGTTCCTGCTGACCGCCATGGCGCTCATGGTCGCCATGGGTGTCGCTCCGATCGCCGGCCCGGTCCTGGCCCTTTAGCTTTGCTCTCCCGCGATCTAACGTTGATGATGCGGTGAGGAGCAGCTATGGGAGACACCTATCACGACCCCGTCGACCATCTGAGGACAACGCGGCCGCTCGCCGGCGAGTCGCTGATCGACGTCTTGCACTGGCCCGGGTACTTCTTGGTCGTCGCGGGCGTGATCGGGAACTGCGGCAGCCTGGCGGCGTTCGCCAGCGGACATCACCACGCGGGCGTGACGGCGGGGATCGTCGCCGCCATCGCCGCCGTGCTGGGGCTGGTCTGGCTGGCGGTGGAGCACCGCCGGATTCGCCGGATCGCCGACCGCTGGTACACCGAACATCCGGAGGTGCGCCGCCAATGGCCGGCCAGTTAGGGCCGGTCGTCAACTAACCGGCCGCGCGGCCTCGATCACCGCTTTTGTGTGGGTGACCTGCCCCGACGCGTGTCGTGTGATTTTTCGCATGAAGCCCGAATCGCGAGATTACGGCTGCGAAGTTGTGGGTATCAGGTGTGCACCATGGGAGACGAAATCACGTATTCGCCGATAGAGCTGACCCCCTATGTACATGCCTAGTGTGATGACCACCGCGACCGCAGGCCCAATACCCGGCGGCGATTGTGACTGACCGGCTCGAACGCGAGGTCCACGGCGGACTGCGGAGCAGTAGTAGTGTCAGTCAAACATTGCCGGGAGACCATATGAATGACGCGGGATCGCATAGGCGTCCGCGCGGCCATCGCGCCGTGGAACTGCACCTGGCGGCGCGGCTCGAGAACCTCGCCATGCTGCGCACCCTGGTCGGTGCCATCGGCACCTTCGAGGACCTGGATTTCGATGCGGTGGCCGACCTGCGGCTCGCGGTCGACGAAGTGTGCACCCGGTTGATTCGTTCGGCCACTCCCGACGCGACGTTGGTCGTAGTGGTCGACCCGCAGGATGACCAGCTGGTGGTGGAGGCTTCCGCGGCATGCGACACCCATGACGTGGTGGCGCCCGGCAGCTTCAGCTGGCATGTGCTGACGTCGCTGGCCGACGACGTCCAGACCTTCCATGACGGTCGCGAACCCAATGACACCGGCAGTGTTTTCGGCATCGCACTGACGGCGCGAAGGGCGGCCTCCAGCAGGTGACAGCGCGAGCTGCCGGTGGTTCGGTCTCACGGCCGAACGAGTACGCCGATGTCCCGGAGATGTTCCGTGAGCTGGCCAAGTCCGCGCCCGACTCCATGGAATTTCAGCGTCAACGGGACAAGATCGTCGAGCGCTGCCTGCCGCTCGCCGATCACATCGCGCGCCGCTTCGAGGGCCGCGGCGAGCCGCGTGACGACCTGGTTCAGGTGGCGCGCGTCGGGCTGGTCAACGCGGTGGTCCGCTTCGACGTCGACGCCGGCTCGGACTTCGTCTCCTTCGCGGTGCCGACCATCATGGGCGAGGTCCGCCGCCACTTCCGCGACAACAGCTGGTCGGTCAAGGTCCCGCGGCGGCTCAAGGAGCTGCACCTGCGGCTGGGCACCGCCACCGCCGACCTGTCGCAGCGGCTGGGCCGGGCGCCCACCGCGACCGAACTCGCCGCCGAGCTCGAGATGGACCGCGAAGAGGTGGTCGAGGGCCTGGTGGCGGGAAGCTCCTACAACACCTTGTCCATCGACAGCGGCGGGGGCAGCGAGGAGGAGGAAGCCCGCGCGATCGCGGACACCCTGGGCGACGTCGATACCGGCCTGGACCGGATCGAGGACCAGGAGTCGCTACGTCCGCTGCTCGAGGCGCTGCCCGAGCGGGAACGGACGGTGCTGGTGCTGCGATTCTTCGAGTCGATGACGCAGACGCAGATCGCCGAGCGGGTCGGCATCTCCCAAATGCACGTGTCGCGGTTGCTGGCGAAGTCGCTAGCGCGGCTGCGTGACCAGCTGCAGTAGCGGCCGGGGCGCTTCTTCCACCCGCAGCAGTTCCAGCAGCGGTTCGGCCCGCGGCGTGGTCACCGGCAGGGTCCCGTCCGGGTCGCAGACCCGCAGCAGCCTGTCGACCACCGGGCTCGGCGCCATGGCCCACGACACCTGGACGGCCGAGCATGCCACGTTGATCCGGTGCAGGGCCGAAAACCCGGCCGTGCCAATGAAGTTCAGACCACGCAAGTCGAGGATCACCCGCCGGGAGCGGGGGGTGCTCTGCTGCACGTAGGCGACCAGCTGATCCGCGTTGGCCGCGTCGAGCTCGCCGTCGACCGTGATCAGGGTGCCCGTCGGGCCCCGGCGGGCGGTGAATTGTGCTGTGCGGCTTTGTTGCCACGAGTGAGCCACAGACATCGCTGACTCCGTCCAAGTGCGGAAGGTTCCTGCGGTGAACACGTCAGCGGTGTGAAAAAGGTTCGGAGAAAGGGTGAATTCCGCCTACCCCCACAGGGCTGACTTCTTTCGGCGGCTGTGAACTCAACCTTGTCCAAAACCCTACCCGCGACGCGCAGGGCCGACAACGCCGTCTGCGAAAACGTTGCCTGAGAAAACTCCCAGCCGCGGATTTACTTGATCTCGGCGAGCACCGTGCCCTGAGTGATGGCGGCGCCGGCCTCGACCGCAAGCCCGGTGATGACGCCGTCCTTGTGCGCGGTCACCGGGTTCTCCATCTTCATCGCCTCGAGCACCACCACCAGGTCGCCCGCGGCAACCTCCTGGCCTTCCTCGACGGCGACCTTGACGACGGTGCCCTGCATCGGCGCGGTGACCGCGTCGCCGGAGGCGGCCGCACCGGCGTGCGCCCCACGCTTGCGCGCCTTGGGCTTCTTGCGGATGACGCCGGCCGGGTCGGCGGCGCCCCCGTTGGACAGCGCCAGGTCGCCCGGCAGCGACACCTCGAGCCGGCGCCCGCCGACCTCCACGACCACCTTCTGGCGCGGCCGGGCGTCCTCGTCGTCCAGCGGCTCACCGCCGGTGAACGGTTCGACGGTGTTGTCCCACTCGGTCTCGATCCAGCGGGTGTGCACCGAGAAGCCGTCCCCGTCACCGATGAACGCCGGATCACTCACTACGGCGCGGTGGAACGGGATGACGGTCGCCAGGCCTTCGACGTGGAATTCGTCCAGGGCCCGGCGGGAGCGGGCCAGCGCCTCCTCGCGGGTGGCGCCGTACACGATCAGCTTGGACAGCATCGAGTCGAACTGTCCGCCGATCACCGAACCGGCCTCGACGCCGGAGTCCAGCCGGACACCGGGCCCGGTGGGGATGTCGTAGCGGGTGACGGGGCCGGGCGCGGGCAGGAAGCCGCGGCCGGCGTCCTCGCCGTTGATCCGGAATTCGATGGCATGCCCGCGGGGCGTGGGGTCCTCGCTGATGTCCAGCTTCTCGCCGTTGGCGATCTTGAACTGCTGCAGCACCAGGTCGATGCCAGCCGTCTCCTCGGTCACCGGGTGCTCGACCTGTAGGCGGGTGTTGACCTCCAGGAACGAGATCAGCCCGTCCTGGCCGACCAGGTATTCGACCGTCCCGGCGCCGTAGTAGTGCGCCTCCTTGCAGATCCGCTTGGCCGACTCGTGGATCTCCTTGCGCTGCGCGTCGGTCAGGAACGGCGCCGGCGCCTCTTCCACCAGCTTCTGGAAGCGGCGCTGCAGCGAGCAGTCCCGGGTGCCGGCGACGACGACGTTGCCGTGCGTGTCGGCGATCACCTGTGCCTCGACGTGGCGGGGCTTGTCCAGGTAGCGCTCCACGAAGCACTCCCCGCGGCCGAACGCGGCGACGGCCTCACGGGTCGCCGACTCGAACAGTTCGGGGATCTCCTCGATCGTGCGGGCCACCTTCATGCCGCGGCCGCCACCGCCGAAGGCGGCCTTGATGGCGATCGGCACGCCGTACTCCTTGGCGAACGCCACCACCTCGTCGGCGTCCTTCACCGGGTCGGGCGTGCCGGGCACCAGCGGTGCCTGCGCGCGTGCGGCGATGTGGCGGGCGGTGACCTTGTCACCGAGGTCGCGGATGGACTGCGGGCTGGGCCCGATCCAGATCAGTCCGGCGTCCAGCACCGCCTGGGCGAAGTCGGCGTTCTCCGACAGGAAGCCGTAGCCGGGGTGGATGGCGTTGGCGCCCGACTTTGCTGCCGCGTCAAGGATTTTCGCGAAGTCCAGGTAAGACTCCGCCGACGTCTGACCGCCCAGCGCGAAGGCCTCGTCGGCCAGGCGCACGTGCGGCGCGTCGGCGTCGGGCTCGGCGTACACCGCCACGCTGGACAGGCCCGCGTCGCGGGCCGCGCGGATCACCCGGACGGCGATCTCGCCGCGGTTGGCGACGAGCACCTTGGAGATCCTCGAGCTGGCGTGAGTAGCCACTGCGCCTCCTGTTTGGCTGTCCACAGACGAATTTCTGCGGGCTTCTCTAAGAGAATTTCTTACAACGAGTTCTCGGGAAGTCTAAGCGCCGCGCCGTTCGGCCCGACGAGGCGGTCCGGATTTTTGGGGATTTTCAGGCACTCTCGCGCAGTCTGCGCTTGATGCGGGCGAGCATCGCCGACAAGCCGCGCAGCCGCAGCGGACTGATCAGGGCGGCCAGCCCGAGGTCGGCGTAGAAATCCTCGGGCACCGCCAGGATGTCGGCTGCCGGTTGCCGGTCCAGGCCGGCGGCCAGAATCGCCGCGAACCCCCGCGTGGTAGGCGACTCGGCGGGCGCGCTGAAGTGCAGCCGCACCCGCTCGGGGTCGCTGGCGTCGACGTGCAGGAACAGCGGGGTCTGGCATTCGGGCACCGGCTCCATGGCCGCCTGTCCCAGGTCGGCCGGCAGCGCCGGAAGCTCGTTGGCGAACTCGAGCAGCAGCGCCAGCTTGTCCTGGCCCTCGACCTCAGCGAAGTCTGACACCACTTCGGCCAGCGGCGCGGGCATGCTCATCGCGGCGCCATCAGACTTCGACGGCGCCCGGCTCTTCACCCGCCACGATCGGCGTGCGCACGGTGTTGCCCCACTCGGTCCACGACCCGTCGTAGTTACGCACCCCGGGCTTGCCCAGCAGGTGCGTCAGCACGAACCAGGTGTGGCTGGACCGCTCGCCGATGCGGCAGTACACGACCGTCTGGTCGTCGGGTTGCAGGAAGCCGTAGAGCTCCTCGAGTTCCTCGCGGCTGCGGAACCGACCGTTCTCGTCGGCCGCTTTGGCCCACGGAATCGACCGGGCGGTGGGGATATGGCCGCCGCGCAGCACGCCCTCCTCGGGGTACTCCGGCATGTGCGTGCGCTTGCCGGTGTACTCGTCCGGCGAGCGGACGTCGATCAGCGGCTGCCTACCCAGAATGCCCAGCACGTCGTCCTTGAAGGCGCGGATGGGCTCATCGTTGCGGGTGACGACGGGGTAGCCGCTGGACGTCCCGGTGGGCACGTCCAGCGTGGTTTCCCGGCGTTCGGCCAGCCACAGGTCACGGCCACCGTTGAGCAGCCGCACGTCGGGGTGCCCGAACAGGGTGAACACCCACAGCGCGTAGGCGGCCCACCAGTTGCTCTTGTCGCCGTAGATCACCACGGTGTCGTCGCGCGCGATGCCCTTGCGGTCCATCAGCGCGGCGAATTGTTCGCCGTTGATGTAGTCGCGCACGCGCGGGTCGTTGAGGTCGGTGTGCCAGTCGATCTTGACCGCGCCGGGGATGTGACCGACGTCGTAGAGCAGCACGTCCTCGTCGGATTCGACGATCGCCAGGCCGGGGGCGCCCATGTTCGCGGACAGCCAGTCGGCGGTCACCAGTCGTTCGGGGTGGGCGTAGGCCGCCAGAGATGGGTTCGGATCGGGGGGTAATGCCACGCTGCCGAGCCTACCGTCGGTGCCGCGGGTGTGGCCGTGGGCACCGCCGCGGTCAGTCGCACGTCGGCGCCCAACCACCCGCCAGCCGTGTACCTAACCTCTCAGGTCAGTACAACTAGTTTGCGGCCCACAGCGCCGACACCGACAGCCCGGCCCGCCCCAGCAGCGTCCGCAGCAGCGGCAGGCTGACACCGATCACGTTCGACGGGTCGCCGTCGATGCCGTCGACGAACCAGCCGCCCAGGCCGTCCAGGGTGAAGCCGCCCGCCACCTGCCACGGTTCGCCGTGCGCGACGTAGGCCCGCAGGTCCGCGTCGGTTGGGCTGGCGAAATGCACTGTGGTACAGCGTGATTCGACTTGGCGGTGGGTGATGGTGCCGTCGGTCAGCCGCAGCAGGCAGTGCCCGGTGTGCAGGTCGCCGGAGCGGCCACCCATCCGCCGCCACTGATCGGCAGCGGCATCGGCCGATCCGGGTTTCCCGTACAGCCGGCCGCCGAGGAACAGCATCGAATCGCAGCCG
This sequence comes from Mycobacterium sp. 94-17, assembly GCF_035617725.1. Lineage (NCBI taxonomy): Bacteria > Bacillati > Actinomycetota > Actinomycetes > Mycobacteriales > Mycobacteriaceae > Mycobacterium > Mycobacterium sp. 94-17. The sequence continues at coordinate 22,919 of NZ_JAPIYN010000022.1, forward strand.
ACGACAACGCAATCGGCCGCGACGCCGCCATCCAGCTCGCCCGCCACCCGCTCGGCCTTGGCCCGGGCCAGGGCGCATACCACGTCGCCCGGCGACGCGTCAGCGCCCAGCGCGGCGGTGACGGCATCCTCGTCGACGCCGGAGACCACCACCAGCGGGTCGATCCCGGCGCGGCGCAGCACCTCGAGCCGGCCTGCCGAGGCCGACGCCAGCACCAGGCGGGTCAATGCCTCATGTGGGTCATCTGCTGGAAGGTGAGCCGCTGATAGTTGGACATCGGGAAACGCAGCCGGTCGACCGGGAGGCCCCAGCGGGTGCTCTCGGGCTGTTCGGGCTCCGGCGCAGCGCCGGCGCAGCCCAGGACCGCGACCAGCGCGGCCACCTCGTCGGCGGTCGGCTCGCCCTTGACGATCTGGATGTGCGGCTCGTGCGGGTGGTCTTCGTCGCTCACAGTGCCCAATTGTTCGCCTCAGTCCCGTCGGTCACTGCGTTCGTTCCGCTCGTTCGGCTCACAGCGGTATGTTCCCGTGCTTCTTGGGGGGCAGGTGGGAGATCTTGCGCTCCAGCAGCCGCAGCGCCGTGCCGATGTAACCCCGGGTGTGCGACGGCGGGATCACCGCGTCGACGTAGCCCCGCTCGGCGGCGACGTACGGGTTGACCAGGGTGTCCTCGTACTCCTGCTGCAAGTTCAGCCGTAGCGCGTCGACGTCCTCGCCGTTCGCGGCGGCTTCTTTGAGCTTCTGGCGGTAGACGAAGCCGACCGCGCCGGACGCGCCCATCACCGCGATCTGCGCCGACGGCCACGCCAGGTTGACGTCGCAGCCCATGTCCTTGGAGCCCATCACGCAGTAGGCGCCGCCGTATGCCTTGCGGGTGATGACGGTGATCTTCGGGACCGTGGCCTCGCCGTAGGCGAACAGCAGCTTGGCGCCGCGGCGGATGATGCCGTTGTATTCCTGGCCCGTGCCCGGCAGGAAGCCCGGGACGTCCACCAGCATGATGATCGGGATGTTGAAGCAGTCGCAGGTCCGCACGAACCGCGCCGCCTTCTCCGAGGCGTTGATGTCCAGGCAGCCGGCGAACTGGGTGGGCTGATTGGCCACGATCCCGACCGGCCTGCCCTCGACGCGACCGAACCCGACGACGATGTTCTGCGCGTAGCCGCCCTGGATTTCCAGGAACTCGTCGTCGTCGAGGATGCGGGTGATCACCTCGTGCATGTCGTAGGGCTGGTTGGGCGAGTCGGGGATGAGCGTGTCCAGCTCGAGGTCCTCGTCAGTCAGGTGGTCCTCGATGGCCCCCGGCGGATGCGGCTCGGCATAGCGCGGCGGGTCGGTGGCGTTGTTGGGCGGCAGGTAGCCGAGCAGGTCGCGCACCCACTCGAAGGCGTCCTGCTCGCCGGAGGCGACGTAGTGCAGCGTGCCCGACTTGGCCATGTGGGTGTGCGCGCCGCCCAGCTCCTCCATGGTGACGTCCTCACCGGTGACGGTCTTGATGACGTCGGGCCCGGTGATGAACATCTGGCTGGTCTGGTCGACCATCACCACGAAGTCGGTCAGGGCCGGGGAGTACACGTGCCCGCCCGCGGCCGCGCCCATGATCAGCGAGATCTGCGGGATGACGCCCGAGGCCAGGATGTTGTTGCGGAAGATCTTGCTGTACAGGCCCAGCGAGACGACGCCCTCCTGGATCCGCGCACCGGCGCCGTCATTGATCCCGATCAGCGGGCGGCCGGTCTTGATCGCCAGCTCCTGGACCTTGACGATCTTCTCGCCGTACACCTCGCCGAGGCTGCCGCCGAACACCGTGGCGTCCTGGCTGAAGATGCACACGTCGCGGCCGTCGACGGTGCCGTAACCGGTGATCACGCCGTCGCCCAGCGGCCGGTTGCTCTCCAGGCCGAAGTTCTTGCTGCGGTGCCGGGCCAGCGCGTCGAGCTCCACGAACGAGTCCTCGTCGAGCAGCGCGAGGATGCGCTCGCGGGCGGTCAACTTGCCCTTGGCGTGCACCTTCTCGACGGCCTCTTCGCCCACCGGGTGCAGCGACTCCTCGCGGCGCTTGTGCAGCTCGGCGAGCTTGCCCGCGGTGGTGTGGATGTCGATGCTGTGCTCGCTCGCAGGCTCTGCGGTATGAGAAGAGTGGTCGGTAACGCTCGTCATGGGAGTCGAGCTTAGCGGCGCGGGCCACCGGATTCGTTGGAGGCCCTTAACAAGCCCTTAAGTAAGCCGATGCGGTCGCGCCCACTACGAGTCGCCAAGGACGGGGCGGGCCACGATATCGATGAGTGCGGCCCGGGCCCGGGCGCGATTTGGTGTCTATTCCGCAGTTGCCCATGATGGTCAAAAGGTTTCGAGTCATGGTTGCGGGGACTGCGTGGTGGACTGGGCTGAGGAACATGACGTGCTGGTCGCGGGGTCCGGCGGCGGCGGCGTCACCGGCGCGTACACCGCGGCACGCGAAGGCCTCGAGGTGCTGCTGGTCGAGGCGACCGACAAATTCGGCGGCACCACCGCCTACTCCGGCGGGGGTGGGGTCTGGTTCCCGTGCAATCCCGTGCTGAGGCGGGCCGCCGCCAATGGCGCCGACGCCGCCTTCGACGACACCATCGAGGACGCGCTCACCTATTACCACGCGGTGGTCGGCGACCGCACGCCCCGCGAGCTGCAGGAGACCTACGTCCGCGGCGGCGCGCCGCTGATCGAGTACCTCGAGGCCGACCCGAACCTGAAGTTCGTGCCGCTGCCCTGGCCCGACTACTACGGCAAGGCACCCAAGGCGCGCCTGGACGGCCGGCGCCACATCGCCGCCAAACCATTGAGGGTGGCCGCCGCCCCCGAATGGCGCGCGGCGATCCGCGGCCCGTTGGACACCGACCGGCTCGGCGCCGAACCACCCGACGACTACTACGTGGGCGGCCGCGCGCTGATCGCGCGGTTCCTCAAGGCCATCGGGCAGTACCCGACGGCGTCGCTGCGGCGCGACACGGCCCTGGTCGAGCTGGTCGTCTCCGAAGGCCGCGTCACGGGTGCGATCGTCGAGACCGCCGGCGAGCGACGCGCCGTCCGCGCGCGCCGCGGGGTGCTGCTGGCCGCCGGGGGCTTCGAGAACAACGAGGAGCTGCGGCGGCGCTACGGCGTGCCCGGAACGTCGCGAGACACCATGGGCGGCCCGGGAAGTCGCGGCCTGGCACTGCAGGCCGGCGTCGCCGCGGGCGCCGACACCGACCTGCTCGACCAGGCCTGGTGGTCACCCGGCATGACCCATCCCGACGGCCGGTCCGCGTTCGCGCTGTGGTTCACCGGCGGCATCTTCGTCAACCAGGACGGCAACCGGTTCGTCAACGAGTCCCGCGCCTACGACCGGGCCGGCCGCGAGATCATCGCCCAACTGCGCGACGGCTCAATCACGTTGCCGTACTGGATGATCTACGACGATAAGGAAGGCGAGGTGCCGCCCGTCAAGGCCGCCAACGTCACCATCGTCGAGACGGAAAAGTACGTCGCGGCCGGTTTGTGGCACACCGCCGACACCCTGGAGGAGCTGGCCGACGAGATCGGTGTCCCGGCCGGCCGGCTGGCGGCAACCGTGGCCCGGTTCAACGAGTTCGCCGCCGCCGGCGTCGACGAGGATTTCGGCCGCGGCGACGAGGCGTTCGACCGCGCGTTCTCGGCGGGCGCGTCGCCGCTGGTGTCCATCGACTCGCCGCCATATCACGCCGCCGCGTTCGGCATCTCCGACCTGGGCACCAAGGGCGGCCTGCGCACCGACACCGCGGCGCGGGTGCTCGACAGGTCCGGCAATCCCATTCCCGGCCTGTACGCGGCGGGCAACACCATGGCGGCCCCCAGCGGCACCGCGTATCCCGGCGGCGGTAATCCGATCGGAACCAGCATGCTGTTCAGCCATTTGGCCGTCATGGACATGCGCGACCGTCGCCCCTGAGTCCTAGGCTCGGTGTTGTGACGGAACGGGATCGGCTTCGAACGCCGTTGGACGAGAGCGCATTGCGCGCCGAGTTGATCGGCACCGGGCTGGGCTGGCGCAGGCTCGATATCGTCGAGCAGACCGGCTCCACCAACGCCGACCTGCTGGAGCGCGCGGCGTCGGGCGACGACGTCGCGGGTGCGGTGCTGATCGCCGAGCATCAGACCGCCGGGCGCGGGCGGCACGGCCGCGGCTGGTCGGCCACGCCGCGCGCCCAGGTCACCATGTCGGTCGGCGTCAGCGTCGTCGACGTCCCGACCACCGGGTGGGGCTGGCTGCCGCTGGCCGCCGGGGTCGCGGTGGTCGACACCGTGACGCCGCTGCTGGCCGGGACGGGAGCGCAGGCGGGCCTCAAATGGCCCAACGACGTGCTGGCCGGCCCGCGGGAATCACCGGGCAAGCTGGCCGGGATCCTCGCCGAGGTGGCCAAGCCCGTCGTCGTTATCGGCTTGGGGCTCAACGTGACTCAGTCCGCCGACGAGATCGACGGCCCCGGTGCGACGTCGCTGCTCGACCTGGGCGTCGCCGCGCCCGACCGCACCCGGCTGGTGGCCGGCCTGCTGACCGAGCTGGGACGGCGAATCGTGGCGTGGCGCGCGGCGCGGGGGGCCGACTGGTCGCTGGCCGCCGACTACCGGGCGCGCAGCCTGACCATCGGCACCCGGGTGCGCGCCCACCTGCCCGGCGGCAAGCAGGTCGAAGGGACCGCCAGCGCCGTCGACGATCAGGGCAGGCTGTGCCTGGAAGCGACGGGGCCAGGCGGCGGGCAGACCGTCGTCGTCGCGGCAGGCGACGTGGTGCACTTGCGCTAGCCCGAGGGCGGCGACCCGCTGCGCCCGGCTTCGCCGCGCTTGCGATCGCCGCTGCTAGCCCGAGGGCGGCGACCCGCTGCGCCCGGCTTCGCCGCGCTTGCGATCGCCGCTGGTAGCCCGAGGGCGGCGACCCGCTGCGCCCGGCTTCGCCGCGCTTGCGATCGCCGCTGGTACCCCGGGGCGTCGCGCGGCTAAGGTCGGCGCCATGGGCTACCCGGATAACGTCCTGGCCGCCGGCGAACACGTCATCGTGCATCGCCACCCGCACTGGAAGCGGCTGATCTGGCCGGTGTTGGTGCTCATCCTGGTGACCGGGCTGGCCGCGTTCGGTTCCGGATACCTCAACTCGACGCACTGGAGCCAGCTGGCCAAGAACATCATCTACGGGGTCATCTGGGGCGTCTGGCTGGTGATCGTGGGCTGGCTGACGCTGTGGCCGTTGCTGACCTGGCTGACCACCCATTTCGTGGTGACCAACCGGCGGGTGATGTTTCGGCACGGCGTGCTGACCCGCACCGGCATCGACATCCCGCTGGCCAGGATCAACAGCGTGGAATTCCGCGACCGGATCACCGAGCGCATGCTGCGCACCGGGACGCTGATCATCGAATCGGCGTCACAAGACCCGTTGGAGTTCTACGACATTCCGCGGCTGCGCGAGGTGCACGCGCTGCTGTATCACGAAGTCTTCGACACCCTGGGTTCCGAAGAATCGCCCAGTTGACCCGGCCGGCCTGCCCCGCCGGACCTGTTGCGCCAGGCGCGCAGCAAGGTGACGTTGCCGTTTTGCAGGCCGTCCTCCATCGCGTCCTCGAAGATCTCGGCGATCCCGCCGGCGGTGAGGGCGGATTCCAGCGCCTTCTCGGGGTCGCGCGCGAACTGGTCGGGGAACACCCAGCGCCGGAACGCCCAGAACCGGAACGCCATCTGGAGCAAATTGCCGATGATGTAGGCGGAGATGAAGTCGGCGACGTTCTCCACCGCCAGCGACACCGTCGGCTCGCGCAGTTGCAACACGTAGCTGGAGAACCACAACGGCGCCATGGACAGCAGAACCCCGACGCCGCTGAACGCGAAGAACAGCAGCGCCTCGTGGTGGCGCTCGCGCCCGCCGCGGTTGCGGAAGCTCCACTCCCGGTTCAGCACGTAGGACGCGATGACCGCGACAATGCCGGCGATCACCTTTGCCGTCACCGGTTTCGATTCCAGAATTGTCAGCTTCAGCGTGTAGAAAATCGCCGAGTCGATGACGAATGTGGTTCCGCCGACGATGGCGAATTTGATCAGTTCGTGGTGGCGCTGCAAATAGGGCTGCATAACCCTAGGTAGACGCGCGATCGTGGCTTCGGCGAAGGACACAACACGTCAGTGTACGGACGGACACAAATTCGGCGCAAAATCGTACATAACAATTCGGCGTCGGCCCCGGTCAACACGCCTTTAGCGCGAGTTTGTCGTGCCGTGACACGATGATGCGCGTGCCGAGTACACGCCCGCCGGGCGCCGCCCCCCTCGAAACGCGCCCCGCGGCCCCCCGGACCGCGCCGCGCGTCGTCCCCGTGGTCGCGATGGTCGGCGGCGGTCAGCTCGCGCGGATGACGCATCAGGCGGCGATCGCCCTGGGCCAGACCCTGCGGGTGCTGGCCACCGCCGCGGACGACCCGGCCGCGCTGGTCGCGCCCGACGTCGTGATCGGCTCACACACCGACCTCGACGCCCTGCGCGGGGTGGCCGCGGGCGCCGACGTGCTGACCTTCGACCACGAACACGTGCCGAACGACCTGCTCGAGGCGCTGGTCGGCGAGGGTGTCAACGTGGCGCCGCCGCCCCAGGCCCTGGCGCACGCGCAGGACAAGCTGGTCATGCGCCGCCGGCTGGAGGCCCTCGGCGTTCCGGTGCCCCGCTACGCCGAGATCGCGCGTATCGACGACCTCGACGCCTTCGCACGGCGCATCGCCGGGCCCGTGGTCGTGAAGGCGGTCCGCGGCGGCTACGACGGGCGCGGCGTGCGGATGGCGCGCGACTCGTCGCACGCCCGCGAGATCGCGGCCGCCTTCCTCGCCGATGGGGTGCCGGTGATGGCCGAGGAGCAGGTGGATCTGCGCCGCGAACTATCCGCCCTGGTGGCGCGGTCACCGTTCGGCCAGGGCGCGGCGTGGCCGGTGGTCGAGACGGTGCAGCGGGACGGGATCTGCGTGCAGGTGGTCGCGCCCGCGCCGGAGCTGTCCGCACCGCGCGCCGCAGCCGCGCAGCAGCTGGCGTTGCGGCTGGCCGCCGAACTCGGCGTGGTCGGCGTGCTGGCCGTCGAGCTCTTCGAGACCGCGGGACCCGACGGGGGCGAACTGCTGGTCAACGAGCTGGCGATGCGCCCGCACAACTCCGGGCACTGGACCATGGACGGGTCGCGCACGAGTCAGTTCGAGCAGCATCTGCGCGCGGTGCTGGACTATCCGCTCGGCGATACCGACGCCATCGCGCCGGTGACCGTGATGGCCAACGTGCTGGGCGCCCCCGAAACCCCACGGATGAGCGTCGACGAGCGGCTGCATCACCTGTTCGCGCGGATGCCCGACGCCCGCGTCCACCTCTACGGCAAACAGGAACGTCCCGGTCGCAAGGTCGGGCACATCAACTTCGTCGGCTCCGACCGCGACAGCGTGGGGAAGCTGCGGGAACGCGCCGAGTTGGCGGCACACTGGTTGTCACACGGGCGATGGGCGGACGGATGGGATCCACACGCCCGCGACGATGCGCGAGCCATGTGATGAGGAGGAGCGGCGTCAATGACGGCGAGTGAGCGGGCACATGACGCGCCTCGGGTCGGGGTGATCATGGGCAGCGACAGCGACTGGTCGGTGATGGCCGACGCCGCCGCCGCGCTGGCCGAGTTCGACATCCCGCACGAAGTCAGGGTCGTCTCGGCGCACCGCACGCCCGGGGTGATGTTCGACTACGCGCACGACGCGGCCGGGCGCGGCATCGAGGTGATCATCGCCGGGGCCGGGGGATCCGCGCACCTGCCCGGCATGGTCGCGTCCGCGACGCCGCTGCCGGTGATCGGTGTGCCGGTGCCGCTGGCGCGCCTGGACGGCCTGGACTCGTTGCTGTCGATCGTGCAGATGCCCGCCGGGGTCCCGGTGGCCACGGTCTCCATCGGCGGCGCGCGTAACGCGGGCCTGCTCGCGGTGCGCATCCTCGGGTCGTCGGACCCGGCGCTGCGCGCGCGCATCGTCGAGTTCCAGGGGCGGCTGGCGGACAGCGTGCGGGCCAAGGATGAAGCGCTGCAGCAGCGTCAAGGTAAAGTTACCGGCGAGTAGTAATTAGGAGGCCGAGATGGCTGGATGGGCCGGACACCCCGATTTCGATCTGTTCCAACTGCCCGAGGAGCACCAGGAGTTGCGGGCCGCGATCCGCGCGCTGGCGGAGAAGGAGATCGCCCCGCACGCCGCCGACGTGGACGAGAACTCGCGGTTCCCCGACGAGGCGCTCGAGGCGCTGAACGCCTCCGGGTTCAACGCCGTGCACGTGCCCGAGGAGTACGGCGGGCAGGGCGCGGACTCGGTCGCTGCGTGCATCGTGATCGAGGAAGTCGCCCGCGTCGACACGTCGGCGTCGCTGATTCCCGCCGTGAACAAGCTGGGCACCATGGGCCTGATCCTGCGCGGTTCAGACGAGCTGAAGAAGCAGGTGCTGCCGTCGATCGCGGACGGCACCGCCATGGCGTCCTACGCGCTGAGCGAGCGCGAGGCCGGCAGCGACGCGGCGTCCATGCGGACCCGCGCCAAGGCCGACGGCGACGACTGGATCCTCAACGGCGCCAAGTGCTGGATCACCAACGGCGGCAAGTCGAGCTGGTACACCGTCATGGCGGTGAGCGACCCGGACAAGGGCGCCAACGGCATCTCGTCGTTCATGGTGCACAAGGACGACGAGGGCTTCACCGTGGGGCCCAAGGAGAAAAAGCTCGGCATCAAGGGCTCGCCGACCACCGAGCTGTACTTCGAGAACTGCCGCATCCCGGGCGACCGGATCATCGGCGACCCCGGCACCGGATTCAAGACCGCGCTGGCGACGCTGGACCACACCCGGCCCACGATCGGCGCCCAGGCCGTCGGCATCGCCCAGGGCGCATTGGACGCGGCCATCGCATACACCAAGGACCGCAAGCAGTTCGGCCGCCCCGTCAGCGACAACCAGGGCGTGCAGTTCATGCTCGCCGACATGGCCATGAAGGTCGAGGCCGCCCGGCTGATGGTGTACCACGCCGCCGCCCGCGCCGAGCGCGGCGAGTCCAACCTGGGCTTCATTTCCGCGGCCTCCAAGTGCCTGGCCTCCGACGTCGCGATGGAAGTCACCACCGACGCGGTGCAGCTGTTCGGCGGGGCCGGCTACACGGTCGACTTCCCCGTCGAGCGAATGATGCGTGACGCCAAGATCACTCAGATCTACGAGGGCACCAATCAGATTCAGCGCGTGGTGATGTCGCGGGCGTTGCTGCGCTGAGCGTCTTTCGGCGATGTCGTTGCGGAAAGCGCCGCCCCACCCCTTAGGATCTGCACTCGGTGCGTGAAGTCGACACCGGCGGTCGGTAAACAGTCACCGACTCGCGTCTTGTCGCGGCAAGGGGGTCTGCGGTGCAGAACCTGACTTCCCGTCTCCGTCCACAGATGGCCGGGAATTGATACCGACGCGCGCGCCGATCGCTCCGACGGCGAGTCGGCAGTCATTGTCGTTGCTGTTGGTCGAGGACGACCGCGCCGACGCGGTGCTGGTGGAAGACCTGGTCAACGATGCGGTCGCCGGCACCCGGGTGGTGTGGGCGCAGTCGATGGCACATGCCGAGCGCGAGCTGGGATCCGCCCGGCCCGACTGCGTGCTGCTGGATCTCAACCTGCCCGACGCCAGCGGGATCGACGCGCTCAACCGCGTCGCCGAGCTCGATGCCACCGTGCCCATCGTGGTGCTGACCGGGCTGAATGACGAGTACTTCGGGGCTTCGGCGGTGGCCGCCGGCGCCCAGGACTACCTGGTCAAGGGCCGGGTCGAGGCGGACATGCTGCGCCGGGCGGTGCTGTACGCAATCGAGCGCAAGCGCGCCGAGTTGATCGCCGCCGACCTGCACGCGACCCGACTGCGGGCCCGGGAGAACGCGCTGCTGGAACGCGGCCTGCTGCCCTCGCCGCTGCTGCTGGAGCGCCCGGGCGTGGACATCGTCGCCCGATACCGGCCGAGCCGCGAGGACGCGTTGCTGTGCGGGGACTTCTACGACGTCATCCAGACGCCGGACCGGGTCGTGCACGTGCTGATCGGCGACGTCGCCGGACACGGTCCGCACGAGGCCGCGCTGGGCGCGGCGCTGCGGATCGCGTTCCGCGCGCTCACCTTTGCCGACGTGCGCGGGGTCGACCTGATGCGCCAGCTCGAGCGGGTCCTGTATTCCGAGCGAACCGAGACGGGGATCTTCGCGACGGTGCTGTCCCTCGAGATCGCGCCCGACAGCGCGCGGGTCCGCGTGGTGCGCGCCGGCCATCCGCCGATGCTGGTGCAGACGACGGGAACCGTGGAGTGGTACGAGCCGGCGGGCGGCCCGGCGCTGGGCCTGTGCGCCGACGACTGGCCGTCCGAAGAGCTGGAGCTGCCCGCCGGGAGCGCCCTGCTGTTGCTGACCGACGGGCTCTTCGAGGGCTATTCGGGCCAGGGCGCGCAACGGCTCGGCGAGGACGGCCTGCTCGCTCTCGCCCGCGCGCACGCGAACAAGCCCGGCCCGGCCTTCGTCGACGCGTTGATCAACGGCGCCCAGGCGCTCGCCGAGCCGCGCGGCGGCCTGACCGACGACATCGCCGTCCTGCGCGTCGAGCGGACCACCACGTGACGGCACCGCGCCCGCTGCGGTTCACAGACCTCACCGTGCGGGGATGGCTGGCGCTGGTGCTGTGGGTGATGGGCGCGACGGTGCTGGTCGGGGCGTTGGTCGGCACCGCGCTGCTGCATCGCACCGACGAGGTGTCGCGCCAGACGGCCGAAAGCATCCAGCCGGCGCGCGTCGCCGCGGCCCGCTTGCAGGGGGCGTTGGGCGACCAGGAGACGGGCATGCGCGGCTACCTCATCGCCGCCGACCGGCAGTTCCTCGCGCCGTATTACGACGGGCAGCGCACCGAACAGGCAGCCGCCGACGAGATTCGGCGTCTGGTGGGCGGGCGCGCGGAACTGATCGCCGATCTGGACGCGGTCCAAGCCGCCGCAGCCGACTGGCGGACGACCTACGCCGAGCCGTTGATCGCCGACGTGGCCCCTAGAACGCCTTCCTACATCAGCACCCGCACCGCTGACCTGGGCAAGAACAAATTCGACCATCTGCGTGAGCTTTTCGAGACGCAGAGCACGCACCTGACCGCCGCCCGAGCCGAGGCCATGCACGAGGTCAACGAGATCAACCGCTGGCGCGACTGGGTGCTGGGCGCCACGGTGCTGATCGTGCTCGGGACGGCGCTGCTGCTGGGCCTGGCCAGCCGCGCCGCGGTCACCCGGCCGATCGCGGCGCTGGCCGCGTCCTGCCGAAGTATCACCCAGGGCAACTTCGGGGAGACGATCTCACCGCCGCGGCGGCCCAGCGACATCCGCAACATGGCGATCGACGTGGAGAACATGCGCAAGCGCATCGTCGACGAGCTCGAGGTGTCGCGGTCGGCGCAGGCGCAACTGGACGAGCAAACCGCCGAATTGCGGCGATCCAACACCGAACTCGAGCAGTTCGCCTACGTCGCATCGCACGATCTGCAGGAGCCGCTGCGCAAGGTCGCGTCCTTTTGCCAGCTGCTGGAAAAGCGTTACGGCGACCAGCTCGACGAACGCGGCATCGAATACATCGGATTCGCGGTCGACGGGGCCAAGCGCATGCAGGCGCTGATCAACGACTTGCTCACCTTCTCGCGGGTCGGCCGGCTGGGCACCACCGAAGCCGTGGTGCAGCTCGATGCGGCGCTGGATGCCGGTCTGGCGAACCTGGCCACCGCGATCGAGGAAACCGAGGCGGAGATCGTGCGTCCCGCGCAGCCGCTGCCGCGGCTCGTCGGGGACCCGATGCTGCTGACGATGCTGTGGCAGAACCTGATCGGCAACGCGATCAAGTTCCGGCACAAGGATCGCCGACCGCACGTCGTCATCGAATGCGAGCCGGGCACCGGCGCCCATGACGGCCAATGGTTGGTGAGCGTGGCCGACAACGGCATCGGCATCCCGGAGGAATTCTCCGACAAGGTCTTCGTGATCTTTCAGCGGCTGCACGGCCGCGACGTGTACGCCGGAACCGGTGTGGGCCTGGCACTGGTCAAGAAGATCATCGAGCAGCACGGCGGCACGGTTCGCATCGACACGTCCTACACCGACGGAACCCGGTTCGAGTTCACCCTGCCCGGTGCCAAACCCGTCGACGAAACAGACTCGATCGCTGTGGAAGGAGCGCATCAATGACGACACCAGAGGGCCGGGCGATCGACATCCTGCTCGTCGAGGACGACCCGGGCGACGAGCTCATCACCCGGGAGGCGTTCGAGCACAACAAGCTCAAGAACAGGCTGCACGTCGCCCACGACGGGGAGGAAGGCCTCGACTACCTCTACCGGCGCGGGAGGTTCGCCGAGGCGCCGCGGCCCGACCTCATCCTGCTCGACCTGAATCTGCCCAAGTACGACGGCCGCCAGCTGCTGGAGAAGGTCAAGTCCGACCCCGAGCTGGCGCAGATCCCGGTCGTGGTGCTCACCACCTCCTCGGCGGAGGAGGACATCCTCAAAAGCTACAAGCTGCACGCGAACGCGTACGTCACCAAACCCGTTGACCTGGACCAGTTCATGAAGGCCGTCCGCCAGATCGACGAGTTCTTCGTGCAGGTGGTCCGTCTGCCGGGCGGCTGAGCGCGCGGAACCGCCCATGATGATTAGGCCGATTCCGAGTGCCGCCGGGCGAACCAGGTGATCAGCCGCCCGAGGATGATCAGCAGGAACACGAATACGATCAGCAGGAACGCTGCGTCGTAGGACAGAGCGCGAGCCGTCTTCGACGGCAGGTTGTAGAACGTCCAGATCGGGTAGGTCAGGTAACCGACGGGTGAGCCGGTGAGCTGTCCGGTCGGGGCGGAGTTCGACCAGCCCGCCGTGTAGAGCATCGGCGCCGTCTCGCCGACGGCTAGGGCGAGCGCTACCAAAAGGCCGGTGACGATTCCGGGGATTGCCGATTTGAGCACGATTTTGCGGAGGGTCCAACCCGGTGGCAGCCCGAGCGCCTCGGCTCCCTCCCGGTAGGAGGTCGGCACCTGCGACAGCGCCGACTCGGTGGCCTTGGCGATGTACGGAATACTCATGGCCGAGAGGGTCAACACTCCCGCCGCGAGGGAGAATCCCCAGTGGAACGTCACGACCAGCGCCAGATAGCCGACGTAGCCGAGCACGATAGACGGGATGCCGGACAAAACCTCGTAGGCGGCGCGCAGGATGGATCGCGTTCTGCCGCGGGCGAATTCGGACAAATAAATCCCCGTCAACACGCTCACGGAGCCCCCCCCCAGCATGACCCCGACGCCGACGACAACCGTGCCGATGACTGCGTTGCGCAGGCCACCGCCATTGCCGCGTGTGTTGTCCACCAGCACAGACCATTTGAACACCGGCAGCGCGCGGCCGACGACTTCGAACATCATCCACAGCGTCGGCACGACCACCACCGCCAAACAGCACGTGCAGGCCGCCCAGAACAGCGTGTTGACGATCTTGCGCCGCGTCACGCTCACCTCAGACACCTCGTCCCACTGGTAGTGCGGTTCCTGACACCCTGCGCACCATCGCCCGGGCCGCCACGTTCGTCAGCAACGTGATCAGCATCAGCACCAGGGAAACCTCGGCGAGGGTCTTCACCGCGAAGTCAGTGAAGTCGGTCATCGCCGAATCCAACTGCGACACCACGGTCGCGGCGATCGTGGTCATAGTCGCGTAGATGTTGGTGGGCATCGCACCTAACACCGCTCCGGACACCATGGCGACCGCCATCGTCTCTCCCAATGCACGTCCGAGCCCGAGGACCACCGCGCCGACGATGCCGCTGGACACCCACGGCAGGGTGACTCTTCGCGCACACTCCCAGTCGGTCAATCCCAGCGCGATCGCACCCTCACGAGGCAGTACGGGCACCTGTCGGATCAGGTCACGGGTGGTGCTGGCGATGATGGGAATGACCATCACCGCCAGCACCAGACCGGACACCAACATGCCCTCCCCGTTACCGGGGTCGCCGCGCAAATAGTTGAGCAACGGCACATCGGGGGCGTTACGGGCGATCACCGGAGCGACGTGGTGGGCGACAAACGGCCCGAACGTCATTGCGCCCCAAAGGCCGACGATGACACTGGGGATGCCGGCGAGCAATTCGAGCACCATCCCGATAACCGACGCGACACGCCTGGGCAACCGCTCCACGATCACCAACGCCGCGCCAAGCGACACCGGCACCGCAATGATCAGGGCGATCGCGGAGGTCGCCAGCGTCCCGACGATGAGCGGCAAGGCTCCGTAATAGGCACCGACCGGATGTCGGACGCCGTGGCTGACGACGGCGTCGCCGTAGGTGTTGCCAAGGTTCCAGTCGGTGGCGGTAAAGAAGTGCAGCCCGTTGACCCGGATCGCCGGCAACGCCTCGAGAAGCAGCGTCGTCAGCACGAACAGCAACACGAGCAGCGGAATCACCGCGCTTACCACACCCAGCCAACGTACGGCCAGGCCCGACCGGCTCGCGCCACGAATCCGGTCCAGCCCGCGCCGCACGGAGGTCTCGCGGTGGTGCCCCTTAGGTGTCGAGGAGTTGGTAATCACGACCCGACGGGAGCTACTGGCCGGTGATCTTGGCGATCTGGGCGTCCGATAACTTCACCACCTGGGCGGGCAGCGGCTGGAAGTGGACTTTGTCCAGGAACGAGGTGCCGTTGCCGTCGGTGATCGCCCAGTGCAGGAAGGCCTGCAGTGTCTGGGCGGTGGCGCTGTCGCGCTGGCTGCTGTTGACGATGGCGTACTCGTAGTTGACGATCGGGTACCCGTCCGCGGCCGGGCCGTTGATCAGTGAGATGGCCTGGTTCGCCGGCGTCGTCGACGCGAAGCCGGCGGCCTCGGCCTGGATGCTTCGGGCGTCGGGCAGCAGGTATTTGCCGGATGCATTTGCCAGCTGCGCCTCACCCAGTCCCTTTTGCTGGGCTTGATCCAGGAAGCTGATGCCGATGTACGCCAGGCAGCCCGGTGTGGTCGCGCAGCCGGTCACCATGCCGCCATTGCCGTTCTCGCCCAGCGCGCCGGGCACCGCCGGGAAGTCGACGGTGGTGCCGAAACCCGGTGACTTGCCCCAGCCGTCGGGGTCCTGCTTGGACAG
>NZ_JAPIYN010000022.1:38218-105381 GCF_035617725.1 Mycobacterium sp. 94-17
GGCCATGTCGCCCTCGGACAGGTAGGCGTCGGAGGCGCCGATGCTGACCGCCCCGGCCGCGGCCTGGGAGATCCCGGCACCCGAACCGCTGCCCTGGGTCGAAATGGTGACGTTCTGATACTTCGCGTGATAGGCGGGACCCCACTCGCTGAACAGCGGGTATAGCAGCGTGCTGCCCGTCTCCGACAGCTCCGTTGTGGACGTTGCCGGCCCGGCGGCGGCGCTGCCGGCGGTCGATCCGGCAGTCATCGAACCGCCTGTGGCAGCCGAACCGCAGGCGGCGACACCGAGGGCCAGCGGTGCAGCGATCATCAGGCCCCGCAGCGCGCCCATACTGTTCACCCAGCGAGACCCTTTCCGGCTACGACCCGTCGTTGCGGCCGACCCGATGGGTGCCCGCCGCTTTCGACGAGGCATCACGAGGCCGGAACGGTGCGAAATAGCGGACGGTCTCCTCGTTTTGCGGCGACAGGAACAATTGCTCGGTCGGCCCTTCCTCGACCAGTCTTCCCTCGAAAAAGAAGGCGGTGCGGTCGCCGGTACGGGCGGCCTGGGCGAGATCGTGCGTGACCATGATCACCGTCAGCCGATCAGCGAGTGATCGAATGAGTCCCTCGATCTTTTCGGTCGTGGTCGGGTCCAGTGCGGAGGTGGGCTCGTCGAGCAGCAGCACCTCTGGGTCGACCGCAAGCGCGCGGGCCAGGCACAACAACTGCTGCTGACCGCCGGAGAGCCGGAACGGTGAATCCCCCAGCCGGTCCTTGACCGCGTCCCAGAGGCCGACCTCCGTGAGCCGGGCTTCGGCGACGTTTTTCAATTTCCTGCGGTGCGCCATTTTATGTGCGCGCACGCCCGCAACCACGTTATCCATGATCGACATCGGGAACGGATTGGGACGCTGAAACAGCATGCCGACCCTGCGGCGAAACTCCATCAGGTCGCGGCCGTAGAAGATGCTGCGCCCGTCCATCAGGACGTCGCCGCTGTGCCGGAAGCCGGTGACCTTGTCGTTCATCCGGTTCAGGGTGCGCAGGAAGGTGGTCTTGCCCGAGCCGGTTGGTCCCAGCAGGGTCGTGACGGACCGGACGGGAAAGTCGAGACTTACCTGTTCGAGCACGGTTTTGCGGCCGAATCCCAGGGTCAGATTCATCGCAGACATGCCCGCACCATCGCCTTCGGCAGCGGGAGCCGGAATTGCCGCCCAGAGCTGTTGTTCACGACCCATCGCCAACCGATGCTACGTGCTCGCGTCCCGACAACCATCCCCGCTCATTCACCTCTCAGCAACCGTCAAGGGTTTGTATATTCGCGATTGGTTAACTTTTATTGCCGGGCGAAGTGGCCGGTCGGCGCAGATCGCGCCTCACTCGCCTCCGTGGCTGCTCGGCCGCAGGCGGAGGCGAGACCCGAGGCGTTCGCCGTCGTCATGATCGAAGGAGTTTCGTGAGATTCGCTCGATCCGGTTTCGCACTGAGCATGACAGCGGCGGTCGCACTAGCGCTCGCGGCATGCGGCAACAACTCCGGCACCTCGTCGGGATCGGGTGCCGGCTCGGCGCCGGTGGACTGCGGCGGCAAGAAAGTGCTGGAAGACAGCGGTTCGACCGCGCAGCAAAACGCCATCGAGCAGTTCGTCTACGCCTACGTTCGCGCCTGCCCGGGTTACACGCTGGATTACAACGCAAACGGATCCGGCGCCGGCGTGACCGAGTTCGTCAACAACCAGACCGACCTCGCCGGTTCCGATGTCGCGCTGGACCCTTCCACCGGTCAGAACGACCGGGCGGCGCAGCGCTGTGGTTCGCCGGCCTGGGATCTGCCCACAGTATTCGGTCCGATCGCGGTGACGTACCACCTCGCCGGGGTGAACGGGCTGAACCTGGATGGGCCCACGGTCGCAAAGATCTTCAACGGCACCATCACCAACTGGGACGACCCGGCGTTGAAAGCCCTGAACTCCGGCCTCAACCTGCCCTCCACGCCCATCGCGGTGATCTTCCGCAGTGACAAGTCCGGTACGACCGCCAACTTCCAGAAATACCTCGACGGCGCATCCGATGGCGCGTGGGGCAAGGGCACCAGCGAGGTGTTCACCGGTGGCGTCGGGCAGGGCGCCAGCGGGAACAACGGCACATCGGCATTGCTGCAGAACACCCCGGGGTCTATCACCTACAACGAGTGGTCGTTTGCGGTGGGCAAGCAGCTGACCATGGCTTCGATCATCACCTCGGCGGGCCCGGACGCGGTGCCGATCACCGTCGATTCCGTCGGGAAGACGATTGCCGGGGCTACCTTCAAAGGGCAGGGCAACGACCTGGTTCTGGACACCTCGTCGTTCTACAAGCCGACACAGCGCGGCGCATACCCGATTGTGTTGGCGACTTATGAGATTGTCTGCTCGAAGTACCCGGATGCGACCACCGGCACGGCGGTGAAAGCATTCATGCAGGCCGCGATCGGGCCTGGCCAGGCTGGCCTGGACCAGTACGGTTCCATCCCGCTGCCCGGCTCGTTCACGGCCAAGCTGTCGAACGCGGTCAATGCGATTTCCTGACCGACCATAGGACGAGGAAGGAGGCTCGACGGTGAGCGATAGCGGGCCGGCCGCGCGGGTCGGGTCTTGGTTCGGCCCCTACCGGCTGGTGCGGCTGCTTCGCCAGGGCGGCATGGGCGAGGTCTACGAGGCCGAGGACACCCGCAAGCGCCGCATGGTGGCGCTGAAACTGATCTCGCAGCAGTTCACCGGCAACGCGGAGTTCCGTGCGCGCCTGCAGCGCGAGGCCGACATCGCGGGTCGGCTTACCGAACCCCATGTGGTGCCGATCCACGATTACGGCGAGATCGAAGGGCGCTTCTACGTGGAGATGCGCCTCGTCGACGGCGTCGATCTCGGCACGCTGTTACGCCGGGAGGGGCCGCTGCAGGCGCCCCGGGCGATCGCAATCATTCGCCAGGTTGCCGCCGCGCTGGACGCGGCACATGCAGCCGGTGTGACGCACCGCGACGTCACGCCGGGAAACATCCTGGTCACCGGCGGCGACTTCGCCTACCTGGCTGACTTCGGCATCGCGCAGGCCGCGACAGATCCGGGGCTGACCCAGGTCGGGACCGCGATCGGGACGTACTACTACATGGCCCCGGAACGATTCACCGACGACGCGATCACCCACAGCGTCGACATCTATTCGCTCGCATGTGTGTTGAGCGAGTGCTTGACCGGCGCGCCGCCGTACCGGGCCGACACCATCGAACGCCTCGTCGCCGCGCATCTGACGAAGACGGCCCCGCCGCCCAGCCAATTGCGCCCCGGCGCGTTTCCGCCCGCCTTGGATCAGGTGATCGCCAAGGGCATGGCCAAACATCCCGCGGACCGTTATCGCACCGCCGGCGAACTCGCCGCCGCCGCCAATGACACGCTGACCACATCCGAGCAGCGGAAGGCCAGCACGATTCTGCGCGAGGGGGAGAACGCCGTCCAGCGCGTGGAGGCATCGTCTTCGGCGGCTCAGCGACCGGAGCAATCTCCCACCCCATGGGCTGGCGCCGAGACCATGGCCGGTCCCATGGCGTCGGGGACAGGTGGCACCGGTCGGGGCGTGCACACCGGCCACAACCCGTCGCTGATTCGCCCCGCCCCAACGACATACGGCCATGCCTATGGGGCCGGGGCGGGCTTCGCGACGCCCGATGCACTGAGCGACGGCAAACGAAAGCAGTGGTTCATCGTCGGCGCCATCGCTCTGGTTGCCCTCGTCGCTTTCGTCGTGGCGGTTGCCGGTTACCTGTCCACGGACTCCTCGGGGTCGTCAAAACAGGTGAGTGGCCAAAGTGTGTTGCCCTTCAACGGCATTGACTTCCGCCTCTCCCCGGGCGGCGTCGCGCTGGACAGTGCAGGCAACGTCTATGTCACCAGCGAAGGCATGTACGGCCGGGTGGTGAAGCTCACGGCCGGTTCGAACGCCACGACGGTGCTGCCGTTCCACGGGCTCTACCAGCCACAGGGACTGGCCGTCGACGGGGCGGGCACGGTGTACGTCGCCGATTTCAACAACCGGGTGGTCAGCATGGCTGCCGGCTCCAACGACCAGAAGGAGCTGCCGTTCCAGGGTCTGAACTACCCCGAGGGTGTCGCAGTCGACGGCCAGGGCGCCGTGTACGTTGCCGACCGCGGCAACAGCAGGGTGGTCAAGTTAGCGGCGGGATCCCAGACCCAGACGGTGCTTGGGTTCGACGGGCTCAAGAATCCCGACGGAGTGGCCGTCGATCCCGCGGGCAACGTCTACGTCGCCGACACCGACAACAACAGGGTCGTGAAGCTCGAGGCCAGTTCAAATACCCCGTCGGAGTTGCCGTTTCAAAATATCTCTGTGCCGTGGGGCATCGCCGTGGACAACAGCGGCACCGTCTACGTCACCGAGCACGACAAGAGTGACGTGGTCAAATTCCCGGCGGGCTCGAACGTGCCGACCGTCCTGCCGTTCACCGGACTCAACACTCCGTTGGCGGTGGCGGTCGACAAGGACCAGGGTGTCTACGTCGCCGACCGCGGCAACGACCGGGTGGTCAAGCTGACGCCGTGAGGCCTACGGCGCGGGCTGCGGGGCGCCCAGATACTCCTCGGTGTGCTGGCCGAGGGCGGGCGGAGGTTCGGTGGCCCAGCCGGCCGACGCGGCATCGAAGCTCGAATAGCGTGCCGGAGTGCGGATTACGGTGACCCGGTCCACGCCCTCACCGACCGGCAGGGCGAGGTCGTTCTCGGCGAACAGTGCGGTGCCGACCACCTGCTTCCAGGTGTAGGCGTGGCAGGCCATCAGGCCGCCCTCCTGCAGCAGCCGGACCCATTCGTCCGCGGTCTTGGTGGCCAGGGCCTGCTCCAGCTCCTCGGTGAGCTCGAAATAGTTGAGCGCCCGCGCGCGCTGGTCGGCGAACCGCTCGTCGTCGCGCATGTCGGGCCGGCCGATGATCTCGCACAGCTTGTCCCAGTGTTTGGGCACGTACGCGCTGATCACCAGGTAGCCGTCGGCGGCCTTGAAGGCGTCCGAGGGTTGGGTGGCGAACCCGACACCCTTGCGCCGCTTGGGTTTTAGCGCGGCGTCGGGCTTGGGGGCCTCGGTCGGCTTGTTCAGGTGGATGGTCAGCTGACTGGCCTGCAGGCTGACCGCGACGTCGTACATGGCGACCCGCACCACGTCGGCGACGCCGTGGCGCTCGCGGTTGAGCAGCGCCGCCAGCACCGCCTGGGCCAGCACGTGACCGCTGGCGGCGTCGACGAGCTGGAACGGGATGATCTGGGGTTTGCCGGTGGGCGTGGGCATTCCGCTGGTCATGCCCGACTCGGCGGCGACCATCAGGTCGACCCCGGGTCTGCTGCCCTCCGGGCCGTTGCCGCCGTAGGCGGACAGCCGCGCGTAGACGAGTTTGGAGTTGCGGGACTGCAGCTCGCCGGGGCCCAGGCCCATGCGTTCCATCACCCCGGGCCGAAACCCTTCCAGCACAACGTCGGCCGTATCGACCAGCCGCAGGATCTGCTGCTTGGCCTCGTCGCTGCGCAGGTCGGCCATCACCGACTTCTTGCCCCGGTTGTGGGGGAGGAACAGGGTGGCCAGTGGCGGGCGCCCGGGCAGGACCGCGGTGATGTGCCGGGCGGCCTCGCCGACAGGCGCCTCGATCTTGATCACTTCGGCGCCCAGGTCGGCCAGCACCTGACCGGCCAGCGGCCCGGCGATGTTTTGGGTGAAGTCGAGGACCCGGAATCCGTCAAGTGGCTTGGCGGGCTTGCTGTTGGGCACGGTGTTCGCCTTCCTTTACCCGGGCTTGTGCAGCACCGCGGTGCAGTAGTAATTCTGCGCGAAAGGCGCATCCGGGTCGCTCGACTGCAGCGGCAGGCCGTTGTTGGCCAGCAGCTGGTTCAGCGGGGTCCGGACCGGCTGCCAGCCCCGGTGTTGCAAGTAGGTCGCCACGTCGTTGCGCTCGCCGGGGAAGCCCAGTTCACCGAGGGCGATGTCGAAGCCGCCCTGCCGCCACTTCTCGCTCGCGGCGTTGAGCGCGTCGCCGCTGACCCCCGTGTTCGCGAAGACCTCGGCCACCAACTGGCTGCCGTCGGCGGACAGCGCGGTGATGTTGTCCAGCAACCGATCCTGAGCGTCGGGCGGCAGGAAACTGATCAGGCCTTCGGCCACCCAGGCGGCGGGCCGCGCGGTATCGAAGCCGGCCTGCCGCAGCGCCGACGGCCAGTCGTGGCGCAGGTCGATCGCGACGTTGCATACGTCGGCGGTGGGCTCGGCGCCGAGTGCGGTGATGGTGGCGCCCTTGAACTCGAGGACCTGCGGCTGATCGATCTCGAACACCGTGGTGCCCGGCGCCCACGGCAGCCGGTAGGCGCGCGCGTCCAGGCCGGAGGCCAGGATGACCACCTGGTCGATGACCGGGTCTTTCCGGGCGCCCGCCTCCGCGAAGAACGCGTCGATGTAGCGGGTGCGGGCGGCCATCATGTCGGTCATGCGTTGCATGCCCCACGCGGCGCCCGGCTCGTCGACCTCGGCGGAGCTCAGCTCGCCGGCCGCCCACCGGGTGAAGAAGTCCACGCCGACGGCGCGCACCAGCGGCTCGGCGAACCGATCGTCGATCAGTCCGTCGCGGGTGGCCCGCGCCCGTCCGGCGGCCACCATCGTGGCGGTCGCGCCCACGCTGGTCGCCAGGTCCCAGGTGTCGTCGTCGGTGCGCGCCATGGTTAGCCACCATAACTACCCGCGCCGCGCGTCGCGGCGCGAGGTGTGACACAGATCGGTCACGGCCCGGCGTTGCGGTCGCCCGGCCCGCGATGGCGTCGCTAGCCTCGCCTCTCATGACCACGCCGGTTGCCGTTCAGCACGGGTGCGCGAGCGTCGCGGCGCACGACATCGGCTGGCGGCGCGGCGCCGGGCGGGCACGGCGGCTGGCCTGGATCAGCCTGGCGGTGGTGCTCGTCGAGGGTCTCGTCGGGCTGTGGCAGGGATTGTCGGTGTCCTCGGTCGCCCTGACCGGATGGGCCCTGGGCGGCGCGTCCGAGGCGCTGGCCAGTGCAATGGTGGTGTGGCGTTTCAGCGGGGCCCGGGCATTTTCGCCGACCGCCGAGCGGCGCGCGCAACGCGGTGTGGCCGTGTCGTTCTGGCTGATCGCCCCGTACATCGCGGCGGAGTCGATCCGTGAGCTAGCCGGTGGACGGCACGCCGAGACGTCGCTGATCGGCATCGGGCTGACCGCCCTCGCGCTGGTGCTCATGCCGGTGCTGGGACGGGCCAACCACCGGTTGGGCAGCCGGCTGGGCTCGGGCGCGACCGAGGCCGAAGGGATCCAGAACTACATGTGCGCCGCGCAGGCCGCCGCGGTGCTGATCGGCCTGGCGATGACGGCGCTGTGGTCGGGAGCGTGGTGGATCGATCCCGTGGCGGGGCTGGCCATCGCCGGTGTCGCGGTCTGGCAGGGTGTGCGGTCCTGGCGCGGGGAAGATTGCGGCTGCTGAGTTCGGCGGTGCAGACTTCCTCATGGTCTCCGATGAGCCGGCCAAACCGCCGCTGGTGTTGCTGCACGGCCTGAGCGCCTCCGGCGGTGCTTGGCAGGACGTCATCCCACGGCTTATGCCGTATCACCAGGTGTATGCACCGACGCTGCCCGGCCACCGAGGCGGGCCGCCGGTGCGGCGACCCCCGGTGACATCCGTGAATCTCGTCGACTGGGCGCAGCGCTATCTCGACGAGCAGGGACTGCAACGTCCGCATGTGGCCGGCCATTCGCTGGGCGGCAGGTGACGGGCTGCGGGCAAAGACGATGTCGCACGTGCAAGCGGGCGCGGGAATGGCGCGCCTCATCCGGCCGGTCGTGCCGCTCATGTTGAGGTCACCGACGGTCCGTCGGCATTTCTTCCAGACCCCGGCGTCGCACGGCGATCGGGTCAGCGCGCGGCGCGGTGTGGAGATCGTCGACGACTTCCTCGGCTGCGGTATTACTCGCGAAATCTTCTCCACCGACGACCAGCGGATTACGCCGTTCGACGCCCTGCCGTGTCCCATCACCGTGGCGTGGGCGGAGAACGACGTTGCCATCCCCGCCGCCGACTACGCGGCCAACGCTCGTGAGCGCCTTCCGGGCGCGACGTTTGTGACGCTGGCCGATACCGGGCACGACCCGATGATGGACGACCCGGGCCTTGTCGGCGACACCATCCTGAGCGTGACTCGACCGAATCCCTAACGGATCGAGTCCAATCGGTAGCGGATCAGCCGAGAACTGTTGGTCACCACCGCAACCGACGACGCGTTGTGCAGGATCGCGGCGAGCACGGGGGACAGCGCGCCGCCCGCGCCGACAATCAGCCCCGCGGCGTTGACGGCGATCGACATGCCGTAGTTCTCCCGGATCACGTCGACCGCGCGGGCGCCCAGGTCCCGCACGTCGAGCAGGCGATGCAGGTCGTCGTTGGCCAGCGCCACGTCGGCGGTCTCGACGGCGACGTCGGTGCCGGCCAGGCCCATCGCGATCCCGATGTCGGCGGCGGCCAGCGCGGGCGCGTCGTTGATGCCGTCGCCGACCATGGCGACGGTGTAGCCCTCGTCCTGCAGGTCGCGCACCGCCGCGAGCTTGTCCTCCGGCATCACCTCGGCGCGCCACTCGTCGATCCCGAGCTCGCGGGCCACCACCTCGGCGATGTCGGGGTGATCGCCGGTGAGCATCACGATCCGTCGAATGCCGTTGGTGCGCAACTTCTTCAGCACGTCGGAAGCCTCGGGACGCACCTCGTCGCGCAGGCTGATCAGCCCCACCAGCCTGCCGTCGACCGCGAGCAGCAGCGGCGTCTCGGCCTGGCGGCGCAGCCGGTCCACCCACTCCGACGCCTTCTTGGACACCCGCACCTTCTCCGCCCGCAGCAGCCCGGGGCTGCCCAGCAGCAGGGTCCGGCCGTCGGCCCAGGTCCGCATGCCCAGGCCCACCAGAACCTCGCACTCCTCGTGCGGCGGGATGGTGATGTGGCGTTCCTCGGTGGACCGGATCACCGCCTCGGCCAACGGGTGCCGGGAGTGGATCTCCGAGCTGGCCGCATACGCCAGCACCTGCTCTGGCTGCCAATCCTTATGCAGCGCGATGATATTGGTTACAACCGGACGCCCGACCGTCAGCGTGCCGGTCTTGTCGAAGACGATCGCGTCCACTTGGCCCGCCTGCTCGAGGTGCGAGCCGCCCTTGATCAGGATGCCGCGGCGCGCGCCGTTGCCGATTGCCGCGCTGATCGCGGTCGGGGTGGCCAGGCCCACCGCGCACGGGCAGGCGATCAGCAGCATGGTCATCGCGCGGCGGACGTCACCGGTGACCGCCAGCGTGATCGCCGAGACGATGAACGAGGTGGGAACGAAACGGCGAGAGAAGTTTTCGCCGACCGTCTGGATCGGCGCCCGGTCGTGCTGGGCCTCTTCGACCCGGGTGATGATGCGCCCGATAGTGGTCTGGTTGCCGACCGCGCGGGCGCGCACCACCAGGCGTCCGCGCACCACCACCGAGCCCGCGTGCACGTGCGCGCCCACCGCCACGCTGACGGGCAGGTTCTCGCCGGTGATCGCGGACTGGTCGACGATCGCCTCGCCGTCCACCACCTCGCCGTCGACCGGGATGGCGACGTGGTCGTGCACCACCACCTCGTCGCCGATCTGCACGGTGTCGATCGGCACCTGAACTTCTGTGGCGTCGGGCAGCCGGATCCATGCCGTGTCCTGGCTGCCGCGCAGCAGTTCGGAGATGGCGCGGCGGGTCCGGCGCAACGTCAGATCCTGAAGGTACTCACCGATATTGAGCAACCACAGCACGGTGAGTGCGACGACGTTCTCGCGCAGCACCAGGCTCGCGACCGTCGCGGCGGAGACCAGCGCGTCGGTGCCGGCCCTGCCGGAACGTAACGAGCGCAGTGCGCCGCGCAGGAAGGGATAGCCGGTGAAGACGGTGACACCGGTGGCCAGCAGCCGGCCGCTGGGGCCCAACAGCGGCGGTCGCGCGAACACGTAGCGGCGCACCCCGAGCAGGGCGAGCGCTGCGCCGCCGACGACCATGCGCAGCACGTCGGTGTTGCGGATCTCCTCCGAATGCGGCGCGCGGGTCGGGATGAGTTCGGCGGCGACGTGCAGCGCCTCGCCGATGGCGGCGAGCACCGCGGAGCGGTCGCAGCGCCGGGGCGAGTACCAGACGACGACCGATCCGGTGCGCGGGTAGGCGTGCACCACGCGCACGCCCGCACACTTGGCGACGGCCTCTTCGACCGCCACGGCGCGTCGGGAGTCGGCGCGCACCCAGTCGACGGTAACCCGCATTCGCCCGGCGGCGTCCGAAATGACTTGCAGCGCAGGGTCTCCGGTTCGAGCCTCGGCTGCGGTGTCGAGGACTGCGGCGACGTTCATGTCGGAACGGTCAGTGCTCGTGGTCGTGGGTGTCGGCGATCGACGGGGTGGGCGCCTCCTCGCCGATGCGCTCGCGGGCCTCGGCCATGACGTCGGCAAGCTTGAGGCGCGCCGACTCGGCGGCTTCCTCGGCCTTGCGGGTGCCACGGAGTCCGAGCTCGGCCCCCTTGACCGCGGTCTCGTGCAGCGGGGCCTTGGCCACGGCTTTGCGCACCACCTCGTAGGCTGTCACGCCCACCAAGCCGGTGACCACCGTGCCTGCCGCCTTCGCCAGGAGCCCGTACACCGCCATTGCCCAACCTTTCCGCCGTCGTTCGACCCGTGCCTGCCCGACGTTAACATTGATATATTGCGATATCAATATGAGTTGGCCCCGGGGCCCGGTGATCGTGCGGCCGAGAGGCGGCGCACCTGAGAGCGCGCCTCAGAGGACCCGGGTGACCTTTTCGGTCTCGATCCTGCGCGGCTGCAGGGCCGGGTCGGGGTTGGCCACCTGCACCAGCGACGCCCCCACGGCGAGCACCGCCAGCAGGCCGTCCACCAGATCGTCGGGTCCGGGCCATGACGAGCTGGACAGCACCCGCTCGCCCGATGTCAAACCCCTTGCCGTGGAAGAGGTTTCGCACTGCGCCAGCACTTCGTCGACCGATCTTCCGTCCAGTGCCGGACCGGGGTTCGGCTCGGGAACGATCTGGTCGCCGTGCACCCGCACCGCGGTGGCGTAGTCCGTCACGCCGATCGGCAGGTTCGGCGCCGGACGGCCGAACGGGTCCAGCGACACCACCGCGACTTCGCCCCCCGTCGCGCTCACGGCGGCGTCGGCGTCGTCGAGGCGCTCGGCGGTGCACAAGGCGACGTCCGAAGCCGGGCCCGCGAGCACGGCCTCGGCGCCGATCCACCACACCCCGAACAGCACCGCGGCGGTCTGCCAGTGCGCGGGCAACAGGATCGCCACCCGGCTGCCCGGCCCGGCGCCCAGCTCGTCGCGTAGCAGGTTGGCCGTCTTGGCGGCCCAGTTCGCCAGCGTCACGCCGGACAGCTCGATGCGCTCGCCGGTCGCGTCGTCGTAGTAGGTGATGCGCGGGCCGACCGGATCGGCCCGCAGCATCGGGTCGAGGATGGCCCCGCTCAGCGTGATCAGTTGATGCACTCCGGCTTGTCGGAGCCGGCGGTCAGGATCGGCGACGGCGCGGGAACCTTGGGGTCGGCCGACACTGCGCCCGCGGTCGACACCCGGGCGGGCATGATCGTCTCCGTGCCGGACAGGCCCGAGCCCGGACCGCTGTAGTCGTTCGCCAGCACCACCCGAACCGCACCGGGCACGAGTGTGGTGTCGGCGACCACCGGCAGCCCGCCCAATTCCTTGGCGACCTCCTTGGCCCCCACGTCGTCGCTCTTGGCGGCGCGCACCTGGCTGGCCTTGACGTGCTGACCATCGCTGTTGCCCACCGTACCGGTGGCAAAGCCCTTGGCGCTCAACACGTCTGATACGGCCGCGGCCAGGCCGTTGATGTCGGTGTCGTTGACCACGTTGGCGGTGGTCTTCGCGGGCGTGTACGCGATCTCCTCGGTCTTGCCCTGGTCCTGATCGTGCAGCAGGCCTGCCACCCAGTCGGCGACCTGATGCGGGTCCAGGCGCACCACGCTCTGCATGCCGTCGTCGCTCCAGCCGGCGCCGTCGAGCACCGGGATGGTGGCGAAGGCGACGTTGCCGCCTGCCAGCTTCTGCATCTGCTGCACGAAGTCCATCACGTCCCATCCGGCGGAGATCACCACCGAGCGCTGGACGGCGGCCTCCAGCCGCTTGACGGTCGAGGGGCTGGACAGCGTCTGGCCGGAGATGACGCGATGGGCCAGCGAGGCCATCACCACCTGCTGGCGCACCACCCGGTCCAGGTCGCCGCGCGGCAGCTCGTGGCGCTGCCGCACGAAGCTCAGCGCCTCGGGACCGCTGAGCCGTTGCGGGCCAGCCGGGAAGTCGGCGCCCGAAAGTGGTTCGAACACCGGCTCCTTGAGGCAGACGTCGACGCCGCCGAGGGCGTCGGTGATCAGCGAGAAGCCCAGGAGGCCGATCTCGGCGTAGTGGTCGACGGTGACACCGGTGAGGTCGGCGACGGTCTTGATCAGCGCCTCGCGGCCGGCTTCGGTGCCCTGGGCCGCCGCCTCGGTCGCGGAGGCGCCCGCCTTGACCAGGGCGGTGCGCTTGGCCTCGCGGGTCTGGCCGTAGACGCCGTTGATCTTGGTCTTGCCCAGCCCTGGGGCGGCGACGTAGGAGTCGCGCGGGATCGAGATCGCGGTGGCTGACTTCCCGTTGTTGGGGATGCGGATGAGGATGATCGTGTCGGTGTTGGTGGCTTCCTCGTCGCCGGCCTTGAGCGTGTCCAGCTCTTCTTGCGTCAGCGGGTTGCCGTGCGCGTCGGTGCGGCTGTCCAGCCCGACCAGCAGGATGTCGATCGCGCCGTCGTCGCCGCCCTTGCCCAGCGAGGGCGCGGACATGTGGAAGATGCCGTCTTCGAAGGAACGCACGTTGCTCCACGCGATCCCGGTGCTGAGGACGACCGCGAGCGCGAGCGCGGTGGCAATCACATGAACCACACGTTGCACAGGCATCCCACTACATTACTTGCGACACAGCAGCTTCACGGGTAGCCGGCCCCCGCGCGCCCCGGGCATGGGTGCTGCGCTTTCGGGGCGTGCCAGACTCGAACCATGTCTGTCAGGATCGTGATCGCCGGCGCCGGTGGGCAGCTGGGCGGCTATCTGACCTCGCTCACGGCACGTCAGGGCCGTGATGCAGTCGCGCTGACGTCGTCGCAGTGGGACATCACCGACGCCTCGGCGGCCGAGGGGATCGTGCGGCCCGGTGACGTGGTGATCAACTGCGCGGCCTACACCGACGTCGACGGCGCCGAGACCGACGAGGCGCGCGCGTTCGCCGTCAACGAGGCCGGACCCGGGCACATCGCCCGCGCCTGCGCGCGGGCCCGCGCGCACCTCATTCACGTCTCCACCGACTACGTGTTCAACGGGGACTTCGGCGGCGCGCCGCCGCGGCCGTACGAGCCCACGGATCAGACCGCGCCGCAAAGCGTGTACGCGCGCAGCAAGGTCGCGGGGGAGCGGGCCGCGCTCGCGGCGCTGCCCGAGGCCGTCATCGTCCGCACGGCCTGGGTCTACACCGGCGGCGCCGGCAAGGACTTCGTCGCCGTCATGCGCAGGCTGGCGGCCGGGGACAAACCGGTGGACGTGGTCGCCGACCAGACCGGGTCCCCAACCTACGTCGGCGACCTGGCCGCCGCACTGCTGCAGATCGCCGACGACCGCGTGCCCGGCCCGATCCTGCACGCCGCCAACGACGGCGCCTGCACGCGGTTCGAACAGGCCCGCGCCGTCTTCGAGGAATGCGGCGCCGACCCGGAGCGGGTGCGGGCCGTCACCACCGCGCAGTTCCCCCGCCCCGCACCCCGGCCGGCCTACTCCGCGCTGGCCGCAGGCCAGTCCGTCGCGGCGGGGATGCGGCCCCTGCGGCCTTGGCGCCCTGCGCTTGTCGCGGCGCTCGCCGCCTCTCAAACCAACGCGGCCAGCGATGCCGCGGCCGATCGACCGTTACCCTCTACGCGTGGCTGACGTCCTGCCGGTCGTGACGGTGACCTACTCGCCGGGTCCGCACCTGGAGCGCTTCCTGGCCTCGCTGTCGCTGGCCACGGAGCGCGAGGTGTGCGTGCTGCTGGCTGACAACGGCTCCACCGACGGCACCCCGGAGGCGGCCGTCGAGCGATATCCCAACGTGCGGCTGTTCCACACCGGGGCGAACCTCGGCTACGGGACCGCGGTGAATCGCGCCGTCGCACAACTCGACCGCGACGCCGAGTGGGTGATCGTCGCCAACCCCGACGTGCAGTGGGGCCCGGGCAGCATCGACGAGCTGCTGGACGCCGCACCGCGCTGGCCGCGGGCCGGCGCGCTGGGCCCGCTGGTCCGCGATCCCGACGGGTCGGTGTACCCGTCGGCAAGGCACCTGCCCAGCCTGATCCGCGGCGGCATGCACGCGGTCGTCGGACCGTTCTGGAAGAGCAACCCGTGGTCGGCCGCGTACCGCCAGGAGCGGCTGGAGCCCAGCGAGCGGCCGGTCGGCTGGCTCTCGGGCTCGTGCCTGCTGGTGCGCCGGACGGCGTTCGGCGAGATCGGCGGGTTCGACGAGCGCTACTTCATGTATATGGAAGACGTCGACCTGGGCGACCGCCTCGGCAAGGCCGGCTGGCTGTCGGTCTACGTGCCCACGGCGGAGGTCCTGCACCACAAGGGCCACTCCACCGGCGGCGACCCGGCCAACCACCTGGCCGCACACCACAAGAGCACATATATGTTTCTGGCCGACCGGCATTCCGGCTGGCTGCGCGCTCCGCTGCGCTGGACCCTGCGCGCCTCGCTGGCGGTGCGGTCCCGCCTGATGGTGCGCAGCGCGATGCGCGCGTCCGGGCGGCGGAGACTGGTAGAAGGGCGACGCTGAGTGGGAATTGCAGAAGTCGACGTGGTGATCCTGGTCGGGGGCAAGGGCACCCGGCTGCGGCCGCTGACGCTGTCGGCGCCCAAGCCGATGCTGCCCACCGCGGGGCTGCCGTTCCTCACCCACCTGCTGTCGCGGGTCGCCGCGGCCGGGCTCGAGCACGTCATCCTGAGCACGTCGTATCAGGCCGCGGTGTTCGAGGCCGAGTTCGGTGACGGCTCCAAGCTGGGCCTGCAGATCGAGTACGTCACCGAGGAACGCCCGCTGGGCACCGGCGGCGGCATCGCCAACGTCGCAGGCCGGCTGCGGCACGACACCGCGATGGTGTTCAACGGCGACGTGCTCTCCGGCGCCGACCTGCACCAGATGCTCGACTTCCACGCGGCCCAGGAGTCCGACGTCACCCTGCACCTGGTCCGCGTGGGCGACCCGCGGGCCTTCGGCTGCGTGACCACCGAGGAGGGCCGGGTGACCGCCTTCCTGGAGAAGACGCAGGACCCGCCGACCGACCAGATCAACGCCGGGTGCTACATCTTCTCGCGCCCGATGATCGACCGCATTCCGCGCGGCCGCGAGGTCTCGGTGGAGCGCGAGGTGTTCCCCGCGCTGCTGTCCGATCGCGGCGTGAAGGTCTGCGGCTACGTCGACGCCAGCTACTGGCGTGACATGGGCACGCCCGAGGACTTCGTCCGAGGCTCGGCGGATCTGGTGCGCGGCATCGCCCCGTCGCCGGCACTGCACGGCCACCGCGGCGAGCAGCTGGTGCACGACGGCGCGGCGGTGTCACCGGGTGCGGTGCTGGTCGGCGGCACGGTCGTGGGACGCGGCGCCGAGATCGGCCCCGGTGTCCGACTGGACGGCGCGGTGATCTTCGACGGCGTCAAGGTCGAGGCCGGCAGCGTGATCGAGCGCTCGATCATCGGCTTCGGCGCGCGCATCGGCCCGCGGGCGCTGATCCGCGACGGCGTGATCGGCGACGGCGCCGACATCGGGGCGCGCTGCGAGTTGCTGCGCGGCGCCCGGGTCTGGCCCGGCGTGTCGATTCCCGACGGCGGGATTCGGTACTCGTCCGACGTGTAGGCGCTCGAGTGTGCCGGCGCTCGAGTGTGCGGCGCCGAGTTCGCCGAGCGTCACGCCAGCGTGACGCGCGGCGCCGGCGGCCACGCTAGCGTGACGGTCGCGAGCAGCCGGTGCCTTAGGCGCCCGTCGCCCGGGCGACCAGATAGGCCAGCGCGTGATCCGTCCCGTCGGGCAGGGCGCCGGTGGGCCACCACCGCAAGTCCTCGGACTCCTCGCTGATCGCGATCTGCGCGCCGGGTGGCGCGTGCGCGACGAACTGCAGATCCAGATGCCGCGTCGGCACGCCCAGCGAACAGGTCACCGGATGCACGTGCACCGCGACCAACCGCGGGTCCAGGCGCAGCCCGTCGATGCCGGACTCCTCGGTGGCCTCGCGCAGCGCCGCAGCGACGACGCTGTCGTCGTCATCGTCGCAATGGCCGCCCAGCTGCACCCACCGGCGCAGCCGGCGATGCAGGGTCAGCAGCACCCGCTCGCCGGAGTGGTCGAGCACCAGCGCCGACGCGGTGACGTGGCCGGGCACGCACTCGCGCAGGCACGCGTCGTCGCGGGCGAGCACGAAGGCCAGCACGGCGTGCCGCAACGAATCCTGCGCCGGGCCGGGGGCCTCCCAGTCGGACAGCACCGCGATCGCCGAGGACCGAACGCTCATCGGGACCCCCGCCGTCTCCGCCGCTCCCGCAACGACATCCAGGCCGCGCGGCAGTCCGCCACCGTTTCGGCAGGCAACCCGAGGCCGTCGATCAGCACGCGGCGGTCGACGATGTCGAGCGCCTTCTCGAGTTCGTCGGCCTTCAGCAGCAGGTCCACGTCGCAGGCGAGTTCGGCATCGGCGTGCGCCGGTGGGGGAATGGGCAGCTGCTCGGCTTCGCGCGGCTCCAGTTCCAGCACGCCCCCGCCGTAACTGCGGCCCATGATCTCGGCGAAGGCGAACGTCACGCTGTTGTGGAACGCCGCGGCCAGCGCTGCCGGCTCCATACCGCCGGCCAGACGCACCCGGTGCACGGTGTCGGTGCTGGTGGCCGCGGCGGCGTTGACGGTCAGCCGCGGCGCGCGGTGGACCTGGCGCAGCAGGAACAGGTCGGGCACCCACAGCGACGGCGTGGCCCACCAGGGCGTGCGGATCGAGCACTTGTAGCCGCGGTGCACCCCGGCGGCCTCGCCCGCGCGGATGTGGGCCCGCACCGCCGGATCGGCGGGTTCGTGCGGCGCGTCGAGCAGCCAGGTGCGGTGCCCCGCGACGAGATCGCTTGCCCGGCAATCGGCGTCGTAGATGAGCCCGGACAGCTGGGCGCTGCGCGAGACGAGCGGGACGCAGTGCGGCCGCAGGCCCAGTTCGCCGGCCTGGGTGTCGGTGAGGGTGAAGAAGGCGTTGCGCCCGGTCACGATGCCGACGTCGACCTCGGCGACCGACCCGAGCCGGGTCAGGGCGCCCGAACCCTTGAGGCCGCGCAACAGCCGGACCGCGGCCGGGTCCAGGAAGTATTTGGTCCACTTCTCGTCGTCGTGCAAGAGCGCGGGGGCCGATTCGACGTCCAGGTCGGCGCGGGCGAGGGCGGCGGCGTCGGGCAGGTGGACGGTGCGGATGCGCGCGGGACCGGCGCCCACCACACCGCAGAACAGCACGACCTCCTGCAGGATGCCGTCGAACACCAGGCGCTCGAAGGTCAGCAGGGTGATCTCGCGGAAACGGGTGAGCAGGAAGTCGCGCAGCTGGGCGGCGTAGCCGACCTGCAGCAGCTCGGCCGGAAGCACCAGCCCCACCCGTCCGCCGTCGCGCACCAGCACGGTGCTCGCCACCACGAACGGAACCCAGGCGTTGGTCAGCCGGGTGGGCCGCAAACCCGCGCTGCGCGTCAGGTCCAGTGCCGGATCGCGCTGGGGCGACGGCCAGTTGCCGAACCGGATGTAGGGCGGGTTGCCTGCGGCCCCGTCCCAGCCGCCGGGCTCGGCGGTGGCGAGCCAAGCGAACAGGCTCCCGTCGTCGACGGGAGCGAACCGTCGGGCTTTGGCCGCCTCGTCGGCGATCAGCTCGACGCCCCGGACCTGGTCGCTGAGCCCGGCGAGCTCGCGCAGGATCGCGCCGTCGCCGCAGGAGGGCTCGACGATCCTGGGGCCCGCCGCGCGCACCCAGGCGGCCAGGAAGCGGGCCACCGGGGCGGGGGTGTAGTAGCCGCCGCGGACCTTGGCGGCCGAGGCGACCGCCTTGCCCGCGAAGTTCATGCGCTCAGTATTACCTGCGGATCAGCAGCTCGCCGGGGTCTGCCGGATCGCGCGGCCCGGCCGGGTCCGCGGCATAGCCGATCGCGATGGCGCCCAACGGCGCCCAGTCGCCGGGCAGCCCGAGCTCGGCGCGCACCAGGTCGGCGGCGAAGATCGTCGACCCGATCCAGCAGCTGCCCAGCCCGCGCACCGCCAGGGCGACCAGCAGGGCTTGCACGGCCGCGCCGACCGCCACGGTGAACATGGTGTGCTCGGCGTCGGTGCGGGCGGCGTCGGGGTAGGAGTGGGCGCCGTCGGGCACCAGGAACGGGATGACGACTTCCGGCGCGTCGTAAAGGATCTGGCCGCGCGCCACCCGGCGGTCTATGGAGTCGGCGGGCCGGTCGTCGCCGGCGAGGTCGGCGCGCCACTTGTCCTTCATGCGGTCCAGCAGCCGGGTGCGGGTGGCCGGGGTGCGTAGCCAGACGAACCGGACCGGGCGGGTGTGGTGCGGGGCCGGTGCGGTCAGCGCTTCGGCGACGGCGGCCTCCACCAGATCCGCCGGCACCGGCTCGCCGCTGAACCGGCGTACCGATCGGCGCAGCAGCTGCGCCTGGCGGCGGCCCATCTCGACGGCCTCGGCGGTGCCGAGCCAGAACAGGTCGTCGGTGCCCGCCCGCAGCAACTGTCGCGCGGTCGAGCCGTCGTCGGTCACCGACAGGCCGCGCACCACCGCCACGGGCATCGCGGTCAGCTTGCCCTTGACCAGATCGGCGGCCGCGGCGATCTCGTCGGCGACCGCCACCTCGGTGACCAGCAGCTCGTTGCCGTGCTTGTCGACGGCCCCCGAATAGCCGTGCAGCACGGCCAGACCCGCCGCGCCCACGGCTGCGTCGGTCTGGCCGTTGCGCCAGGCGCGCCCCATCGTGTCGGTGACGACCACGGCGACCTCGACGCCGAGCCGGTCGCGCAGCGCCGCCCGCAGCGCTGCGGCGCTGCCGTCGGGATCGACCGGCAGCAGCGCCAGCTCGTCGCGCCCGACGTTGGATCCGTCCACGCCCGCGGCGGCCTGCACCAGCCCGATCCGGTTCTCGGTGATCAGGGTCCGGCCCTTGCGGGCGAGCACCCGGACGGCTTCGTCGTCGACCAGCTTGCGCCTCAGCCGGTCGCGCTCCTCGGGATCGCGCGGCGCCGGCACCAGGCGGCCCTCGCACTTGGACACCACCTTGCTGGTGACCACCACGACGTCGCCGTCGCGCAGCCATGGTGCCGCCGCGGCGACGGCCGCGCCCAGGTCGTCGCCGGGCCGGAACTCGGGCAGCCCGGCGACGGGCAGGATTTCGAGGGCGGCGGCGCTGCCGTGCTCGTGGCCGGTGGGACTCACAGCCTCACCCCCGCCAGCTCCAGCCCGGCACCGACCATCTCGGCCGTCGCCGTCGGGTCGGTCATCACCAGCGGCACCGGGCGCACCGCGACGCCGTCGATGTCCGCCGAGTCGCCCTCATGCACCAGCCAGCCGTCCAGGATGCCGGTGCCCCGGCGCGCGCCGTAGTGGCGGCCGACCGCCTCGGCGGTCGACTCGACGCCGATCACCGACAGGCAGGCATCGGCCATGCCGCGCAATGGCTTTCCACCGATGATCGGCGAGTAGCCGACGATCGGCGCGTGCGCGGCACGCAGCGCGCCACGCACGCCGGGGATGGCCAGGATGGCGCCGACGCTCACGACCGGGTTGGACGGCGCCAGCAGGATGACGTCGGCGTCCGCGATGGCCGCCGTGGCATCGGTTGTGGCGGTCGCCTTTTCGGCGCCGACGAAGGCGAAGCTGTGCGTGGGCACCTGGGCCCGGTAGCGCACCCACCACTCCTGGAAGTGGATGGCGCGCCGGCTGCCGTCGTCGGGATCGGTTATCACCACGTGGGTCTCGCACCGGTCGTCGCTGGCGGGCAGCAGCCGCGCGCCGGGCTGCCAGCGGTCGCACAGCGCGGTGGTGATCTGCGACAGGGGGTAGCCGGCGTTGAGCATCTGGGTGCGCACCAGGTGGGTGCCCAGGTCACGGTCGCCGAGTCCGAACCAGTCCGGCTGCACCCCGTAGCGCGCCAATTCCTCTTTCGCGTGCCAGGTTTCGTCGCGGTGCCCCCACCCTCGCTCCGGATCTACACCTCCACCTAAGGTGTACATGCAGGTGTCCAAATCGGGGCAGACCCGCAGTCCGTGAATCCAGGCGTCATCGCCAACGTTGACGATCGCCGTCAGCTCGTGACTGCCGGGCCCGGTGTCCGGGCGCCGTCGCGATTGAAACTGACCGAGCCCGAACAGCTGTTGAACCCCCAGCAGGAAGCGGGCGCCGCCAACCCCACCGACCAGAACGGTGACCTTCACAGTGCACGACAGTACTGCCCGCGGACGACGCCGCCGCGGGCCCGTTGGGGGTGGCTGAAAGTTGCGGTTTGCCACCGCTTGTGGGCCACCGGCGGGAAGGGCCGGCGGGCCCGCGTGATGGCCGCGTGATGGCCGCGCGATGGCACTGTGATCGACACGCCGACGGCTCAAGACAACAGAAACGCCGAAAATTGATCACGAGATGGTATGGAAATGCGCCGTAATGCTTGACCGGACAGGTTCACCCGTGTCTAATCACATCAGTGTCATTTCCCGGTTGGCCGGCCGACTCCGGTGTCGCAGACCGAGATTCGATCACTTGTTCGAATTGTCTGTACATCAGAACAGTGGGAAATCAATCACTCTCTCTCCATCAAGCTGAGGAGGCGGACGACCGTATGTCATACGAAACAATTCGAGGTGCCATGGCGAGCACGCCGCACACCGACATCGACCCGGCACTGGACCGCCCCGCTCGGCCGCATCTGACCGTGGTCCCTGATGCCCCAATCGCATTCGAGCCCGAGCCCTTTCCGGAGCCGGCCGCCGACCAGTGGCAGGACCGGGCGCTGTGCGCCCAGACCGACCCGGAGGCCTTCTTCCCGGAAAAGGGTGGCTCTACCCGCGAGGCCAAGAAGATCTGCCTGGGTTGCGAGGTGCGGCACGAGTGCCTCGAGTACGCCCTCGAGCACGATGAGCGCTTCGGCATCTGGGGCGGATTGTCCGAACGCGAACGCCGGCGCCTCAAGCGCGGCATCATCTGACGCACACCGATCGCAACGCACGCCGGGCGGTCAACGCTTGACGCGCAACGGAAGTCAGTCGTCGTCGATCGTCGGGTCGATGACCGACGGCTCAACATCGAGATAGATCGCGACCTGGGCCACCAGGATTTCGTGGAGCAGGTCGCCGAGTTCCAGGGTATCTTTGGCCCGCCGCTCAATTGGCTTGCGGAACAACACAATTCGTGCCCGCGTGGAGTTGCCGCGGACGTCGACGCCGGCCGGGATCAACCGCGCCAGCGGAATCGGCCCATCCGCGATCACCTCGGGCGGCCACTGCACACTCTCGGGATCCTTGGCCGAGATGCGCGGAATCTCGTCGACCGCCACGTCGAGGTCGGCCAGCCGCTCCTGCCAGCCCCGCTCGATGGGCTCGTAGGCCTCCAGCACCGCCATGTCGAACCGCTCGGCGCGGCTGCGCCACCCCGGAACGGTCGGCGGCAACAGCGGGCCGCGCATATCGCGGCCCCTACGGAAGAGTCGATGGGTCGCGGCTCGGCGTGAGGCCGATCCGTCGGAAAACCGATCTCTTCGCGGGGAGCTGCGCGAATCGCCCACGCGCCGATGGTAACGGTTGCACATCGAGGGCCGCGGCGTTGCGCGTGTCCGGCGCTTCGGCGGCGTTTGCGCGCGATAGCCTTTCGGCGTGAACGTTCCCCGTCGCTGTTGCCGGCCCGGGTGCCCGCACTACGCCGTGGCGACCCTGACGTTCGTCTATTCGGACTCGACGGCAGTCGTCGGTCCGTTGGCGACCGCGCGGGAACCGCATTCCTGGGATCTGTGCGTCAACCACGCCGGCCGGATCACCGCGCCCCGCGGGTGGGAGCTGGTGCGCCATGCCGGACCCCTTGTCTCTGAGCCCGCCCACCCCGACGAGGACGACCTGGTCGCCCTGGCCGATGCCGTGCGCGAGGGCGGCAAACATCGCGTGCCCTACGCCGCCGGCGCCGCGACGCCGGTGAGCGGCTTCGCCGATACGCACGTTGCGCACGGCGGGGCCCAGGCGACCGCGCCCAGCAGCCACCTGCTGGCACCGCCCGAGCATCGCTCGGGGCGGCGCCGCGGACATCTGCGGGTGTTGCCCGATCCCGCTGACTAGTGGTGCAGGTAGTTCGCACCGCGGCGGCTCCGGTTCTGAATGCCCGATAGGCTGACGGCCAAGAGTTCACGTCGTCAGGAGTTCCGCATGTCCCGGCCCGCCGCGACCGTCCACCGTGTCGTCAAGGCGTACGACGTGCGGGGGCTGGTCGGCGAAGAGCTCGACCCGCCGCTGGTCACCGATCTCGGCGCGGCCTTCGCCAAACTGATGCGCGCCGAAGGCGCCCGCCAGGTCGTGATCGGCCACGACATGCGCGACAGCTCGCCCACGCTGTCCGCCGCGTTCGCCGCCGGGGTGACCGGCCAGGGACTGGACGTGGTGCGCATCGGCCTGGCGTCCACCGACCAGCTCTACTTCGCCTCCGGGTTGCTGGACTGCCCCGGCGCGATGTTCACCGCGAGCCACAACCCGGCGGCCTACAACGGCATCAAGCTGTGCCGGGCGGGGGCCAAACCGGTCGGCGCCGAGACCGGGCTGCGCCTCGTCGCCGACGACGTGATCGCGGGCGTCGGCGACTACCACGGCGAACCCGGAACCGTGAGCGATCGCGACGTGCTGGCCGACTACGGGACGTTCCTGCGGTCGCTGGTGGACACCTCCGGGCTGCGCCCGCTGCGGGTGGCCGTGGACGCCGGCAACGGCATGGCCGGTCTGACCACCCCCGCCGCGCTCGGCCCGATCGACTCGATCACGTTGGAGCCGTTGTATTTCGAGCTGGACGGCTCGTTTCCCCATCACGAGGCCAACCCGCTCGACCCCGCCAACCTGGTGGACCTGCAGGCCCATGTGCGCAAGACCGGCGCCGACATCGGGCTGGCCTTCGACGGCGACGCCGATCGCTGCTTCGTGGTCGACGAGCGCGGCGACCTCGTGTCGCCGTCGACGGTGACCAGCCTGGTGGCCGCGCGCGAGCTGAGCCGGGAGATCGGCGCGACCATCATCCACAACGTGATCACCTCGCGTGCGGTGCCCGAACTGGTCGCCGAGCGCGGCGGCACACCGCTGCGGTCCCGGGTGGGCCACTCCTATATCAAGGCGTTGATGGCCGACACCGGCGCGATTTTCGGTGGCGAGCATTCGGCGCACTACTACTTCCGCGACTTCTGGGGCGCCGACTCCGGGATGCTGGCGGCACTGTACGTGCTGGCCGCCCTCGGCGAGCAGGACCGGCCGCTGTCGGAGATCACCGCGGACTACCAGCGCTACGAATCGTCCGGCGAGATCAACTTCACCGTCGCCGACGCCGGCCACTGCACTGAAGCGGTGCTCAAGTCGTTCGGCAGCCGGATCCACTCCCTCGACCACGTGGACGGCGTGACGGCGGACCTGGGCGACGGCAGCTGGTTCAACCTGCGCAGCTCCAACACCGAGCCGTTGCTGCGGCTGAACGTGGAGGCGCGCACGGCCGAGGACGTGGCCGCGGTGGTCGCCCAGATCAGCACGGAAATCAGCGCGGCCTCGGTCGCCGCGGCGGGCGTGAAGGCCGAGCCGTGAACGCCACCCGGGCAATCGATTTGGAGGACACCGAGGGCCTGCTGGCCGCCGACCGCGACGGCCTGCTGCGCGCCGCGTCGTCGGCAGGCGCCCAGGTGCGCGCGGTCGCGGCCGCGGTCGAGGAGGGCGCGCTGCAGGCGGTGCGCGCCGACGACCGTCCGCGCAGCGTCATCTGGGTGGCCGGGCGCGGTACCGCCGAGACGGCCGGGACGCTGTTGGCCGCCACGCTGGGGGCGACGGCCTCGCAGCCGTTCACGCTGACCGGCGAGGCGCCGCCGTGGGTGGGCCCGCTCGATGTGCTGATCATCGCCGGCGACGACCCCGGTGATCCCGCGCTCGTCGCCGCCGCCGCGACCGGCGTGCGTCGCGGCGCCCGGGTGGTGGTGGCGGTGCCGTACGAGGGCCCGCTGCGCGATTCCACCGCGGGGCGCGTGGCGGTGCTGTCGCCCCGGCTGCGGGTGCCCGACGAATTCGGCGTGTGCCGGTTTCTGGCCGCGGGGCTGGCCGTGCTGCACGCCGTCGACCCGCGGCCGAGCATCGACCTGGCGTTGCTGGCCGACGAGCTGGACGCCGAGGCGCTGCGCAACAGCGCCACCCGCGAGCTGTTCACCAACCCGGCCAAGACCTTGGCCGCGCGGATTGCCGAGAGCCAGGTGGCGCTGGCCGGCGACGGCGCCGCCACCCTGGCGCTGGCCCGGCACGGCAGCTCGGTGCTGCTGCGGATCGCGCATCAGGTCACCGTGGCGACCTCGCTGGCCGACGCCGTCGTCGCCCTGCGTTCGTTGGCCGGCGCCGGTTTCGGGGATCGCGACGCCGCCCTGTTCCACGACGAAGAGATCGACGGGCCGCGTCCGCAGCGGCTGCGGGTGCTGGCGCTCGCGCTGGCCGACGAGCGCACGGTGGTGGCCGCCCGGCTCGCCGGATTCGACGACGTCGACCTGGTTGCGGCCGGGGACGTGCCCGAGGGCCTGGACCTCGCCGCCGATGCGGCCGGTGCCGGGCGCCCGGAACAGCAACTGGCAGTATTGGCCGTCCGGCTGGAAATGGCGGCGGTTTATCTGCGACTGGTGCGGGGATAGATACACACAGTGGAACTGCTTCGCGGGGCCTTGAGAACGTACGCCTGGGGGTCGCGTACGGCCATCGCCGAATTCACCGATCGCCCGGTGCCGGCGGCGCATCCGGAGGCCGAGCTCTGGTTCGGGGCGCACCCGGGCGATCCGGCGTGGCTGGAGACGGACAGCGGCGAAGTCACGTTGCTCGAGGCGTTGGTCGACGACCCCGAGGGCCAACTCGGCCCGGCGTCGCGGTCGCGCTTCGGCGACGTCCTGCCCTTCCTGGTCAAGGTGCTGGCCGCCGACGAGCCGCTGTCCCTGCAGGCCCACCCGAGCGCCGCGCAGGCGGCCGAGGGCTACCTGCGCGAGGAGCGGGTCGGCATCCCGCTGAACTCGCCGGTGCGCAACTACCGAGACACGTCGCACAAGCCCGAGCTGCTGGTGGCGCTGCACCCGTTCGAGGCGCTGGCCGGATTCCGTCAGGCCTCGCGCACCGTCGAGCTGTTGCGGGCCCTGGCCGTCTCCGACCTCGACCCGTTCATCGAGCTGCTGAACGACCAGTCCGACGCCGACGGGCTACGCGCGCTGTTCACCACGTGGATCACCGCGCCGCAGCCCGACATCGACGTGCTGGTGACCGCCGTGCTGGACGGCGCCATCGCGTACCTCAGCTCGGGCGCGACCGAGTTCGCGGCCGAGGCCAAGACGGTGCTCGAGCTCGGCGAACGCTATCCCGGTGACGCCGGCGTGCTGGCGGCGCTGCTGCTCAACCGCGTCAGCCTGGCCCCGGGCGAGGCCATCTTCGTCTCCGCCGGCAACCTGCACACCTACCTGCGCGGGTTCGCGGTCGAGGTGATGGCCAACTCGGACAACGTGTTACGCGGCGGCCTGACCCCCAAGCACGTCGACGTGCCCGAGCTGCTGCGCGTGCTGGACTTCACGCCCACCACCGAGGAGCAGCTGCGGCCGCCGATCCGCCGCGAGGGGCTCGGGCTGATCTACGAGACGCCGACCGACGAGTTCGCGGTCGCGCTGCTTGCGCTCGACGCCGAATACGTCGGGCACGAGGTGGACGCGACGTGCAGCCACGACGGACCGCAGATCCTGTTGTGCAGCCAGGGCTGCACGACGGTGCACGGCAAGTCCGGCTCGCTGACGCTCAAGCGGGGGATGGCCGCCTGGGTGGCGGCCGACGACGCCCCGATCCGGCTGGTCGCGCACGAACCCACCAAGCTGTTCAGGGCGACGGTGGGGCTGTGAGCATCGCCCGCCGCTCGTTGCCGGCCTGACGCCGTCCGCGGAGCCATAGCCGCAGGTTGTGCGCCATCGCGCGGCCGATGATCCGCGGCGGCGGAACCATGTAGAGGCTGTCGAGCAGCGAGAAGCGCCGCAGGAACCATTCCGCGAGTACGGGTTCGGTCTCGGCGGCGCCCAGGAATTGGTCGAACAGCGCCCCCGACGGCCGCCACCACCAGGGGATGCGCCCCTTGGTGCCCGCGTGGTGGAAGGTGACGTCGCCGATCCCGTTCATCGTCCACACCGGGAAAGTGCTCTTGGCGGTCGCCCGGCTCAGCGCCGCGGCAACCTGGTCGTCGGGCAGTCGCAGCGCGCGGCGCAGATGCCCCGCCTGCAGCGAGGTCATCGTCATGCCCTGGCCGAAGGTGGGATTGAAGCTGGCCACCGCGTCGCCGAAGGGGAGGATTCCGGCCGGCAGCCGCTTCAGCTTATCGTAGCGGCGCCACTTGCTGGCCGGGAACGCGTGAAACGCGGGTTCGCCCAGCGGCTCGGCCCGGGTCAGCGCCGTGTTGACGTGGGCCGGTAGCAGCCGCTGTGCCAGCTCGAGCATCTCGGGAAAGGCCCGGGGCGGCTTGGCGTTTGCCACGCCGAAGGTGGTGAGCACCCAGCTGCCGTCCTCGTAGCAAAGCATGCCCAGTCCCAGCGACATGTCGTGCGAGGCACCCGCGACCACCACCTTCTCCGCGATCAGCCCTTCGGGGATGCGGAACCGCTGGGTGGCGTAGTGGATGCCGATGTCCATCTCCTGTTCGACCGGACGGGCGAATCCCCAGTCGGCCAGCCACACCGGCAGCCGGGTGCCGCGGCCCGCGGCGTCGACGACCAGGTCCGCTCCCACGAATTCCGGGTCCTCGCGCTCGGCTTCGGCCGGGTCGAGCAGCACCCCGGTCACCCGCTGTCGCCCGCGGTCGAACCGCGGCTCGGCCACCGAGCGCCGCGCCACGGTGACGTTGTCGAGGCCGCGCACCCGGTGGCGCAACTGCCATTCGAGGTGGGGCCGGCTGGGCACGTAAGCGGTGAACTCGTCGCGCAGGGTGTGCCCGGTGCCCAGAACGTGGCCCGCGGCACCCAGGTGAATGCAGTCGGGCCGGTTCTGCAGCTTGGGCACGCCGGCGGCCACCATGTCGTCCAGCAGGCCGGGAAAGAGGGACTCGAACTCGTTCGCGCCGCGCGCCATCAACATGTGCAGGTGCCGATCCTGTGGCACGGTCGCGCGGTTCGCCGGGCGATCCGGCAACTCGTCGCGTTCGTATACCGTCACCCGCGAATAAAATTCCGAAAGCACCCGCGCCGCGCAAAGTCCGGCGATGCTCCCCCCGATGACCACGGCATGATCCCTGGCCGTTGCTCTGCTATCCGGCATTTGCGGGGAGTACCCAGTACTGTGACGGACCAATGGCTCCCAGCGCTGGGAAAGGGCGAATGCATGGCCAATCGATGGCGGACCAAGTCGATCGAGCAATCAATCGCCGACACCGACGAGCCGGACACCAAGCTGCGCAAGGACCTGACCTGGCGGGACCTGGTGGTGTTCGGCGTGGCGGTGGTGATCGGCGCCGGCATCTTCACGGTCACCGCGTCGACCACCGGCGACATCACCGGGCCGGCCATCTGGGTGTCGTTCGTGATCGCGGCGGGCACCTGCGCGCTGGCCGCGCTGTGCTACGCGGAATTCGCCTCGATGCTGCCGGTGGCAGGCAGCGCCTACACCTTCTCTTATGCCACCTTCGGTGAGTTCCTGGCCTGGATCATCGGCTGGAACCTGCTGCTGGAACTGGCGATCGGGGCCGCCGTGGTGGCCAAGGGCTGGTCGAGCTATCTGGGCACGGTGTTCGGGTTCGCCGGCGGCACGGCGAAATTCGGCTCGACGCAGGTCGACTG
Source organism: Mycobacterium sp. 94-17 (assembly GCF_035617725.1). Lineage (NCBI taxonomy): Bacteria > Bacillati > Actinomycetota > Actinomycetes > Mycobacteriales > Mycobacteriaceae > Mycobacterium > Mycobacterium sp. 94-17. The sequence goes on from NZ_JAPIYN010000022.1 coordinate 66,414, forward strand.
GGGGTCGTTGGTGATCGTCGCGGGGGTGGCGACGCTGATCGCGCTGGGCACCAAACTGTCGTCGCGGTTCTCCGCGGTGGTCACCGCGATCAAGGTGTCGGTGGTGCTCTTCGTCGTGGTGGTCGGCGCCTTCTATATCAAGCGCACCAACTACTCGCCGTTCATCCCGCAGCCGGAAGCCGCCAGCACGGCCAGGGGCATCGACCAGTCCGTGCTCTCGCTGCTGACCGGCGCGGGCAGCAGCCACTACGGCTGGTACGGCGTGCTGGCCGGGGCGTCCATCGTATTTTTCGCGTTCATCGGGTTCGACATCGTCGCCACCATGGCCGAGGAGACCAAGAATCCGCAGCGCGACGTGCCGCGAGGGATCCTCGCGTCGCTGGGCATCGTCACCCTGCTCTACGTCGCCGTCGCCATCGTGCTGTCCGGCATGGTCTCCTACACCCAGCTCAAGACGGTCGGGAACCACGGGCAGGCGAACCTGGCCACCGCGTTCACCGCGAACGGCATCCACTGGGCGAGCAAGATCATCTCCATCGGCGCGCTGGCCGGGCTGACCACCGTGGTGATGGTGCTGATGCTCGGCCAGTGCCGGGTGCTGTTCGCGATGGCGCGCGACGGGCTGTTGCCGCGGTCGTTGGCCAAGACCGGCACGCGGGGCACCCCGGTGCGCATCACCGTGCTGGTCGCCCTGGTGGTGGCCGTGACCGCGTCGGTGTTTCCCATCACCAAGCTCGAGGAGATGGTGAACGTCGGAACCCTGTTCGCGTTCGTCCTGGTCTCGGCCGGCGTGATGGTCCTGCGCCGGACCCGGCCGGACCTGGAGCGCGGATTCAAGGCGCCGTGGGTGCCGGTCCTCCCGATCGCCTCGATCGCCGCGTGCCTGTGGCTGATGCTCAACCTCACCGCGCTCACCTGGGTCCGGTTCGGGGTGTGGCTGGTGGTGGGCACGGCGATCTACGCGGGTTACGGCTATTGGCACTCGGTGCAGGGCCGGCGCCGGGAGGAGGGGACCGCCGAGCGCGGTGACGTGGTCGAGGCGGGGCCGCACAGCGCGGTGCCCTAACCGTCGACCTTCTTTACAAAACTATGCCTTTTGTCTAGACAGAAGACGTAGACGTTGATAATGTCCAACCTCAACGTGGTGTGACACACAAGGAGGTTTGGCATATGACCACATTCGAATCGCAAGTCGGCCGGCAATCGGAGCCGGTGGCCTGGCGGGACAAGAAGCGTCGCCTGTGGCTGATGGGGCTGATAGCGCCGACGGCGTTGTTCGTGATGCTGCCGCTCATCTGGGGCCTGAACCGGCTCGGCTGGCCCGGCGCCGCCCAGGTGCCGCTGTGGATCGGCCCGATCCTGCTCTACGTGCTGCTGCCGGCGCTCGACCTGTTCTTCGGCCCGGACGGGCAGAACCCGCCCGACGAGGTGATGGAGCGACTGGAGAACGACAAGTACTACCGCTACTGCACCTACCTCTACATTCCGTTCCAATACCTCAGCGTGGTGTTGGGCGCCTACCTCTTCACCGCCTCCAACCTGCACTGGCTGGGCTTCGAGGGCGGGCTGAGCTGGGCGGGCAAACTCGGCCTTGCGCTCTCGGTCGGGGTGCTCGGCGGCGTGGGCATCAACACCGCGCACGAGATGGGGCACAAGAGGGAGTCGCTCGAGCGTTGGCTATCCAAGATCACCCTGGCGCAGACCTGCTACGGGCACTTCTACATCGAGCACAACCGCGGCCACCACGTGCGGGTGTCCACCCCGGAGGATCCGGCGTCGGCCCGCTTCGGCGAGACGTTCTGGGAGTTCTTGCCGCGCAGCGTGTTCGGTGCCCTGCGTTCGGCGGTCGGACTCGAGGCGCAGCGGATCCGCCGGCAGGGGCGCAGCCCGTGGAACCCGAAGACCTACCCGTCCAACGACGTCCTCAATGCCTGGTTCATGTCGGCGGTGCTGTTCGCCGCGCTGATCGCGGCCTTCGGGGTGAGCGTGATCCCGTTCCTGGTCATCCAGGCCGTCTTCGGCTTCAGCCTGCTCGAGGCCGTCAACTACCTCGAGCACTACGGGCTGCTCAGGCAGAAGACCGGCAGCGGCCGCTACGAGCGCTGCGCGCCGGTGCACAGCTGGAACTCCGATCACATCGTGACCAACCTGTTCCTCTATCACCTGCAGCGGCACAGCGACCACCACGCCAACCCCACCCGCCGCTACCAGACGCTGCGCAGTATGGCCGGTGCGCCCAACCTGCCCAGCGGATATGCGTCGATGATCTCGCTGACGTACGTCCCGCCGCTGTGGCGCAGGGTGATGGACCACCGGGTGCTCGAGCACTACGACGGCGACATCACCCGCGTCAATCTGCAGCCCCGCCTGCGCGAGAAGCTGCTGACCCGCTACGGCGCTCCCGAGGCGGCCCGGGCATGACCAGCTACCGCTGCCCCGGCTGCCACTACACCTACGACGAAGCGAAAGGCGAACCGCGGGAAGGCTTTCGGCCGGGCACGCCCTTCGGCGACATCCCCGACGACTGGTGCTGCCCCGACTGTGCGGTGCGCGAGAAGGTCGATTTCGAAAAGACGGACAACTGGACAGGAGTGAATCAATGAGTGACTACAAGCTCTTCATCTGCGTGCAGTGCGGATTCGAGTACGACGAGGCCAAGGGCTGGCCGGACGAGGGCATCGCCCCCGGCACCCGCTGGGACGACATCCCGGAGGACTGGAGCTGCCCGGACTGCGGCGCCGCGAAGACCGACTTCGAGATGGTGGAGATCGCCCGCTCGTGATCGACGCCGCGGAAGGGCCCGCCACGCTGGAAAGGACCGCTGCACACGCGCGAGCCGCTATTGTCGCGCCTGTGAAGCGGATGCCCTACGCCGAAGCGTCGCGGGCCCTGCTGCGTGACTCCGTGCTCGACGCGATGCGCGACCTGCTGGAAACCCGCGACTGGTCGGCGATCACGCTGTCCGACGTGGCCCGCGCCGCTGGCATCAGCCGGCAGACCATCTACAACGAGTTCGGCTCGCGGCAAGGCCTGGCGCAGGGTTACGCCCTGCGCCTGGCCGACCGGCTGGTCGACGCCGTCAACGCCGCGCTTCAGGCCAACGTCGGCAACATCTATCAGGCGTTCCTGCAGGGCTTCCGCGACCTGTTCACCGAGCTGTCGGCGGACCCGCTGGTGATCTCGCTGCTCACCGGCGTGGCCAAGCCGGACCTGTTGCAGATCATCACCACCGACAGTGCCCCCATCATCAACCGGGCCTCCGAACGGCTGACCACGGCGCTGACGCAGAGCTGGGTAGCCACCAGCGACGAGGATGCCGGCGTGCTGGCGCGGGCCATCGTGCGGCTGGCGCTGAGCTATGCGTCGATGCCGCCCGAGGCGGATCACGACGTGGCGGCGGATCTGGCGCGGTTGCTGACGCCGTTCGCCGAGCGTCACGGCGTCATCAACCTTCCCTGAGCCGTTCCCTGCTCCGAGGTGCGCGCCGGCCCGCGACTACAGTGGCGCAAGAACATACCTAAGCTAAATACCGCTTGGATCCGAGCGAGCCGACAAAGGAAGAACACACGTTATGACGACGACCGAGAACGCACTCACCCCCGACGTCCGAAACGGCATCGATTTCAAGGTCGCCGATCTGTCGTTGGCGGATTACGGTCGCCGGGACATCGAGCTCTCGGAGCAGGAGATGCCTGGTCTGATGTCGCTGCGCCGGGAGTACCACGACGTGCAGCCGCTCAAGGGCGCGCGGATCTCGGGCTCGCTGCACATGACCGTGCAGACCGCGGTGCTGATCGAGACCCTGGTGGCGCTGGGTGCGCAGGTGCGCTGGGCATCGTGCAACATCTTCTCCACCCAGGACCACGCCGCCGCGGCGGTCGTCGTCGGCCCGCACGGCACCCCGGAGGAGCCCAAGGGCGTTCCGGTGTACGCGTGGAAGGGCGAGACGCTCGAGGAGTACTGGTGGGCGGCCGAGCAGGTGCTGACCTGGCCGGACGAGCCGGCGAACATGATCCTGGACGACGGTGGGGATGCCACGATGCTGGTGCTGCGCGGCGCGCAGTACGAGAAGGCCGGCGTGGTGCCGCCCGACGAGGACGACGACTCGGCCGAGCACCGGGTGTTCTTGAACCTGCTGCGCAAGCGGTTCGAGACCGATAAGGAGAAGTGGACCAAGATCGCCGCGTCGATCAAGGGTGTGTCCGAGGAGACCACCACCGGGGTGCTGCGGCTCTACCAGTTCGCCGCGGCGGGGGATCTCGCTTTCCCGGCGATCAACGTCAACGACTCGGTGACCAAGAGCAAGTTCGACAACAAGTACGGCTGCCGGCACTCGCTGATCGACGGCATCAACCGCGGTACCGACGTGCTGATCGGCGGCAAGAAGGTGCTGATCTGCGGCTACGGCGACGTCGGTAAGGGTTCGGCGGAGTCGGTGGCCGGCCAGGGCGCCCGCGTCACGGTCACCGAGATCGACCCGATCAATGCGCTGCAGGCGCTGATGGAGGGCTTCGACGTCAAGACCGTCGAGGACGTCATCGGTGAGGCCGACATCATCATCACCACCACCGGCAACAAGGACATCATCACCCTCGAGCACATGAAGGCGATGAAGGACAAGGCGATCCTGGGCAACATCGGCCACTTCGACAACGAGATCCAGATCGCCCGGCTGGAGAAGTCCGGCGCGACCAAGACCAACATCCGCCCGCAGGTCGACCTGTGGACCTTCCCCGACACCGGCAAGTCGATCATCGTGCTCTCCGAGGGCCGGTTGCTGAACCTGGGCAACGCGACGGGGCACCCGTCGTTCGTGATGAGCAACAGCTTCTCCAACCAGGTCATCGCGCAGATCGAGCTGTGGACCAAGAACGACGAGTACGACAACGAGGTCTACCGGCTGCCCAAGCACCTCGACGAGAAGGTGGCCCGCATCCACGTCGAAGCGCTCGGCGGCCAGCTGACCAAGCTCACCAAGGAGCAGGCCGAATACATCGGCGTCGACGTCGACGGCCCCTACAAGGCCGACCACTACCGCTACTGAGCTGCTTGGTTTTCCCGAGCTGCTTGGTTTTCCCGCCGCTTGGTTTCCCGCCGAATGTCACGCCAGCGTGGCGCTCGTTGTTGAGCGTCACGCCAGCGTGACCTACCGCTAGGCTCGCGCCGTGCTCATCGCGATCGAGGGTGTCGACGGTGCCGGCAAGCGCACGCTGGCCACCGGGTTGCGGGCCGCGCTCGAGGCCGCCGGAAAGTCGGTGGCCGCGCTGGCGTTCCCGCGCTACGGGCAGTCGGTGACGGCCGACATCGCGGCCGAGGCGCTCCACGGCGAGCACGGCGACCTGGCGGCGTCGGTGTATGCGATGGCCACGCTGTTCGCCCTCGACCGCGCCGCCGCGATCGGCGAGATCGCCGCGCTCGACCGCGGCCACGACGTGGTGATCCTGGATCGGTACGTCGCCTCGAACGCGGCCTACAGCGCGGCGCGCCTGCACCAGGACTCCGCCGGCGAGGTGGTCGCGTGGGTGCGCGAGCTCGAGTATCGGCGGTTCGGGGTGCCCGCCCCGGACTGGCAACTGCTGCTCGACGTTCCCGCCGAGTTGGCCGGGCAGCGGGCCCGCAGCCGCGCCGACACCGAGCCGGGCCGCGCCCGCGACGTTTACGAACGCGACGACGGGCTGCAGCGCCGCACCGGTGCGGTGTACGCCGGACTGGCCGCGGCGGGGTGGGGTGGCCGCTGGCGCAGCGTCGACGCGAACGTCGATCCGGGGCGGTTGGCGGCGTCTCTGATGGACGAATAGCAACGTTTTGGGAACTATTTGCCCTTATCGAGAAAGAAACGCCCGTGTGGTGCGCCAATTTTGTCCCGATCTGGTGACACCATGGACGGCATGAGGCAAAGGATTCTGGTCGTCGATGACGACGCTTCGCTCGCCGAGATGCTCACCATCGTGCTTCGTGGGGAGGGTTTCGACACTGCGGTCATCGGTGACGGCACCCAGGCCCTGACTGCGGTGCGCGAACTGCGCCCCGATCTGGTGTTGTTGGACCTGATGCTGCCCGGCATGAACGGCATCGACGTGTGCCGGGTGCTGCGTGCGGACTCCGGCGTGCCGATCGTGATGCTGACCGCCAAAACCGACACCGTCGACGTGGTCCTGGGTCTCGAGTCGGGTGCCGACGACTACATCATGAAGCCGTTCAAGCCGAAGGAGCTGGTGGCCCGGGTGCGGGCGCGGCTGCGGCGCAACGACGACGAGCCGGCCGAGATGCTGTCCATCGCCGACGTGGAGATCGACGTGCCCGCGCACAAGGTCACCCGCAACGGCGAGCAGATCTCGCTGACACCGCTGGAATTCGACCTGCTGGTGGCGTTGGCGCGCAAACCGCGGCAGGTGTTTACTCGTGATGTGCTGCTCGAACAGGTGTGGGGCTATCGTCACCCGGCGGATACCCGGTTGGTGAATGTGCACGTCCAGCGTCTGCGGGCCAAGGTTGAGAAAGACCCTGAGAACCCGACCGTGGTGTTGACCGTTCGAGGAGTTGGGTACAAGGCCGGACCTCCGTGACCGGTAGGGACACGTGATCTGGGGCTCCCGGCGACGCACGCGGAGCCGCTGGGGGCGCTCCGGCCCCATGACTCGTGGCATGGGTGCGGTCAGTCGGGCCGTGGCGATTGCCTGGCGGCGGTCGCTGCAGCTGCGGGTGGTGGCCCTGACTCTGGGGCTGTCGCTCGCGGTCATCTTGGCGCTGGGCTTCGTTTTGACCAGCCAGGTCACCAATCGCGTGCTCGACGTCAAGGTCAAGGCGGCCATCGAGCAGATTGAGCGGGCGCGCACCACCGTGGCCGGCATCGTCAACGGCGAAGAGGCGCGCTCGCTGGACAGCAGCCTGCAGCTGGCACGCAACACGCTGACGTCCAAGACGGATCCGGCCTCGGGCGCGGGGATGGCGGGCGCCTTCGACGCGGTCCTGATGGTGCCGGGCGACGGCCCCCGACCGGCGGCCACGGCCGGCCCAGTGGACCAGGTCCCCAATTCCCTGCGCGGCTTCGTCAAGGCCGGGCAGGCGTCCTACCAGTACGCCGAGGTGCACACCGACGGGTTCTCCGGACCGGCGCTGATCGTCGGCACGCCGGCGTCGTCTCAGGTGGCCAACCTGGAGCTGTACCTGATCTTCCCGCTGAAGAACGAGCAGTCCACCATCCAGCTGGTGCGCGGCACCATGATCACCGGCGGCGCGGTGCTGCTGGTGCTGCTGGCCGGGATCGCGCTGCTGGTGTCGCGGCAGGTGGTGGTGCCGGTGCGCTCCGCGTCGCGCATCGCCGAACGATTCGCCGAGGGGCACCTGTCCGAACGCATGCCGGTGCGCGGCGAGGACGACATGGCGCGGCTGGCCATGTCGTTCAACGACATGGCCGAGAGCCTGTCGCGGCAGATCACCCAGCTGGAGGAGTTCGGTAACCTGCAGCGCCGCTTCACCTCCGACGTGAGTCATGAGCTGCGCACCCCGCTGACCACGGTGCGCATGGCCGCCGACCTGATCTACGACCACAGCGCCGACCTGGACCCGACGCTCGCGCGCTCCACCGAGCTGATGGTCAACGAGCTGGACCGGTTCGAGTCGCTGCTCAACGACCTCCTCGAGATCTCGCGGCACGACGCCGGTGTCGCGGAGCTGTCCGTCGAGGCCGTCGACCTGCGCACCACCGTGCAGAGCGCGCTGGGCAACGTCGGGCATCTGGCCGAGGACGCCGGCATCGAGCTGAAGGTGGACCTGCCGACCGAAGAGGTGATCGCCGAGGTCGACACCCGCCGGGTGGAGCGCATCCTGCGCAACCTGATCGCCAACGCCATCGACCACGCCGAGCACAAGCCGGTCAAGATCCGGATGGCCGCCGACGAGGACACGGTCGCCGTCACCGTCCGCGACTACGGGATCGGGCTGCGGCCGGGCGAGGAGAAGCTGGTGTTCAGCCGGTTCTGGCGGGCCGACCCCTCGCGGGTGCGCCGCTCCGGCGGCACCGGGCTGGGCCTGGCGATCAGCATCGAGGACGCGCGCCTGCACCAAGGCCGGCTGGAGGCGTGGGGTGAGCCGGGGGTCGGCTCGTGCTTCCGGCTGACGCTGCCGCTGGTGCGCGGCCACAAGGTCACCACCAGTCCGCTGCCCATGAAGCCGATCCCGCAGGCCGCCCCGGGTGGGCCGGAGCGCAAGGAACGGCCCCAGCGCCAGCGTGAGCACGCGGAGAGGACCCCGTGATGAGGCGGCTGTTGGGCCTGGTGGTGCTGGCCATGCTGCTCGCCGGCTGCGCCGGGGTGCCCAGCTCGTCGGCGCCCCAGGCCATCGGCACCGTCGAGCGACCGGCGCCGTCGAACCTGCCCAAGCCGACCCCGGGCATGGACCCCGATGTGCTGCTGCGCGAATTCCTCAAGGCCACAGCCGATCCCGCGAACCGGCACCTGGCCGCGCGGCAGTTCCTCACCCAGTCGGCGTCCAACGCCTGGGACGACGCCGGTAGCGCGCTGCTGATCGACCACGTCGTGTTCGTCGAAACCCGTGCGGCCGAACGGGTTTCGGCGACCATGCGGGCCGACATCCTGGGCTCCCTGTCCGACATGGGCGTGTTCGAAACCGCCGAGGGCGTGCTGCCCGACCCCGGCCCGATCGAACTGGTCAAGACGTCCGGCGGCTGGCGCATCGACCGGCTGCCCAACGGGGTCTTTCTGGACTGGCAGCAGTTCCAGTCCACCTACAAGCGCAACACGCTGTACTTCGCCGACCCGACCGGCAAGACGGTGGTGCCCGACCCGCGCTATGTCGCGGTGCCCGACCACGACCAGCTGGCCACCGAGCTGATCTCCAAGCTGATCGGCGGGCCGCGCCCGGAGATGGCGCACACGGTGCGCAACCTGCTGGCCCCGCCGCTGCGGCTGCGCGGGCCGGTGACCCGGGCCGACGGCGGCAAGAACGGTATCGGGCGCGGCTACGGCGGCGCGCGCGTCGACCTGGAGAAGCTGTCCACCACCGATCCGCACAGCCGGCAATTGCTTGCGGCGCAAATCATTTGGACACTGGCCCGGGCCGACATCCGGGGCCCGTACGTGATCAGCGCCGACGGCGCGCCGCTGGACGACCGGTTCCGCGACGGGTGGACCACCTCCGACGTCGCGGCCACCGATCCGGGCGCGGCCGACGGCGCGGGCGCCGGGCTGCATGCCCTGGTGAACGGCTCGCTGGTGTCGCTGGACGGCCAGCACACCGCCGTGGTGCCCGGGGCGTTCGGGCGGATGGGCGACCAGACCGGGGCCGCGCTGTCGCGCAGCGGCAGGCAGGTGGCGTCGGTGGTGACGCTGCACCGCGGCGCCCCGGACATGGCCGCGTCCCTGTGGATCGGTGATCTCGGCGCCGAAGCGGTGCAGTCGGCCGACGGGCACAGCCTGTCGCGGCCGACCTGGTCGCTGGACGACGTGGTCTGGGTGGTGGTCGACGGCAACAACGTGCTGCGGGCGATTCAAGAGCCGGCCTCCGGGCAGCCCGCCCGCCTTCCGGTGGATTCGGTGGCGGTGGCCAACCGATTCCCGGGCCCGATCACCGACCTGCAGCTGTCCCGCGACAGCACCCGCGCCGCGATGGTGATCGCCGGCCAGGTGATCCTCGCCAGCGTCGAGCAGACCCAGGCCGGGCAGTACGCCCTGACCTATCCGCGCCGGCTCGGCTTCGGGTTGGGCAACTCGGTGGTGTCGCTGTCGTGGCGTACCGGTGACGACATCGTGGTGACCCGCACCGACGCCGGGCATCCGGTGTCGTACGTGAACATCGACGGGGTGAACTCCGATGCGCCGCCGCACGGTTTGCAGATGCCGGTGACCACGGTGGCCGCCAACCCGTCGACGGCGTACGTCGCGGGACCGGAAGGGGTGCTGCAGTATTCGCCGTCGGCCGACGGTCAGCAGGGCTGGTCGGATGTGGCCGGCCTGACGGTGCCGGGCGCGGCCCCGGTACTGGCGGGTTAGCGCCCCGGACTTGTCGGTCCGGCCGGTCACACTGGCGCCATGCTCGACCTGTTCCTGCCCGCCGAATGCGGCGGCTGCGGCGCGCCGTCGACCAGCTGGTGCGCCGCGTGCGCCGGCGAGCTGTCGGTGGCTGCCGACCAGCCGCACGTGGTGAACCCGCGCATCGACCCGGGGGTCCCGGTGTTCGCGCTCGGGCGCTACGCCAACGCCCGTCGGCACGCGATCCTGGCGCTCAAGGAGCGGGGCCGCGCCGACCTCGTCGACCCGCTGGCGCGTGCGTTGGCCGTCGGCGTGCACCGCCTGTTGTGGTGGGGGATCGTGCCGACCCCGCTGACCGTGGTGCCCGCACCGACCCGGCGCAGCGCCGCGCGCCGGCGCGGCGGTGACCCGGTCGCCCGGCTGGCGCGCGCCGCGGTGGCACGGCATCCGGACATCGCCGTCGCGCCGGTGTTGCGGCTCAAGGCGCTGACCCGCGACTCGATGGGCCTGGGTACCTCCGCGCGCGAGCGCAACATCACCGGCCGCGTGGTGCTGCGGGGGCCACCGCCGCGCACCGAGGTCATCATCGTCGACGACGTCGTCACCACCGGGGCGACGGCGCGCGAGTCGGCGCGGATCCTGCACTCCGCCGGGGTCCGGGTCGCCGCGGTGCTGGCGCTCGCGGCCGCCTGAATCGGCGGCGCCTGTGCCGAATCCGTGAACTCGCCATGAGGTTGTCAAGAACTCGCAACAGCTCGACTAAATCAGTGGCATCGGCAGGCGAACAGGGGCTAACGTCGAGAACAACGAAGCACGACTCATCGGTCTGACTCACTGGCCAGGATGTGCCAGGTGAGGCCCACACGCGGAGAGGGGTGAGTAATCGACACCTTGCTCCGGCGGGCAGCCTGCGGCGGTAGCCAGTCTCGAACCGCTCCCACCTCGTCGGCGCATCAAGCAGCCGGGCACGCAGGGCGCGTGTGATGAAGAGAGAAACGAGTTGTCACGTATGTCAAGGCTATCCGCGGATTTCGGTCAGATTCTGGACCAACCCCCCGTCGCCGACGGGCAAGCCCCACCGACAACCACCGCCGACGTTGTGTTCAAGGGTCGCAACGTAGAAATCCCCGATCATTACCGTCTGTACGTCTCGCAAAAACTCGCCCGCCTCGAGCGGTTCGATCGCTCCATCTACCTTTTCGACGTCGAGCTCAAGCACGCGCCCAACCGGCGTCAGCGCAAGTCTTGTCAGCGCGTGGAGATCACCGCCAGGGGCCGCGGCCCGGTGACGCGGTCGGAGGCCTGCGCCGACAGTTTCTATGCGGCGTTCGAGTCGGCGGTCGACAAGCTGGAGAACCGGCTGCGCCGCGTCAACGACCGTCGCAAGGTGCACTACGGGGACAAGACCCCGGTGTCCCTGGCCGCCGCCACCGCGGTGCCGCCCGCCGCCCCGCCGCAACCTTCGCCGGGCGAGGACGGTGCGCCGGTCGACGGCGCCGAGCCCGACCACGCGCCCGGCCGGATCGTGCGCACCAAGGAACACCCGGCCACGCCGATGACGGTCGACGACGCACTCTATGAGATGGAGCTCGTCGGGCACGATTTCTTCTTGTTCCACGACAAGCAGACCGAACGACCCTCCGTGGTCTACCGTCGGCACGGCTACGACTACGGCCTGATCCGACTGGCCTGATCCGACTGGCCTGATCCGACCGGCCTGATCGGGTCCTGCCGCAGCACCCGCCAGACCGGGAGCGTCGCGCGTGCGTTCGCCGGCGGGGCGGCCACCGGGACGTCGTCGCCTACCATGGGAGTCGCTCAATGCAAGACTCCTGCCAATAGGGGAAACATCCCAAAAGGGGACAATCACCGTGCTGTCGAAGTTGCTGCGCCTTGGCGAAGGTCGCATGCTCAAGCGTCTCAAGCGGGTGTCTGACTACGTCAACACCTTGTCCGACGAGGTCGAGAAGCTCACCGACGCCGAGTTGCGGGCCAAGACCGACGAGTTCAAGAAGCGGCACGCCGACGGCGAGAGCCTCGACGATCTGCTGCCCGAGGCGTTCGCGGTGGCCCGGGAGGCGGCCTGGCGGGTGCTCGACCAGCGCCCCTTCGACGTGCAGGTGATGGGCGCGGCGGCGCTGCACTTCGGCAACGTCGCCGAGATGAAGACCGGTGAGGGCAAGACGCTGACCTCGGTGCTGCCCGCCTACCTCAACGGCATCGGCGGCAAGGGCGTGCACGTCGTCACCGTCAACGACTACCTGGCCAAACGTGACAGCGAGTGGATGGGCCGCGTGCACCGCTTCCTCGGCCTGGACGTCGGCGTGATCCTGGCCCAGATGACGCCCGACGAGCGCCGGGTGGCCTACAACGCCGACATCACCTACGGCACCAACAACGAGTTCGGGTTCGACTACCTGCGCGACAACATGGCGCATTCGCTCGACGACCTGGTACAGCGCGGGCACAACTTCGCCATCGTCGACGAGGTCGACTCCATCCTCATCGACGAGGCCCGGACCCCGCTGATCATCTCCGGCCCGGCCGACGGCGCCTCGAACTGGTACACCGAGTTCGCCCGGCTGGCCCCGCTGATGGAGAAGGACACCCACTACGAGGTGGACCTGCGCAAGCGCACCGTGGGCGTGCACGAGCTGGGCGTGGAGTTCGTCGAGGACCAGCTCGGCATCGACAACCTCTACGAGGCCGCCAACTCGCCGCTGGTCAGCTACCTCAACAACGCCCTGAAAGCCAAGGAGCTGTTCAACCGCGACAAGGACTACATCGTGCGCGACGGCGAGGTCCTGATCGTCGACGAGTTCACCGGACGCGTCCTGTACGGCCGCCGCTACAACGAGGGCATGCACCAGGCCATCGAGGCCAAGGAGCACGTCGAGATCAAGGCCGAGAACCAGACGCTGGCCACCATCACGCTGCAGAACTACTTCCGGCTCTACGACAAGCTCGCCGGCATGACCGGTACCGCGCAGACCGAGGCGGCCGAGCTGCACGAGATCTACAAGCTGGGCGTGGTGCCCATCCCGACCAACAAGCCGATGGTCCGCGCCGACCAGTCCGACCTGATCTACAAGACGGAGGAAGCCAAGTACATCGCCGTCGTCGACGACGTGGTCGAGCGCTACGAAAAGGGCCAGCCGGTGCTGATCGGTACCACCAGCGTCGAGCGCTCGGAGTACCTGTCGCGGCAGTTCGCCAAGCGCCGCGTGCCGCACAACGTGCTGAACGCGAAGTTCCACGAGCAGGAGGCGACCATCGTCGCCGTGGCTGGCCGCCGCGGCGGCATCACTGTGGCCACCAACATGGCCGGCCGCGGTACCGACATCGTGCTGGGCGGCAACGCCGACTTCCTCACCGACCAGCGGCTGCGTGAGCGCGGCCTCGACCCGGTGGAGACGCCCGAGGAGTACGACGCGGCCTGGCACGAGGAACTGCCGAAGGTCAAGGAGGAGGTCAGCGCCGAGGCCGCCGAGGTGATCGAGGCGGGCGGGCTGTACGTGCTGGGCACCGAGCGCCACGAGTCGCGCCGCATCGACAACCAGTTGCGTGGCCGTTCCGGCCGGCAGGGGGACCCGGGCGAGTCGCGGTTCTACCTGTCGTTGGGCGACGAGCTCATGCGCCGGTTCAACGGTGCCGCGCTCGAGGCGATGCTGAACCGGTTGAACCTGCCCGACGACGTGCCGATCGAGGCCAAGATGGTCACCCGCGCGATCAAGAGCGCGCAGACCCAGGTGGAGCAGCAGAACTTCGAGGTCCGCAAGAACGTCCTGAAGTACGACGAGGTGATGAACCAGCAGCGCAAGGTGATCTACGCCGAGCGCCGCCGCATCCTGGAGGGCGAGAATCTCAAGGAGCAGGCGCTGGACATGGTCCGCGACGTGGTCACCGCCTACGTCAACGGCGCGACCGCCGAGGGCTACGCCGAGGACTGGGACCTGGAAGCCCTGTGGACGGCGCTGAAGACGCTTTACCCGGTGGGCATCGATCATGCGACGCTGACCCACCATGACGCGGACTCCGAGCGCGACGACCTCACTCGTGAGGAATTACTCGAGATGCTGCTCAAAGACGCCGAAAATTCTTACGGCACAAGAGAATCCGAACTTGAGGGCATCGCAGGCGAGGGTGCGATGCGCCAGCTGGAGCGCAACGTGCTGCTCAACGTCATCGACCGCAAATGGCGCGAGCATCTCTACGAGATGGACTATCTCAAGGAGGGCATCGGGCTGCGCGCGATGGCGCAGCGCGATCCGCTGGTGGAATACCAGCGCGAGGGCTACGACATGTTCATGGCGATGCTCGACGGCATGAAGGAGGAGTCGGTCGGATTCCTGTTCAATGTCACCGTCGAGGCGGTACCCAGCCCGCAAGTCGCTCCGGTCGAAGCGCCGGAGGGGCTGGCGGAATTCGCCACCGCCGCGGCCGGCGGCGCCGAAGGAGGCGCTGGTAGCACCGCGACGGCCGTGCGCGACGATACGCCAACCCAGTTGCGCGCCAAAGGGATCGACAGCGAGGCGCCCGCCATGACCTATTCCGGCCCGTCGGAGGACGGCTCGGCGGCGGTGCAGCGCAACGGCGGCGACGGCAAGACACCGGCCGGGGTGCCCGGGGGCGCCAGCCGGCGTGAGCGCCGCGCCGCGGCCCGGCAGCAGGGCCGCGGCACCAAGCCGCCCAAGTCGGTCAAGCGGCGCTAGCGGGGCCCGGGCCGCACGCTCGGCACCGGCCGGCAATCCGGCCGACGTTTCTCGGCGTGGCAGCAACGTCCATGCCCTAGGCTTATCAGGCATCGGCTTGTGTGTGGCTACACTGACGCCGCGCCGGTGAGGGTCGGGAAAGGGGCGAGCTCCATGCCCTTCGACGGAGCTGTGTCGCGGACTGACGTGTTGGCGGCGCTCTCACTGGCGATCGACCTTGGGCTCGGGCAGCCGATGGATCACATGCTGCGGTCGGCGGCGATGGGCTCGAGGCTGGCGACGCGCCTCGGACTCGATGAGCGCGAGTGCGGGACCGTTTTCTATACGGCGCTGGTGATGTGGATCGGCTGTCACGCCGACTCGCACGAGTATGCGCGGTGGTTCGGCGACGACATCGCGGTGCGACATGACAGCCACTACATCGACTGGGCCGGCGCGCCATACCGCCGATTTCTGATGAGCAATCTGGGCCGTGGGGCGCGGTTGCCCAAACGAGCTCAGCTGGCGGCCAAGGTGTTCTGGGACGCGCGCGGGAATCTCGGTGCGCTGGTGCACTCGCATTGCCTGTCGGCCGCGCTGCTCGCCGAGGAGATCGGGCTGGGCGCCGACGTGTGTCAAGCCCTGCCGTATGCGTACGAGCGATGGGACGGCAGCGGCCTGCCGGCAGGGGCGGCCGGAAACCAGATACCCGTGGCGATGCGGGTGGCGCAGATCTGCGACATCGCCGAAGTGCACCATCGCGCCTACGGCGCGAGCGCCGCCATCGCGGAAATTCGCCGTCGCAGCGGCAGGCAGTTCGACCCGGACATGGTCGCAGCGTTCACGGCAGCCGCCGATGACCTGCTGCGCGAGCACGAAGACGTGTGGTCGACCGCCGCCGGCTTGGCGCCAGATCCGGGCGAGGCGCTGAGCGGTCCGGCGCTGGACCGGCTCCTGTGCGCGATGGGTGACTTCGTGGATCTGAAATGTCCTTTCACTCTTGGTCATTCGCGCGCCGTCGCGCAGCTCGCGGAGAACGCCGGCGAGTGCGCCGGGCTACCGCAAGACGACATCGATATCCTGCGTCGCGCCGGCTACGTTCACGATCTCGGTCGCATCGGGGTATCGAACCGGGTGTGGGAAAAGCCCGGCGAACTGACCCATGCCGAACGCGAGCGCGTGCATCTGCATCCCTATCTGACAGGCCGGATTCTGGCCCGGGTCGGTGGACTGAAGGCCGTCCGGGAGGCCGCGGTGAACCATCACGAACGGTTGGACGGCTCGGGGTATCCCAACGGTCTGCGCGGTGATGACCTGTCTGTACGCGACCGTCTGCTCGCTGCCGCCGAAAGCTATTGCTCCGCAACGGAACCGCGACCTCATCGCGATGCGCGGGACCCAGGCGCCGCGGCCGGGAAACTGCGAGACGAAGCGGTTCGCAACCGCCTGGACGGCGACGCCGTTGAAGCGGTATTGCAGGCCGCGGGCCACCGGCCGTCGCGCAGAGCCGCCAGGCCGGCGGGGTTGACTCGGCGCGAGGCGGAGGTGTTGCTCCATGTCGCGCGAGGGCTCTCCAATAAGGAGATCGCCTCGGCGCTCTGGATTTCGGAGAAGACGGTACGTAACCACGTCGAGCACATCTACGCCAAGATCGGGGTCTCGAACCGGATCGGGGCCAGCTTGTACGCGACCCGGCACGGCCTGACCGGCGGCGCACCGAGCTGAGGTACGACCTCCGGGCCGCGATGCATGGGGTGAATGCCCCATGTGCTCGCCGGGAATCGAGGCGAACATTTCTACATGACTAGCAATGCCACGCGCCCAGCGGCCGCGGTCGTCCCGTCGCAATGGCAACCGGTGCCCTCGTCGGGACTTTGGGATCGGGTGCTCACCGACGGCCACGCCTCCCTGGTCAGGGCGCGGCACGCCTTTCGCTACCTGCCCTCGGCGCCGCGATGCAAGCTGTGCAACAACCCCTTTGGCGGCCCCGTCGGTCGGCTCTTCGCCGTCGTCGGCTTCCGCCGTTCCCGCAAGAATCCCAACCTGTGCATGCGATGCTGCGATGCGCTGCCGAAAGGGGGAGCGGAGGTCGACATCGCGGTGCTGTTCGCCGATGTTCGCGGCTCCACCGCGCTGGGCCACTGTCGGGCCGCCGCGGACTTCGCCGCATTGCTCAACCGGTTCTACTGTGCCGCAACGCAGACACTGCTGCGCCATGACGCGGTGATCGACAAACTCATCGGCGACGAGGTGATGGCCTTTTTCGTCCAGGGCATCAGCGGACCCCGGTATCGTCAACGTGCTGTGCAGGCGGGAGTCGACCTGCTCGAAGCGGTTGGGTACGGCACTCCCGGTGGACCTTGGCTCGACGTCGGCGTCGCCGTGCACGCGGGCGTCGCATACGTGGGTAACGTCGGCGGGGCCGTCGTCGATTTCACTGCACTCGGTCGCCCGGTCAACGCGGCGGCCCGGATGCAACAACACGCCAGTGGTGGCGAGCTGTTGATCGCCGGTGGGGTCGCCGACGAGATGACGGCCAACATGGCGCGGCGCACGCTCGACCTGCGCGGACACGACGAGCCGATCAACGTCTTCGTCCACAAATCCTGAGCCTTTCAGCGGGAATCCAATCCTGTTGTGTCCCTGGGCGTGGCCGTCATCGTGTGGATGCGCCGGGCCGGGACCGCCGGTCCAGCAACCAGGCGGTGGCCAGTGTGAGGACGACTGCCAACACGGCGAGCGCGGTGAGATTCACTGCGTTTCCTCCCTGGAAGGTCTCCCGGTAGGCGGCCATGGCCGGCACCGTGCTGGTGTAGCGGTCGAGCCGCAGCTCGCGGCCCAACGCGTCGAAGGCGTGGCGACCGGATAGGACCAGGCTCATCAGGCGCCCGGGCGCGGCCATCTGGTCGACGGGGACGATGGCGCCGCCGAACAGGACCTGAGGGAAGCACAGCATGGGCAGGGCGAGGGCCGCCTGCGCGGCGTTGGAGACGGCGGCGGACGCGAAAAGGCCGAGGGCCAGCGCCGAGATCGCTTCGAGCACGGTGGTTCCGAACAGCAGGGCGTAGACGTGCCACCCGAGTGCGGGGAGCCGACCGAGCGCGCGCAGCACCACCAGCAGCACCGCGCTCACTCCCGCGAGAACCGGAAGCAGCGCCGTCACCTTCGACGCCACATATGCGCCCACCCTGAGCCCGGCCAGGCGTTCGCGTCGGAACACGGCCATCTCGCCGACGATCTGCAGCAGACCGTACGTGAGCCCGAAGAAGAAGCCGTCGAAGGCAATCCAGTACACGATCTGGGCCGGGCCGACACCGGCAGCGTCACCCGGATTGAACGCGCCCCGCCTGAACAGCGTCGCCATCATCGCGGTCACCAGCACCGGTGAGCCGAGCAGGATGGCGAGGGTCAGCCGATTGCGGAAGAGGACGTCGACGTTGCGCCGGGTGAGCAGCCACCATTGCCGGAACCCGCCCGTGCGATTGACGCCGGATCGGGCAGCCGAGACAGCTTGTTGCGTAGAGGGTTTCGGGGGCACCTGAGTCTTCGCGAATCGCTGCGCCCAGATGCGTGGAGTGTGCTCCCCAGCCAGGCGGTCGTAGACCTCGGTGAGGTTGTGCACGCCAAAGTAGCGCCGGGCCTCGCCGGGACTGCCGGTGAAGGCGAGGTGGCCGTCGCGGGCCAGGAACACCACCCGGTCGCACTGGTCGATGCCGGCCGGCTCGTGGGTGGTGAGGACGATGGTGACACCGCGTTGGCTGAGCCGGCGCAGCAGGCGCATCACCTCGGCGGCGGTCGAGGGGTCGAGCCCGGACGTCGGCTCGTCGAGGAAGAAAATGCGCGGTCTGGTCAGCAGCTCCACGGCCAAGCTGGCCCGTTTGCGCTGGCCGCCGGACAACGCACGCACCGGCACGTCAGCCCGGTCGGCCAAGTCGAGGTCGACCATGGTCTCCTCGACGATCCGCTCCGCTTCGGCGACCGATGTGCGCGCGGGAAGCCGCAGCAGCGCCGCGTAGCGCAGCGTACGGCGCAGGGGCAGCTCGAGGTGAATGATGTCGTCCTGGGGAACGAAGCCGACTTTCGCATCGGCGCCGCCACGACGAGCGACGCCGTCGTGGCGCACTTCTCCGGCGGACGGCGGTTGCAGTCCGGCGAGGATCTCCAGCAACGTCGTCTTTCCCGCTCCGCTACCGCCGGCTATGGCGACCAATTCGCCAGGTTCCACCGCGAGCGACAGTGGGTGCAGGATCTGCCGGCCGCCGGCCTGTCGGCCCACGTCGCATGCCTCGATGCGGCCGCCCCGCGTTGATTCGGCCGCGCGCAGCTCGACCGTCGCTGCGCGGCAAGTCAATTCGGTCATGATGTGATCTCCGTGCTTCCTCGAAGGGGCCGCGAGAGGGCTCCAATGTGTGTTGTCACGGCGATCATCGGCTGAGCGTGGCCACCGCCGCATGGGGCGTTTGCCCCAAATGGCCGGGCCGGTGCGGACTAGTCAGAATTAACTAGGGGCCCGGGCCGAAATTGAGGCAAATGACCTATATGCGAACCCGGTTGAGCAGCCCACAATCGGCTGATGAAGCGCTACCTGACGGTCGGCTACGGCGCCGCCGCTTATCTGCTATTTCTTGCCTCGTTTCTGTACCTCATCGCGTTCATCGGCAACTTCTGGGTGCCGCGGACGGTCGATCACGGGCTGTCGGCGTCCGTTGGCCAGGCGGTGCCGGTCAATATCGTGTTGCTTGGTCTGTTCGGCCTGCAACACAGCGTCATGGCACGCCCGGCGTTCAAGAGCTGGTGGTCACGATTCGTGCCTGCACCGATAGAGCGCAGCACCTACGTGCTGCTGTCCAGCGCCGTGCTGGGGTTGCTCTACTGGCAATGGCGAACGATGCCGGCCGTCATCTGGGAAGTGCAGCCGCCGGCCGGGCGTCTGGCGCTGTGGACGTTGTTCTGGCTCGGCTGGGCGATCGCGCTCGCCTCGACCTTCATGATCAGCCACGTCGACCTGTTCGGCCTTCGTCAGGTCTATCTGGCGTGGTGCGGAAAACCGTACACCAACATAGCTTTTCACATCCGGATGCTCTACCGGCTGGTGCGCCACCCGCTCATGCTCGGTATGCTCATCGCCTTCTGGACGGCCCCTACCATGACGGCCGGGCACCTGCTGTTCGCCATCGTGATGACGGGTTACATCCTGTTGGCCACGCGGATCGAGGAGCACGACCTGGTGGAGGCACTGGGCGATGACTATCGCAACTACAGCCGCGAGGTACCGAGGCTGCTGCCGCTAGGACGCCGGCCGCGCCGGGCCCCCGGCCAACCGGCGCCGCTGCATTAGCTTTCGAGCAGCGCGGCGATGCGCTCCAGTGTCGCGGCCATGCCCTGCTCGGTCTGCTGGGGCATGGAGCCGCTGGTGATCATCCACTTCTGCTTGTCGCGCGACACGTCCCAGGTTTCGCGCACCAAGGTCCCGGCGGAGCCGTCGGGCGCGGCGGTGAGCTCGTACCGCCAGATGCGGCCGCCGACCAGTCCGCCCATCCCGAAGGTCTGCCACGCAATGCGGCGATCCGGTTCGTACTCGATGACGGTGTTGGTGGTGCGGTAGGGGAGGAACAGCGTCTCCTTGCGGCCGCGCATCGCCATCGAGAATTTCGAACCCGTCGTCAGCGGGATCGATTTGTCCGACGCGTGGTTCACCGACCCCGAGCCATCGAAGCTGGCGTGCTTGCCGGCATCGGCCAGCAGCGCGAAGATCGCGCCGGGCGGCGCCTTGATGACACGTTCGACGCTGACGGTGTTTCCATCCATCCGCTTACAGTAGCGCCGGGCGACCTGTCAGGATGGGTGGTATGGATGTCAAGGAGGTGTTGCTCCCCGGGGTCGGTCTGCGCTACGAATTCACCGATCACAAGGGTGACCGCATCGGCATCATCGCCCGGCGTGGCGGCGATTTCGACGTCGTCGTATACAGGCGCGAGGATCCGGACGAGGCCCGGCCGCTGCTTCATCTCAGCGACCATGAGGCCGAGGCGGTGGCCCAGATCCTGGGGGCGCCCCGGATCGCCGAGCGGTTCACCGAGCTGGCCCGCGAAATCCCCGGGGTCGAGACGGGCCAGGTGCACATCCTGGCCGACAGCCCCTTCGTGGACCACCCGCTGGGTGACACTCGTGCCCGCACCCGTACCGGGGCGTCGATCGTCGCGATCGTGCGCAACGAGGAGGTGCTCGCCTCACCCGGTCCCGCCGAAATGCTGCACGCGAAGGACGTTCTGATCGTGGTCGGCACCGAAGACGGCATCGCGGGCGTCGAGAAAATTATCGACAAGGGTTGAGCCGGTGCAGATTTCGGGGACGCTGTTGTTGCAACTCGGCGCCCTCCTGGCCATCCTGGCCGTACTGGGCGCTGCCGCACGACGATTCGCGTTGTCGCCCATTCCGGTGTACCTGATGGCGGGCCTGGCACTGGGCAACGGCGGCATTCTGCCGATGGCCGCCGGCGGGCAGTTCATCACCACCAGCGCACCCATCGGCGTGGTGCTGCTGCTGCTGACCCTGGGCTGCGAGTTCTCGGCGGCCGAATTCTCCAGCAGCATGCGCCACCACCTGCCGTCGGCGGGCGTCGACATCGTGCTCAACGCGGCGCCCGGCGCGATCGCGGGCTGGCTACTGGGCCTGGACGGGGTGGCCATCCTGTGCCTGGCCGGCGTCACATACATCTCCTCGTCGGGCGTCATCGCACGGCTGCTGGAGGACTTGAAGCGGCTCGGTAACCGCGAGACGCCCGCGGTGCTGTCGGTGCTGGTGCTCGAAGACTTCGCGATGGCCGCCTATCTGCCGCTGTTCGCGGTCCTGGCTTCGGGCGGCGGCTGGCTGCACGCCATCGGCGGCATGGCCGCGGCGGTGGGTGTTCTGGTGGCGGCGTTCGCCGTGTCTTACCGGTGGGGCCACCACGTGGAGCGGTTGGTGGAGCACCCCGATTCCGAGCAGCTCATGCTGCGGGTGCTGGGCATCACCCTGATCGTGGCGGCCATGGCCGAGTCCCTGCATGCCTCGGCGGCGGTCGGCGCGTTCCTGGTGGGCCTCACCCTGACGGGCGAGACCGCCGAGCGGGCCCGCCAGGTGCTGGGCCCGCTGCGCGACCTGTTCGCCGCCATCTTCTTCCTGGCGATCGGCTACGCGGTGGACCCGCAGGAGTTGGTGCCGATGCTGTTGCCGGCCCTGATCCTGGCCGCGGTGACCGCGGCGACCAAGGTGGCCACCGGGATGTTCGCCGCCCGGCACGACGGCGTGGCGCGGCGCGGGCAGCTGCGCGCGGGCACCGCGCTGATCGCGCGCGGCGAGTTCTCGTTGATCATCATCGGATTGGCCGGCAAGTCGCTGCCCGCCGTCGCGGCGCTGGCGACGTCATACGTCTTCATCATGGCGATCGTGGGACCCGTCCTGGCCCGCTACACCGGCGGCCCGCGGACGGCGGGCGCCGCACCGGCGGCCTGACCGGATGCCCGCCGTCACCCGATGTGCAGGGCCACCACCATCCAGCGGGTTTTGCCCGCGGCGCTGACTTGCTCGACGCGGCAGGCGATGGCATGCATCCGGTTCCCGCGGCTGTAGGAACCGGAAACCTCGGCCGCGGAGTCCGGCTCACGGTGACCGGCCGGCTGCAGCCGCATGCGGCGCAACACCGCGGCCCCTCGATGCCGCCCGGGAGCCGAACGTCCCACCGCGGCAACCGAATCCACCAGGCTGGGTGCCAGCAGCGGATTCAGCTGGGCGGCGGGACGGCGGCGGTCGATGACTTCGAGCACCCGCCGCAGCGCGGCGTCGGCGAAGGCGGCCGCCTGACGCAGCCGCGGGGACATGGCCGAGCCCGGATCCGCTGCCGGTGCCCTGCTGGCCTCCCCGGTGTAGGAGCGTGACGGCGCGTGGCCGCCGCGGCGGTGCAGCGGCATGCGGGCGGGTTGGCGGCACTGCGGGGCGGCGTGGCGCACGTCATGGGCCGGCGGCTCGTAATCGACGACAGGTATGACGGTGAAAGCGTCGGACGGATCGGCGACAGGACTAATGTTCAACGCGCACTCTCCAACTCTTCGGCCGGACCTTCGAGCCTGCTGGAGAGGGGCAGACGGTGGTTGATCAGTGGTCATCATGGCACAACTCGACCGCGCGTGTACCCACGGTGACCGGTGCGCGGTTATCCGATTAACGTGGGCAAGACATCGGTCCCACCCACCGCCCCCTGGGAGCGCACGGGCGACGAACTGACCAGGAGGACAGCGCCGCATGGTGAGACGCTTGTCCCCGGCCGACGCGTCGTTCTATCGGCTGGAGAACACCGCGACCCCGATGTACGTCGGGTCGCTGTCGATCCTGCGCCGTCCCCGCAGCGGGTTGAGCTACGAGACACTGCTGGCCACCGTCGAGCAGCGGCTGCCGCAGATACCGCGCTACCGGCAGAAGGTGCGCGACGTGCCGGTCAGCCCGGCTCGTCCGGTGTGGCTGGACGACAACGACTTCGACATCACCTACCACGTGCGCCGCTCCGCGTTGCCTTCCCCGGGCAGTGACGAGCAGCTGCACGAGCTGATCGCGCGGCTGGCCGCGCGGCCGCTGGACAAGACGCGCCCGCTCTGGGAGATGTATCTGGTCGAGGGCTTGTCCAAGAACCGGTTGGCCCTCTACACGAAGTCGCATCAGGCGCTGATCAACGGCATGTCGGCGCTCGAGATCAACCACGTCATCAGCGATCGCACGAAACGCCCGCCGCCGTTCCCGGAGGACATCTGGGTGCCGGAGCGCGACCCCGGCAACACCCGCCTGATGTTGGGCGCCATCGGCGAATGGGTGACGGGTCCGGGGACCCAGCTGCAGGCCGTCAGCTCGATGATCGGTGGTCTGGTGACCAACCACACCGAGCTGCTCGACGCCGGCCGCCGAGCCGCGGACCTGGTGCGCGCCGTGGCCCGGGGGACCGCGCCGAGCAGCCCGCTCAACGCCACCGTGTCGCGGCATCGGCGTTTCACCGTGGCGCGGGGCAGCCTCGAGGACTACCGCACCGTGCGCGCGCGCTACGACTGCGACGTCAACGACGTGGTGCTCGCCGTCATCGCCGGCGCGCTGGGCAGCTGGCTGATGTCGCGCGGGGTGGCGGTGTCGCCGACCGCGACCGTGCGCGCGATGGCGCCGCTGCCGGTGTACGACGACGGCGATCTCGACGCGAGCGGTCCCGGTCAGGCGATCAGCCAGGTGATGCCCTTCCTCGTCGACCTGCCGGTGGGGGAGCCCAACGCCGTGGTGCGGCTCTCGCAGATAGCGCATGAGACGGAGTCGAACCCGACGGCCGCCCATCTGGTGGATGCCCGGACCATCGTCACCCTGTCAGGTTTTGCCCCGCCGACGCTGCACGCCATGGGTATCCGGGAGGCGACCAGTTTCCCGAGCTTTTCCAAGCGCACCTTCAACTTGCTGATCACCAACGCGCCCGGTGCCCAGTCGCAAATGTACATCGCCGGCACCAAATTGCTGGAGACCTACGCAGTGCCGCCGCTGCTGCAAAACCAGGCGCTGGCCATCGGCGTGACGTCCTACAACGGCGAGCTGTACTACGGAATCAACGCCGACCGCGAGGCGATGAGCGATGTGCAGCTGCTGCCCGGGCTGCTGAACCAAGCCCTCGAAGAACTGCTCGAGGCTTCCCGGTCCTAGTCGGCAATGAAAACCCCTGCGTGGGGCTATCATTCGTTGCTGTGGGCACCCCGAAAAATGGCGGCGCGCCGGCGAAGCCGAAAAAGAAGAAGTCGGCTCGGCAGGGCGTGCCGAAGATTTCCGACGCCGTCTACGAAGACGAATTGTTCAGGCTGCAAACGGAATTGGTGAAACTGCAGGAGTGGGTGCGGCACTCGGGGGCGCGGCTGGTGGTGTTGTTCGAGGGCCGCGACGCCGCGGGCAAGGGTGGCGCCATCAAGCGGTTCACCGAGTACCTGAGCCCTCGGATCGCGCAGGTGGCCGCGCTGCCGGTGCCCTCGGATCGTGAACGCGGCCAGTGGTATTTCCAGCGCTACATCGCGCACTTGCCCACCAAGGGCGAGATCGTGCTGTTCGACCGGTCCTGGTACAACCGGGCCGGCATCGAGAAGGTCATGGGGTTCTGCACGCCTCAGGAGCACGCGCTGTTCCTGCGGCAGACGCCGATCTTCGAGCAGATGCTGATCGACGACGGGATTCTGCTGCGCAAGTACTGGTTTTCGGTGTCGGAGGCCGAGCAGCTGCGCCGCTTCAAAGCGCGGCTCAGTGACCCGGTCCGGCAATGGAAGCTCTCTCCGATGGACCTGGAGTCGGTCTACCGGTGGGAGGACTATTCACGCGCCAAGGACGAGATGATGGTGCACACCGATATCCCGGAGAGTCCGTGGTATGTGGTGGAATCCGAGATCAAGAAGCACGCGCGACTGAACATGATCGCCCACCTGTTGTCCACCGTGCCCTATGAGGATGTGGAAACGCCCAAGGTCAAGCTACCGGAGCGTCCGGTGGTGAGTGAGAACTACCAGCGCCCGCCGCGGGAGCTGTCGACGTATGTCGACGACTACGCGGCCACGCTGATCTAACCGTGGCGATCGCAAGAGCGGCGCGGCCGGTCGCGGCGGGTCGCCACCATCGAGCCGCAACATGACTGTCGTCTACATCCCCGCCACGCTGCCCATGTTGGCCCGGCTCGTCGCCGACGGCTCGTTGTCGGCGGTCAATGGCACCGCGTTCGCGTTGACGCCGAGGCTGCGGGAGGCCTACGCCGAGGGTGACGACGACGAGCTGGCCGACGTGGCGCTGCGCGAGGCGGCGCTGGCGTCGCTGCGGCTGCTGGCCGCGCGGGGGACGGAGGGGGTCGGCGCGTCGTCGGAGTCTCCGCGGCCCCGGCGCGCGGTGCTGGCCGCCGAGGTCGACGACGTCACGTACCGCCCCGACCTCGACGACGCCGTGGTCAGACTGGCCGGGTCGGTGCCGATCGGCGACGTGATAGCCGCCTACGTCGACAACGCCGGGGCTGAACCGGCGGTGGCGAAGGCCATCGAGGCCGTCGACGCCGCCGACCTGGGCGACGAGGACGCCGAACTGATCGTCGGCGACGCGCAGGACCACGATCTGGCCTGGTATGCCAACCAGGAGCTGCCATTCCTGCTGGAGCTCATGTGAGGTGATTCGGGTCGCAGCGCTGGCTACGACACCGTAGGTTACGGTACCGTAGGTTTCGTGGAACGCACAGAATCGATCACAATGTGAGCACACACCAGATGCCGCATCGTGAGCAGGAGCTTCCCCTGGGCAGACGTAACCCCTCGATCAAGGGCAACGTTGTCGAGACCACGCGTCCCGTCGTCGCCGGTGCGGACCGCCATCCTGGTTGGCATGCGCTGCGCACGCTCGCCGCGCGCATCACGACGCCGCTGTTGCCCGACGACTACCTGCATCTGGCCAACCCGCTCTGGTCGGCGCGCGAACTGCGGGGCCGGGTCTTGCAGGTGCGCCGCGAGACGGAAGACTCCGCGACCCTGGTGATCAAGCCGGGCTGGGGCTTCAACTTCGACTACCAGCCGGGCCAGTACATCGGTATCGGACTGCTGATGGACGGGCGCTGGCGCTGGCGGTCGTATTCGCTCACCTCGGCCCCGTCCGGCGCGGGCTCGCGCCCGAAATCCGGTTCGGCGCGCACCGTGACCATCACCGTGAAGGCGATGCCGGAGGGATTTCTGTCGTCGCACCTGGTGGCCGGTGTGGAGCCGGGCACCGTCGTCCGGTTGGCCGCGCCGCAGGGCAACTTTGTGCTGCCGGATCCGGCGCCCGCGTCGATCCTGTTCCTCACCGCCGGATCCGGGATCACGCCCGTGATGTCGATGCTGCGAACGCTGTTGCGCCGCAACCAAATTGGCGACATCGTTCACCTGCACTCGGCACCCACCCGGGCCGACGTCATGTTCGCGGCTGAGTTGGCCGCGCTGGCGGACGAGCAGCCCGGCTATCGGATGCTGTTGCGCGAGACCCGCACCCAGGGCCGGCTCGACCTGTCCGCGCTGGCGCGTGACGTGCCGGACTGGCGCGAGCGCCAGACCTGGGCGTGCGGTCCGGAAGGCATGCTCGCCGAGGCGGCGCGGGCATGGTCGGCCGCGGGCGTCGGCGAACGCTTGCACCTCGAGCGGTTCGCGGTGTCCAAGGCCGCGCCCGCCGGCGCCGGCGGCACGGTCACCTTCGCCCGAAGCGGACGCAGCGCCGACGCCGACGCGGCGACCTCGCTGATGGATGCGGGCGAGGGCGCCGGGGTGCTGATGCCCTTCGGGTGTCGCATGGGGATCTGTCAGTCGTGCGTGGTCGGCCTGGTGGAGGGACACGTCCGTGACCTGCGCACGGGCCAGGAGCACGATCCCGGGACGCGGGTGCAGACCTGCGTGTCGGCCGCCTCCGGCGATTGCGTTCTGGACATCTAGACATCTAATTCGACATCTAAAGGGACATTTAAAGGCTACTCACAGGTAACCTACGGATTCGTAGGTTACGATAGCGTAGGTCTGCGGCATGTTGCGTACCGAAGATGCCGACCGAAACGTACAACCGTAGGGAGATGACGATGGCGATCACAGACGTCGACGTATTCGCCCATCTGACGGACGCCGACATCGAGAACCTGGCCCGCGAGCTCGACGCCATCCGCCAGGACGTGGAGGACTCCCGCGGCGAGCGGGACGCCCGCTACATCCGGCGCACCATCGCGGCCCAGCGCGCGCTGGAGGTGAGCGGGCGGCTGCTGCTAGCCGCGAGTTCGCGGCGCTCGGCCTGGTGGGCGGGGGCGGTGACCCTGGGCGTGGCCAAGATCGTCGAGAACATGGAGATCGGCCACAACGTCATGCACGGCCAGTGGGACTGGATGAACGACCCCGAGATCCACTCCTCCACCTGGGAGTGGGACATGAGCGGGTCGTCCAAGCACTGGCGCTACACCCACAACTTCGTGCACCACAAATACACCAACATCCTCGGGATGGACGACGACGTCGGCTACGGCCTGCTGCGCGTCACCCGCGACCAGCGCTGGAAGCGCTTCAACGTCTTCAACCTGGTGTACAACACGCTGCTCGCGCTGCTCTTCGAGTGGGGGGTCGGCCTGCAGCATGTGGAGCTGGGCAAGATCGTCAAGAAGCGGATGGACCACGACGAAGCCCGCGAGCGGACCGATGAGTTCCTGGCCAAGGCCGGCCGACAGGTATTCAAGGACTATGTCGCGTTCCCGGCGTTGACCTCGCTGTCACCCGGGGCGACGTATACGTCCACGCTGAAGGCCAACGCCCTTGCCAACGTGATCCGCAACGTGTGGGCCAACGCGGTGATCTTCTGCGGCCACTTCCCGGACGGCGCGGAGAAATTCACCAAGACCGACATGATCGGCGAGACCAAGGGGCAGTGGTATCTGCGCCAGATGCTGGGCAGCGCCAACTTCGAGGCCGGCCCGGCGCTGCGATTCATGAGCGGCAACCTGTGCCACCAGATCGAGCACCACCTGTATCCGGACCTGCCGAGCAACCGGCTGCACGAGATTTCGGTGCGGGTGCGCCAGGTCTGCGACAAGTACGACTTGCCTTACACCACAGGTTCTTTCCTGTTCCAGTACGCCAAGACGTGGCGCACACTGGCCAAGCTCTCGCTGCCGAACAAGTACCTGCGCGACGACGCCGACAACGCGCCGGAGACGCGCAGCGAGCGGATGTTCGCCGAACTCGAGCCCGGTTTCTCGGGCTTCGATCCGGCCACCGGCCGCCGCCGCGGTCTGAAGTCTGCGATCGCCGCCGTGAGGGGTTGGCGGCGCGGCAGACGGGCGGCCGCGGCGCCACGCGCCGATGAAGGGCTGGCCGCTTAACCGCTTGGCACCCGCCCGGCCAGTCTGCACAATCCCCGCGCCGAATGTGCACTCACGGCGAACATTTCGCCGATTTTCCGCCCTGAGTGCACGTTCGGCGCGGGCTGTGGGCGAGGGGCCCTTACGTTTCGAACGCGATGGGCAGGCGCGTCGGCTCGCTGGGCCCGAAAACACCCGGCCTGGCCCGACAGTCAAGGTGTCGAAGTGCATTCAAGGACCGTGGATGCGAACATGATCGAACTGGCATGTGCTCATCTTGATCAACCTCGACACATGTGTGCGGGACGCTGGCGCCGGCCTAATATCTGTTCGGTAGGGCTGTGCCGGAACGCCCAATCACACAGGGGGCCGCCGTTGAAGGACAAGGGGCCCAAGGTTCGTTCCCTCGCCATCACCAGCGCCGCGCTGCGCGTCGGCGTGAAGGTGGTGCCCTGGATTCCGCCCTGGCTGAAGCGCCTGCTCGCGGGTGGCAGACGGATCACCATCGACGGCAACACTCTTGACCCCACGCTTCAACTGATGCTGGCCGGCCAACGACGCACTCGCACCGGGGGCCTGTCGGCTACCGGGGATCCCGACGTCGCCCGTGCCCTGATGCGTAGCTCGCATTCGGTGATGGCCGCCGAAATCGGTTTACCCACAGCGGATTTCACCATCCCCGGTCCCGATGGCCCGCTGCCGGTGCGGCACTACCGGCCGGCAGTCGAGGGGCCCGCCCCGCTGCTGGTCTTCTTCCATGGCGGCGGGTTTGTGGTGGGCGACATCGAATCCCACGACGGGCTGTGCAGGATGATCTGCCGGGATGCCGCGATACATGTGTTGTCGGTTGACTACCGGCTGGCACCGGAGCACAAGGCCCCGGCCGCGGTCGACGACTGCTTCGGGGCCTATCGATGGGTGCTGGAGAACGCCGCCGGACTGGGCGCGTCCCGCATCGGCGTCGGCGGCGACAGCGCGGGCGGAAACCTGGCGGCGCTCGTTGCACTGCGCAGCCGCGACGAGGGAGTTCCGCAGCCGGCGCTGCAGGTCCTGCTCTACGCGGTGCTCGACCTGTCCGAGGAAACGCGGTCACGAAAGCTGTTCTCCGAGAGCTTCTTTCTGTCCAGGCGCGATCGGGACTGGTTCGCCGATCTGTATCTGGGCGGCACCCGATTCGCCGCGGACAATGCGCGAGTATCGCCGTTGCAGGCGGCAGATCTCTCCGGCCTGGCCCCGGCCCTGGTGCTCACCGCGGGATTCGATCCGTTGCGCGATGAGGGCAACGAGTACGCCGCGGCGTTGCGCGCGGCCGGTGTGACGGTGGACCACCGCCAGTTCGATGCGCTCACACACGGTTTCGCCAGCATCGCGCCCTTCGGGGGCGGCAGCGCCGACGCGGTCATCGCCACCATCTCGGCGATCCGGGCCCACCTCAGCCGCGGCTGAGACAGTTGGGCATCAGGGGTGTGCGACGAGATAGGTTTCGTTGTCCAAGCCGGCGGTCAGCTCCTCGACATCCAAGGGGCGGTCCAGCCGTGCGTGCAACGCCTTCGGATCGATCACCAGGCTGATTTCCGCCGTCTGACGGGCGAAGAGCCGTCCGATGTAGGGATAGATGCGGCGTATGATCGCCTGCTCCGCGCTGGTGCAGCGCGATGCGCAGTAGCCGACGTGGCCGATCTCGTCGGTGAGGATTTCGCTGTCGGGCAGTTCGATGCGTGCGGCGACCGCGGGTTTGTCGGCGAAAAGCCTTGCGCTGGCGCGGCGCAACTCGTCGAACATGATGCATCCCGCCTTCTCGGCGGCCTCGACGAACTGCCGCATCACGAACGGCGGCGGGACCACCTGGAAGGTCAGGTCGAACACATCGGGCGCATAGGCCAGCAGCCGGGTGTGATAGTGCTCTTCCAGTTCCAGGTAGACGTTCTCGGGCGGCACGCTCTCGTCGCTGTTGGCCCGTAGGTCTCGCCCAGCCCCACCCCGAACTTGCTAAACATGTATCGTCAAGCTTTCGGTAAGCGCGTGCACACGCCAGTGACTGAGGACGCCGACGGATGAGCGGTCAATGTAGCGACGACATCGAAGGCATCGCCACCCGCCTGGGGTTCAGCTGCGAGCACGCGTCGCCATGGGTGACGGTGCGCAATCCGTTCGGGTTGGCGAATTGGACGCTGCCGATACTCGAACTGCTGGTCGTCGCAGGCGGCGCGCTGGCGCTCTGGTGGGCAATCCATCGGCTGCGCCGCGACAGGGACCCCGCCAACATCGTGATCTGGTTCGCCACGGTCATCTACCTGCTCATCGTCGAGCCGCCGCTGTATTTCCCGACCGTCTTCGGTATCGACCGCTCCATCGGTGCGGTCTTCGCGCACAACGTCTTCACGGTCCAGTTCATGTATGACCGGCTGCCGATCTACATCGTCGCGCTGTACCCCGCGATGATGACGCTGGCCTACGAAGTGGTTCGCAGCCTGGGCGTATTCCGGGACTGGGGCGCCATCGTCGGCGCGGTGTGTGTGGGATTCGTGCACAACTGCTTCTACGAAATCTTCGACCAACTGGGTCCGCAACTGCGCTGGTGGGCGTGGAACACCGGCAACCCGATCAACCGTCCCATGCTGGCCTCGGTGCCGATGAGCAGCGTCTTGCTGTTCGCGACCGTTGGGCCTGCCTGTGTCGCACTGTTTACCCAGCTGCTGGTCACCCGTCCCATCGAGCGCGGGCGACGGCTGAGCCGAATTGCGTTGACCGGCCGCACGTTTGGTGTCGCCATATTGGTGGTGGTTGGCCTGGTGGTCGCCAATCTTCCGCTGCTGCTGGCCGGTGGCGAGCATCCCGACAGCGCACTGCGACGGGCGCTGTACTACACCATGCTCGGTGCGTTCGCGGTGGTGGCGATCCCCGTCCTGTTGCGGCAGTGGCGCAACTCCGCGTTCACGCCCGGGGCGCGCAACCGCTTCGTCGCGGTCTTCGGGTCCGCGTTCCTGGTGGTGCTCGGGGCGCTGTGGTTGTCGGCCCTGCCCGCCTATCTGAAGGCGTCGCACGGACTTACGGCCAACGGAACGCCCACCGGCAGCCTGACTTACGCGGTGGCATGCTTCCTGCTTGCGGTCGCGCTGACGGTGTCGGTGACAGTACGCGCCGGCCGTCCAGCGGCCCTCACCCGCCGAAAGCCGGCGGCCCGGCGCGAGGTAACGCCATAACCGAGCTGAAGATCCGGCGCATCCGCTTCGAGCGCGACGGCCGAGGCGACGACGTGTGCGACCGGTACAGCCACGTAGCCACGTAGCCACGTAGCCCGCCGAGCCACCCAGTCCGACGACTCGCCGGGTTTGCGTAGTCGATTACTCTATGCCGCGCTATGGTGCGGACGGACCATTACCACCGGTGCGAGGAAAGGTGGTCCGATGTCCGTATCCCAGTCCCCGCGGGTGGAAACCTGCGACGTCTGCATCGTCGGAGCAGGGATCGCCGGGCTCAACGCCCTGTTCGCCGCGAGCCGATACCTGACGCCCGACAACAAGGTGATCCTGATCGACCGTCGGCCGCGCGTCGGCGGCATGTGGGTCGATGTGTACGCGTATGTGCGCCTGCATCAACCGCACCCGATGTTCACCGCGGGCAACATCGCGTGGACCATCGGCAAGGATCGCGCCTACCTGGCGACCAAGGGGGAGGTGCTCGACCATTTTCGGCACTGCGTCGACGTGATACGGCAGCGCGTGCAGGTGGACGAGTACTTGGGCTGGGACTTCGAGTCGGCCGAAGAATCGAACGGAATCGTCCGCGTCACCTCCCGGGCTGCCGACGGCCGGGCGCTCGTCGTCGAGGCTAAGCGATTGATCAAGGCCTATGGCCTGGCGATCACGCCGAACGAACCGCTCGCCCTCTCCAGCGCACGCGTCCACTCGGTGTCGCCCGACTACTCCGACGTCCGGGTGGGCGACATCAGCAAAAGCGATGCGCCGGTGTGGATCATCGGCGGCGGAAAAACCGCGATGGACACCGCACACGCGTTGATCACCACATACCCCGGCCGCCAGGTGAACCTCGTGGCCGGGCACGGAACGTTCTTCTCCAAGCGCGAAAGCCTGTTGCCGAGCGGCGCCCGGCGGTGGTGGACGGGCACACCCCCGAGCGCGCTCGCCACAAAGCTGAATCGCCGGTACGACGGCACGAACGAGGCGGACGTCCAACGTTGGTACCGGTCCACCCATGGCACGTTCTTGACCCCGCAGGCGGACAACTTCGTGTTGGGGGTGCTGTCCGAGGCCGAGAACCGCACGATCTCCGCGGGACTGAACGATGTCGTCATGGACTATCTCGAGGATGCGGTCGACCGCAACGACACGACCGAGTTGGTGTTGCGCAGCGGAGCGACGAAGACGATCGAACCGGGCAGCTGGGTGGTCAACTGCACGGGATACGTCAAATTCGCCGAGGAGACCTCGTACGAGCCCTACGTTTCGCCCAGCGGCGCAGTCGTTTCCATCAACGTACGGTCGTCAGTACTGCACCTGCCCGCGTTCATGGGGTACTTCATGGGCCATCTGCTGTTCCTGGGCAAGCTCGGTCAGCTGCCGTTGTACGAAGTCGACTGGAAGGAGCTGAGGCAGAAGGCGCCGATGGCGTTTCCGTACGTGCTTTTCGCGCTCGTCGGGCACAATCTCAGCCTGATCTACGACAACGTCCCCGCCCGGGTATTCAACGAAAACGGCCTCGATTTGGACAAGTGGTACCCGCTACCGCGCCGCCTGCCCGGCTTGGCGCGCTTCATGTTGACGCACCGCCGCGAACGCGAACGCCAGCGCCGCGTTCTCGACACGGTCCGCGAACGTTTCGATGTGCGCTGCGGCCCGCTGGGCGAGGACTACGCCACCGCGTAACCGGGCGTCACGATCCGTTGGTCACCTTTTCGGCCAAGGCCGCCAGCTTGGCATCCAGTTGCTGTGCGGCGCTGAGCAATTCGGGATTGGTCTCGACCACCATCAACGACGACGGCTTGACGTAGGTCAGGCTGCTGCCCGCGCCCTCGTCGGCCAGCAGCAACTCGACCGGGGCGAACAGGCCGGCCTGCACGTCGTGGCGCAGCATCGTGATGGCGATCAGCGGATTGCCGAGAATCACCCGCAACGCCTTGCGGTCGATGCCGGCCTTGCCGATCCAGGCGCCGTGGTCCACCGTCCCGAACAGCGTGAATCCGCTTGGCCCGATATAGGATTCGACGCGGTCCTGATATGACTTCCAGTCGCCGGTGCCGGTGGCGATGTCGTTGATCGGCACCGGCTGCTCGCCGATGTCGGCGAACAGCGTCGTGCGTAGTTCGTCGTAGCTCTTGGTGCTGTCGTAGCGGACACGCACGCCGTCGAAGTGAGTCTCGGTCATCGGATTAGCCCAACCGCTCGATGATGGTGGCGTTGGCCATGCCGCCGCCCTCGCACATCGTCTGCAGCCCGTACCGGCCGCCGCGCTGCTCGAGGGCGTTGACGAGCGTGGTCATGATCCGAGCGCCGCTGGCGCCCAACGGATGACCGATCGCGATCGCACCGCCGTTGACATTGGTCTTGGCCAGATCGGCGCCGGTGTCCTGCGCCCAGGCCAGCACGACGGGCGCGAAGGCCTCGTTCACCTCGAACAGGTCGATGTCGGCGAGTGTCAGCCCGGCGCGCCGTAACACTTTCTCGGTGGCCGGAATAACCCCGGTCAGCATGTACAGCGGGTCGGAGCCAACCACGGTGCTGGTATGGATCCGAGCCAGCGGGCGCAGCCCCAGCTTTCCGGCGGCCTCGCTGCTGGCGATCAGCACCGCGGCGCTGCCATCGGACAACGGCGAGGAATTGCCGGGTGTGATCTCCCAATTGATCTGCGGAAAACGGGCTTTGGCCGCATCGCTGTAGAACGCCGGCCGTAACCCGGCCAGTGTGGCGACCGTCGTCCCGGGGCGGATGATCTCGTCGGTGGCGAGCCCGGCGACCGGAATGAGTTCGTTGTCGAACAGGCCGTCCTTGGTGGCGCGGGCAGCCTTCTCGTGGCTGGCGGCGGAGAACTCGTCGAGCTGGGCGCGCGAGAAGCCCCACTTCGCGGCGATCAGTTCGGCGCTGATGCCCTGCGGCACCAGGCCTTCGGGGTAGCGGCGGGTCATGTCCTCGCCCATCGGGTTGCTGCCCGGCGAGACCTGGCTGCCCATCGGCACGCGGCTCATCGACTCCACGCCGGCCGCGATGACGAGGTCGTAGGCGCCTGCGATCACGCCCTGGGCGGCGAAGCTGATGGCCTGCTGGCTGCTGCCGCACTGGCGGTCGATCGTGACGCCGGGAACCGACTCCGGGAACCCCGCGCCCAGCAGGGCATTGCGGGCGATGTTGGCCGCCTGGTCACCGGCCTGGGTGACGGCGCCGGCGATGACGTCGTCGACCTGGGCCGGATCCACGCCGGTCCGCGCCACCAGCTCACGCAGGCTGTGCGCCAGCAGATCGGCGGGCAATACGTCGTGCAGCGCGCCGCCGGGCTTGCCCTTGCCGACGGGGGTACGGACGGCCCCGACAATCACGGCATCGCGGACCCCGAAACTGGGATGACTGGCCATGGCTCCTCCTCGAGTCCTTCTGAGTATGGACTACTATACCCAGGTAAACACCTCGGTACACTGAAAGCAACCCAGCCGCGGAGGTGATGTTGATGACACTGCTGCAAGGACCGCT
This sequence comes from Mycobacterium sp. 94-17, assembly GCF_035617725.1. Classification (NCBI taxonomy): domain Bacteria; kingdom Bacillati; phylum Actinomycetota; class Actinomycetes; order Mycobacteriales; family Mycobacteriaceae; genus Mycobacterium; species Mycobacterium sp. 94-17. The sequence continues at coordinate 101,671 of NZ_JAPIYN010000022.1, forward strand.
GGCCGACCGCGACGCATGGTCGGCGGTGGGCGAGTGCGCGATCGAGAAGACCATGGCGGTCCTCGGCACCAAGTCCGCGATGCTCATCATGCGCGAGGCGTACTACGGCACCACGCGTTTCGACGACTTCGTCAGCCGGGTCGGCATCACCAAGGCCGCCGCCTCGGCGCGGCTGAGCGAGCTGGTCGAGCTGGGGCTGCTACGGCGCAGGCCCTATCGCGAGCCCGGGCAGCGCAGCCGCGACGAGTACGTGCTCACCGACGCCGGCATCGATTTCATGCCGGTGGTGTGGTCGCTGTTCGAGTGGGGGCGCCGTCACCTGCCGGGCCGCAACCGGCTGCGGCTGACCCACCTGGGCTGTGGCGCCGAGGCGAGCGTCGAAATCCGTTGCAGGGAAGGGCATTTAGTGCCGCCCGACGAGCTCGGCATACGGCTGGCTAAGAAGTCTGGTTGAGCGCGGCCAGCAGCCGGCGCGCGGCGCCGACGCGGCGCACGGCGGGCCCGGTCAGCCTGTCCAGCGCACATTCCGGGTCGGCGGGTGGGCCCAGATGTCCACAGCCGCGCGGACAGTCCTCGATCGCGGTGGCCAGGTCGGAGAACGCCATCATGACGTCGTCGGGCCGAATGTGTGCGAGCCCGAACGACCGGATGCCCGGCGTGTCGATCACCCAGCCGGTGGCGCCCGGCGGCCCGTTCAGCGGCAGCGCCACCGACTGCGTCGAGGTGTGCCGGCCGCGGCCGATCTCGGTGACCTCGCCGACGGCCCGATCCGCCTCCGGCACCAGGCGATTCACCAGGGTGGACTTGCCGACGCCGGAATGGCCCAGCAGCACGGTGATCTTGCCGGTCAGCAGGTCGGCCACGGCGAGCAGGGGATCGTCGCGGCCCGCAGCGACCACGGTCAGGTCCAGGTCGGCGAACTGCCGCGCGAACGGCTCCGGCGGGGCGAGGTCGGTTTTGGTCAGGCACAGGATCGGCGTGAGGCCGCCTGCGTACGCGGCGATCAGCGTGCGGTCCACCAGGCCGGTCCGGGGCGGCGGGTCGGCCAGCGCCACCACGATCAGCAGCTGGTCGGCGTTGGCGACCACCACCCGTTCGGTGAGATCGGTGTCATCGGCGGTGCGCCGCAACACCGTTCGGCGCTCACCGCGGCGCACGATGCGCGCCAGCGTGTCCGGCCGCCCGGACAGGTCGCCCACCACATCGACGTCATCGCCGACCACGATCGGGGTGCGGCCCAGTTCGCGTGCCCGCATGGCGGTGACCCGGCGATCGACGTCGCCGCCCAGCACGCATCCCCAGCGGCCGCGGTCGACGCTGACCACCATCGCGGCCTCGGCGTCGGCGTGCTCGGGGCGTGTCTTGGTTCTCGGTCGCGAGCCCCGGCCGGAGCGGATCTTGACGTCGGACTCGTCGTAGTCGCCGGGCCTCACATGCCGGGCTCTTCCCGCATTGCCAGCATCCGGGACCACAACCGCGGAAAGTCCGGCAGCGTCTTGCCGGTGGCGCCGATGTCGTCGACCTCGACCCCGTCCACCCGCAGCCCGACGATCGCGCCCGCCATCGCCATCCGGTGGTCGGCATACGCGCGCCACACCCCGGGCCGCAGCGGCGTCGCGGTGATCCGAAGGCCGTCGGGGGTTTCGCTGCACTCGCCGCCCAGGCGGTTGATCTCGGCGCTGAGCGCCGCAAGCCGATCGGTCTCATGGCCGCGCAGGTGCGCGATGCCGGTGAGCCGCGACACCGAACCCGGCGCCGCCAGCGCCGCCAGCGCGGCCACCGACGGCGTCAGCTCGCCGACCGCCCGCAGGTCGACGTCGAAACCGTCGTAGTCCCCGGGGCCCCGCACCTCCAGGAACGAATCAGACTGTGTGACAACCGCATTGAGCTTGCCCAACACGGCCATGATGTTGTCGGCGGGCTGCACGCTGCTCGACGGCCAGCCGGTGATGCGCACCGCGCCGCCGGTGACCACCGCGGCCGCCAGGAAGGGGACGGCGTTGGTCAGGTCCGGCTCGACCTCCCAGTGCCGCGCCGCGACCGGTCCGGGCCGTACCGTCCAGCGGTCGGGCACGGAGTCGTCGACGTCGACACCGGCCTGGCGCAGCATCGTCACCGTCATCGCGATGTGCGGCGCCGACGGCAGCGCCGACCCGGTGTGCCGCACGGTCAGGCCCTCGGCGAACGAGGCCGCGCACAACAGCAGCCCCGAGACGAACTGCGACGAGGCCGAGGCGTCGATGTCCACGGTTCCGCCGGTGACCGTTCCGGTGCCCAACACCCGGAACGGCAGACCGGAACCGTCGACCTGGACGCCGAGTCCGCGCAGCCCGTCCAGCAGCGGCGCGATGGGCCGGGTCCGCGCCTGCTCGTCGCCGTCGAATTCCACTGCCGCCTCGGCCAGCGCCGCCAGGGGCGGCACGAACCGCAGCACCGTGCCGGCCAGGCCGCAGTCGATTCGGGCCGACGGCCGCGGGGCGACGCGACCGCTGACCTTCAGGTCCGTCTGGTCACCGTCGACGCGCAAGCCCAGCGTGCGCAGCGCCCCGATCATCAGGTCGGTGTCGCGGCTGCGCAGCGCCCCGCTGATGGTCGCACCGTCGCTTCCCAACGCGGCCGCCAGCCCCGCGAGCACCAGGGCCCGGTTGGTCTGCGACTTCGAACCCGGAATGGTGACGGTCGCGTGCACGGGGCGCGGTGCCAGGGGGGCGCTCCACGTACTCATCCGTCCATCATCACCTGTCGCCGGTTTCTGCCACCAATGACACCTGTGGCTCTGCCACCAAATGACACCTGTGGCTCTGCCACCAAATGACACCTGTGGCTCTGCCACCAAATGACACCTGTGGCTCTGCCACCATGGGATGTATGTGTGGACGGTTCGCGGTGACGACCGATCCGGCCCTGCTGGCCGAGAAGATCAAGGCGATTGACGAGGCCACCGGCGCTGGCTCGACGGCGCCCAACTTCAACGTGGCCCCGACCTCGACCATCGCGGCCGTGGTCAGCCGGCATTCGGAGCCCGAGGACGAGCCGACGCGGCGGGTGCGGCTGATGCGCTGGGGTTTGGTGCCGCCGTGGGTCAAGGTCGGGCCGGACGGGACGCCGGACACCAAGGGCCCGATGCTGATCAACGCCCGCGCGGACAAGGTCACCACGTCGCCCGCTTTCCGGACCAGCGCCAAGTCCAAGCGCTGCCTGATCCCGATGGACGGCTACTACGAATGGCGGGTCAACGCGGACGACGCGGCCGGCAAGAAAACCCGTAAGACGCCATTCTTCATGTACCGCGAAGACGGGGAGCCGCTGTTCATGGCGGGCCTGTGGTCGGTGTGGAAGCCGGCTAAGGACGCGTCGCCGCTGCTGAGTTGCACGATCATCACCACCGATGCGCCGGGGGAGCTGGCGCAGATCCACGATCGGATGCCGCTGGTGGTGCCCGAGCGGGACTGGGACCGGTGGCTCGACCCGGATGCCGCGATCGACGAGGAGCTGCTGGCCCGCACGCCGGATGTACGCGCCATTCGGATGCGCGAGGTGTCGACCCTGGTCAACAACGTCCGCAACAACGGCCCGCAGTTGCTCGAGCCGGCCGAGCCGGAGCCCGAGCAGGCCACACTGCTTTAGCGCTTTCACGCCGCGTGGCCGTCGCCGCCATCGTGTTCGTCGTCGTCTTCGTGGTGGAGGAGTTTTTCGGGGTGGTGGAAGGTG
>NZ_JAPIYN010000023.1:0-104997 GCF_035617725.1 Mycobacterium sp. 94-17
AACCCCGCGCTGGCCAACGCCGCACGCACCACCCGCTGCTGCGAAGGACCATTGGGCGCGGTCAACCCGTTGGACGCACCATCCTGATTGACCGCCGAACCCCGCACCACCGCCAGCACCGGATGCCCCAACCGCCGCGCGTCCGACAGCCGCTCGACGACCAGGATGGCCCCGCCCTCGGACCAACCGACGCCGTCGGCCGCGCCCGCGTAGGCCTTGCTCCGGCCATCGGGGGCCAACCCGCGGTGCCGGCTGAACTCGACGAACACCGTCGGGGTCGCGTTCACGGTCGCGCCGCCGGCCAGGGCCAGGTCGCACTCCCCCGAACGCAGCGACTGCACCGCCATATGCAAAGCCACCAACGACGACGAACACGCGGTATCCACCGACACCGCCGGCCCCTCCAGCCCCAGCACATAAGACACCCGCCCCGAGGCGACGCTGGAGGTCATCCCGGTCAGCCGGTAGCCCTCGATCTCCTCGGCGAGCATGCCGTAGCCCTGGACGATGAGTCCGGCGAAGACGCCGGTGGCGCTGCCGCGCAACCCGCTGGGGTCAATCCCGGCCCGCTCCAACGCTTCCCACGACAATTCCAGCAGCATCCGATGCTGGGGATCCATCGCGAGCGCCTCGCTGGGCGCGATGCCGAAGAAGGCCGGATCGAAGTCCCCGACACCGTCGACGAAGCCCCCGGTGTTCACGTAGCACTTGTGGCGCGCGTCGGGGTCCGGGTCGTACAGGCTCGCCACGTCCCAGCCACGGTCGGTGGGAAACTCCGAAATGACGTCGCGGCCGTCGGCGACCATTTGCCACAGCGCCTCCGGGCTGTCCACGCCGCCCGGGAAGCGGCACGACATACCGACGATCGCGATCGGCTCGCTGGACCGCTCCAGCAGCGCGCGGTTGGTGCGCTTCAGGCGCTCAACCTGGACCAGCGCTTTACGCAGCGCTTCGGTCGCATGCTGGAGTTGATCAACCATCACAAACCTCGCCTAACCCCTCGCCTGATGACGCTCGGCCGTCTTCACCGCCGGACGCGGTTTTTGCCGAGTGACGGAATGTGCTGCACGAGGCGGTGCCGTTTCCCGCTCGACCAGCGTCGTGCTGCTCTCCGACCCAAGAATATTGCTGGTGAGTATGGCCAACTCCGACTGAATTTCAAAACGTCCGCCGCTCCCGACTGCTAGCCGAGGACCGGTAGCTGTGGATACGGCCCGACGTCCATGGCGTGACAATACCCGGCGGGCCATAGTCGGTGGTCAGGCGGATGTCTGCAGCGTCGGGGCCGGGCGATGGCGTGCCGGCGAGGCGATCAGACACCCACCCGGCGCCAGCCATCGGCGGCCCGGGCGGCTTGGATCAGCGCGTCGCACAGCTCGCGTAGCTCGGGGGTCCCGGCGCCTTCGTCGACCGCCGTGGCGATGTCCTCGGCCGCGCACCGCACCTGGTAGACGCGGTCCGAGAGGTCGGCGGCGTCCTCGGCCGACAGCACCACCGCGTCCGGGGGCAGGGCCGACAGCGGGTCAGCACCGTTGCGGCTCAACGAGGCCCGTTGCTCGTACGCGCGCTGCCGGCACGACTGGCGGCAGTACTGGCGGCGGCGGCCCATCCCCGCGTCGGCGACGTCTCGGCCGCACCAGCGACAGGGCTGCGGGCGGGTACGGCGACTCACGCCTGCCGACTTTAGTCGGGATTGCGCGGCGATCCCGGTATCATTGATAGTCGCGTCGCGTACGCCCGCCTCGAGCCGGGGAACTGCGCAGATCGCCGCAGCGTTGGCACAGTGAAGATGGCACGGAATTGCAATGAGGGAGCCGCAGAGCTCCGAGAACGTCAAAAGGAGCAGCAGCCATGGCTGATCGCGTACTGAGAGGCAGTCGCCTCGGGGCCGTGAGCTACGAGACCGACCGCAACCACGACCTGGCGCCGCGCCAGCTGGCCAAGTACCGGACCGACAACGGCGAAGAGTTCGAGGTCCCCTTCGCCGACGACGCCGAGATCCCCGGCACCTGGCTCTGCCGCAACGGCCTGGAAGGCACCCTGATCGAGGGCGACCTGCCCGAGCCGAAGAAGGTGAAGCCGCCGCGGACACACTGGGACATGCTGCTGGAGCGCCGCTCGGTCGAGGAGCTCGAAGAGCTGCTCAAGGAGCGCCTCGAGATCATCAAGACTCGCCGCCGGGGCTGACCCGCGGGTCAATGCCCGGCACAGGGCCCGCCGCCTAGGTGCGGTTGTCGGCCCGGGTGGCCCGGACACCCGAGCGTCGGCCCTGGACACCCCAGCGGGTGACTTTGACCAGGGCCTCGCGGATGTTGGATCCGCTCATCTTGGACACGCCGAGTTCGCGCTCGGTGAAAGTGATGGGCACCTCGGCGATGGTGAACCCGTTGCAGATGGTTCGCCAGGTCAGATCGATCTGGAAGCAGTAGCCCTTGGAGTCGACGCCGTCGAGATCGATCGCCTCGAGCACCTCGCGACGGTAGGCGCGGTAGCCGGCGGTGATGTCGTGCACGCCGATGCCGAGCGCCAGCCGGGCGTAGGTGTTGGCCGTCCAGGACAGGGCCCAGCGCCGCTTCGGCCAGTTGCGCACTGTGCCGCCCTCGACGTAGCGCGACCCGATGGCCAGGTCGGCGCCGGCGTCGACGGCGTCCAGCAGGCGGTGCAGCTGTTCGGGCGCGTGGCTGCCGTCGGCGTCCATTTCGACCAGCACCGAGTAGTCGCGGCTCAGCCCCCAGGCGAAGCCCGCCAGGTAAGCCGCGCCCAGGCCGTCCTTGGCGGTGCGGTGCAGTACATGAGTGCGGCCGGCGTCGGCCGACGCCAGCTCCTCGGCGAGGCGGCCGGTGCCGTCGGGGCTGCTGTCGTCCACCACCAGCAGATGTACCTGCGGGCACGCCTCTTTGAGCCGCCGGTGGATCACCGGGAGGTTCTCCAGCTCGTTGTAGGTGGGGATGATCACCAAGACGCGCTGGCTGGGACGCTCGCCTGGGACGTGGGGCGCCGGCTGGCCGGTGGTCATGTAGCTCCTCTGTGTCGCCCGAAACCTGAAATCGAAAGAATGTTGTTCCGTCGCGGTCGGACGGGGTGGTGGTCAGACGCCGTCGTCTGCCGGCGTGCGGTCCTCGCGCTCGTCGGGCGCTGTGTCCGGGTCGTGCTCGTCGGGCGGCGGCGTGCCCGGGGTGGCACCGGCCCCCTTCGACTGGCGTGTGGACTTCAGACGTACCGAACGCGGGAACCATCCATTGTGCCGTATCCCGGCCAGAATCACCGCTCCGGCCGCCACCACCATGACCCATTGCACCAGCGGCGCCCAGCGTGTCGCCGGCGTCAGCCGGGTCTTGAGGCGCACCTGGGTGTCCAGATAGGCGGGCTGGAAGAAGTCGGTGCGGGCCAACTCGCCGCCGTCGGGGGCCACCACCGCGCTGATTCCCGTGGTGCCGGCTACCAGCACGTACCGGTCGTGCTCGACGGCGCGGACCTTGGCGAATGCCAGCTGCTGCTCACTCATCGTCTTGTTGAAGGTCGCGTTGTTAGCGGGCACGGCCAACAACTGGGCACCGTCGAGCACCGCTCGCCTCGGCACCCGATCGAAGATCACTTCCCAGCAGGTGGCGACGCCGACCGGCACCCCCGCGATGTGCACCACGTCCGAGCCCTGCCGCGGCACGAATTTTCCCGCGCGCTCGGCGTAGCCGGACAGGTGCTTGAACAACCACGGCATGGGCAGGTACTCGCCGAACGGCTGCACGATTTCCTTGTCGTGGCGATCGGCCGGGCCGGTGGCCGGGTTCCACACGATCATGGTGTTGGTGTAGTTCGGATCCTGCGGCGGGCTTCCCGGCACATCGAGCACGCTGCCGATCAGGATCGGAGCGCCGATGGCGGCGGCGGCCTGCGAGATCTCCTGGGCGGCGTCGTTGTTGACCAGCGGGTCTACATCCGAGGAGTCTTCCGGCCAGATCACGAATTGCGGCTGCGGGGCGGCCCCCGAGCGCACGTCCTCGGCCAGGTGCAGGGTCTCCTGGACGTGGTTGTCCAGCACGGCCCGCCGCTGGTCGTTGAACTCGAAGCCCAGCCGCGGCACGTTGCCCTGGATGACGGCGACGGTGACCGCCGGCTCCCCGCCCGAGCCGGTACCAGCGTGGCGCACCTGCGGCCAGACGATGAGCGACGCGAACAGCACCAGGCAGATGCAGGTGCCGGGCAGCACCACCGCGGGCGGCACCTGGTCCTCGGCGCCGCCTGCCGCCGCACGCGCCGGATGACCCGCGTGCCACCACTTCACGATCTCCAGCGCGATGGCCGTCGCGCTGAAGCCCAGCAGCATGACCGCAGTGGACAGCAGCCGGACGCCGCCGAGCTGGACCAGCGGCAGGAAGGGACCGTGCGTCTGGCCGAAGGCCGCCGAGCCCCAGGGGAAGCCACCGAACGGAACGATCGACTTGAGCCACTCCTGGGCCGCCCATACCAGCGCGAACCAGACGGGCCAGCCGGGCAGCCGGCGCACGGCGACGGCGCACAGGCCGAACAGGGCGGGAAACAGCGCGCAGACCGTCGCGAGCGCGATCCAAGGGATCGGGCCGACCAGTAGCCCCGTCCAGGGCAGCAGCGGCAGATAGAACGCCAGCCCGAACAGGAACGCGTAGCCCGGGCCGCCGGCCGGTGTCGTCGCAGGGTGCGTCAGCACCCACGCCAGCAACGCGGCGGCCAGCACGGCGGCCCACCACCAGTTGAGCGGTGGGAAACTGGCGCAGAACAGGAGGCCGGCCGCCACGGCGCAACTCAGCCGGGTCAGGCGGGGCAGCATCGCGGCCTGGGCGGCGGGCATCCGCGCGATCACGCCGGCCACCAGCCCGGTGACCGCGCCGCGCGCCGCGGTGCCGACCCGGGTGCCCAGCGTCGTCTGACCTTCGGGCGCCGCGGCGACGGCGTCCCGGCCGGAGTCGCCGCCGGGCGCTTCGGGCTCGGGGCGGACGTCGGCAGGCCGGTCGTCGCGGTCTGCCTCGGCCTCGTCGCCGATGGGGTCGGTGTCGGGCCGGCGCGGCAGGTCCGCTTCCACCCCGTCGGTCTGGTCCGCGGGCTCCTCGCTGCCCGGCCGACCCCTAGCCATGGATGACAGCGCCCCGATGCACCGTTCGCCGGCACCGCGGCAGGGCGTCGTCCGGGCCCAGTCGCGGCAGCGCGGGCACCCGCGACCGCGGGTCGGTCGACCAACGCTGGACTGTGTCACGCGGGGCGTGCACTTCCAGTTCGCCGGCATCCCAGACGACATACGAGGCCGGCGCTCCCGGCACCAGCGTGCCCGCCGTGCCGTCGCGGACGCCGGACGCCCGCCAGCCTCCCCGGGTGGCGGCGGCGAACGCGGCCCGTGCCGAGATTGCGCTGCCGGGGGTGTGGTGATTGACCGCCGCGCGCACACTGGCCCACGGGTCGAAGTCCGTGACCGGGGCGTCGGAACCAAGCGCGAGGGGCACGCCTTGGGATGCTAACAGCGCGAAGGGGTTGAGCCGACCGCCTCGCTGGGCGCCCAGCCGCCGCGCGTACATGCCGTCGGCGCCGCCCCAGAGCGCGTCGAAATTGGGCTGCACGCTGGCCATGACGCCCCATTTCCCCAGCTTGGCGGCCTGGTCGGCGCCGACCATCTCGACGTGCTCGAGGCGGTGCCCGCAGCGGGCGACGGCGACCGGGCCGAGGTCAGCCACGACGCGCTCGAGGGCGCCCACCACCGTCGCGACCGCGGCGTCCCCGATGACGTGGAACCCGGCGGTGACGCCGGCCTGGGTGCAGGCCCGCAGATGCGCCTCGACGGCATCGGGGTCCAGATAGCAGGTTCCGGTGCGATCCGGCGCGTCCGTGTACGGCTCGTGCAGCCAGGCGGTGCGCGACCCCAGCGCCCCGTCGACGAACAGGTCGCCGGCCAGCCCGCGGGCTCCGGTCGCCGCCATCAGCTCGCGCGCCTGGGCGGGGCTGCGCACCGCCTCACCCCAGTAGCCGATCACCTCGACGCCGTGGTCGAGGGCCCGCAGCCGCAGCCAGTCGTCCATCCCGCCGATCTCGGGCCCGGCGCATTCGTGCACCGCGACGATCCCGGCCGCCGCGGCGGCCCGCAATCCCGCGGCACGGGCCTCGGCGAGCTGGTCGGCGGTCAGCAGGTCCCGGGCGGCGGCCCGCACCAGGTGGTGGGCGTCGCCGACCAGCGGTCCCTCGACGCTGAAGCCCGCCGCCGCCGGAAGCTCCGTCACCAGCCGTCGCAGGCCCGTCGACGCGAGCGCGGAGTGAACGTCCACGCGGGCCAGATAGGCAGGCCGGCCACCGAGAACGGCATCCAGGTCGCAGGTGCCGGGCGGGGCGTTCTCCGGCCACGCCGCTTCATCCCAGCCGTGGCCCCAGATCGGCCGGCCGGGGTGGGCGGCGGCGTAGTCGGCAACCATCCGCAGGCACTGGGTGTACGAGGCCGCCGGGCGCAGGTCCAGCCCGCTGAGCGTCAGCCCGGTCGCCGTGAGATGGATGTGGCTGTCCACGAATCCCGGCGCCACGAAACCGCCCTCGAGGTCTTCGACCTGCGCGCCGGGAAACATGCGGCGACCGACCTCGTCGCCGCCCACCCACGCCACGACGCCGTCGCGCACCGCCATCGCGGTCGCGTCGGGTTGGGCCGGGTTGTGCACCCGGCCGTTGACCAGCAGGTCCACCGGTGCCGGGCTAACGGTCACTATCGGTCACAGGCCAAAACTACGGGCACCGCGCGCGCGGCGTCAGCGGCCGTCGAAGGGTTGCGGCCGCGCCGGCGCCTCGACGTCGTGGACATCGATGACCTCGCCGTCGATGTAGTCGCCGTGCCCGGGGCCGCTGTCGGGGAAGACGCTCGCGTAATCGAGGCCGGTCATCTGCCGCTGCAGCGTGCGCACCGCCATGGCGGTCAGGCCGGGGCCGACGGCCGAGCGCACCGGCGGGATCAACAGCAACAAGCCAAGCGCGGTGCTGACAAAGCCCGGCACCAGTACCAGGAGGGCGCCCAGGCTGACCAGCGCGCCGTCGCCGGCCGCGGCGCGCGGTCCGGCCAGGCCCGAGCGCAGCTGCCCGATCCGGCGGATCAGGTGCGAACCGGCCATCGGGACCACGACGCCCCAGCCGACCACGAAGGTCGCCAGCAACGCCAGCAGGGTCCAGCCCCATCCGATCGTCGACACCAGCGCGACGACCACCGCGAGTTCGACGACGGCGTAGATCAGCAACAGCCGCGACACCATGCCAGCTCAACGTCTGCCGGCCACGCCCGAGTTCCCGTGGTGCCCGCCGGAGCGATTGCAGTTAGATAGCGCTATGACGACGATTCAGATCGACACCCCCGAAGGACCGATCGACGCGTTATTGAGCACGCCCCCGGGTCAGGGGCCCTGGCCGGGTGTGGTGGTCATCCACGACGCGTTCGGCTACGGGCGGGACAAGCAGTCGATCAACGATCGCATCGCCGCGGCGGGCTATCTGGCGCTGACCCCGAACCTGTATTCCCGCGGTGGCCTCATCCGCTGCATCACGCGCGTCATGAAGGAGCTGCAGACCCAGCGCGGTCGCTCCCTCGATGACATCCTTGCCGCGCGCGATCACTTGAAGGCCATGCCGGAATGTTCCGGGCAGGTCGGCATCGCCGGCTTCTGCATGGGCGGCCAGTTCGCTCTTGTCATGTCGCCCAAGGGTTTCGGAGCCTCCGCGCCGTTCTATGGCGCTCCCCTGCCGCGTAATTTGGACAGGACACTGGAGGGAGCCTGCCCCGTCGTGGCCAGCTTCGGGGGCCGTGACCCACTGGGCCGGGGTGCGCCGGAGCAGCTGAAGGAGACGATCGCCGCCAAGAACATCGTCGCCGACGTGAAGACCTATCCGGGCGTGGGTCACAGCTTCGCCAACGAGTTGCCCGTCCAGCCGTTGCTACGCATCGCGGGTTTCGGCTACGACCGGGACGCCACCGAGGACGCGTGGCGGCGGGTGTTCGCGTTCTTCGGCGAGCATCTGGGCACCGGCGCCGCGACTTGAGGGTTCCGTGCGGCTCAGCGCGCCGCGCCCAGCTTCTGCGATAACACCGCCGCGAACGTGTGCGTGTCGCCCGGCCAGCGCGCCGACACGTACCCGCCGTCGTCGACGACGAATGCGGGCCGGGAGTCGGTCGGCGTATCGCGCGCCGTCCCCGAGGTCTTCCGCCGCCAGTGCGGTGATCCGCGGGCGACGTCACGGAAGTCGGCCGGATCTGCGAGCGCCCGTGTGACTTCCGACTGCACCGACATGTACCCGATGGGTTGGCCCTGTTCTTCGCTATAGGTCCGGTAGTAGTCGCGATCCCAGAACCGGGTGAAGCGGGTGAGGCGCCAGGCCGAGCGCTCCATCGTCCACGTCAACGCCGTGGTCTTGCGCCCGTACAGGACGGACCGGCCGGTCTCGGGGTCGACGCTGCGCGCGGCGAGCAGCACCCCGTGACAGATGGCGGCCACCGCCAGCCTCCGGGCGAAGGCCTGCACGACGAGCCGGTGCAACGTGTCGCTGTCGATGTAGTTGCGCATCCCGCGGGCCCGGTGTCCGCCCGGCAACAACAGCGCGTCGACGTGGTCGAGGTTGGCCTGCGCCCAGCTGACCGGGTGTTGAAACTCGTTGGCGCGCAGCATGTCCCGATAGGCGCTCCGCCCGTCGCCGTTGGCGCGCAGCGCCAGCCCGAGCAACGGGACGGCACCCAGCAGCGGCAGCGCCGACCAGATGTCCAATCCCCGGCCGGTCACCATGATGTCGTCGGCCACGCCGGCGGCGCCGCTTTCGGTCGCGAAGACCACCCGGTGACCGCCGCTCGTCAACACCCTCCAGCTGACGGCGACCTCGGTCGGGTCGAAGTCGCGGTCCGGGATCGGGATGAGGACGGTGGCCACGGCGCCCCGGCGGTCAGGCGACTTTCAGTTCGAGGCCGACGTTGTTGTCCATGCCGCCGCGCAGCTTGCTGAAGAAGTTGAACACCTTGCCTAGGACGCCGTAGCGCTCCCCGATCGCGTCGTAGACGGCCGCCGTGTCCGACTTGTCCAGGATGGCCGCCGTCCCCTCGACGGCTTCGCTCGTTGGGCGGCCGTTCATGGCGCAGGTGGCCATCGTGACCCGCGGGGTGTTGCGGATTCGCTTGACCTTCCACGACTTTTCCTGGGTGATGACCAGGAGCCGGTCCGGGCGCCGCTTGTCCAGCGCCGCCCAGATCGGCGTCGGCTTGGGCCTGCCGTCCTTGGTGAACGTGGTGAGCAGGATGTACTGCGCCTTCGCGAGGTCGGCGAACGTCGGTGTCACCAGAACAACGTACCCCCGCGCGGGCCCGGCGTTGACATTCTCACCGCCCGGCTGCGATAGTCGTGGCTTAATTGAAAACATTATTTTCAGTTAAGAGCATCGAGCACCGACCGGAGTGGGCAATCGTGAGCGATCCGAAAAAGCCGTTGGCGTGGCTGCCGTTCACCATCGCCGAGGCGGCCCTGGCGCCGGAATCGTCGGACGGGACGGGCGATTCCGATGTCTCCGCGGCGTGGTCACACCTCGTGCACCGGCTGAGCGCGGCCGCGCAGACCGTCGAATCCGATCCGGCAAGCCGCAACCGAATCGACGCCGCAGCCGGATTCCGGCACCTACTGGTCCTGCTCACCGCGGGCATCGACGAGGCGCTGCGGTTCGATCCGGATCCCGCACTGCGGGTCCAGCGCACCAGCACCGACGACATCGTGACGTGGGGAATGGAGTGCCCGGACTGCCTCTACACCCGCGCCGCGCTGCGCGGCGGGGAGAGCTATCGGCTGTTCGGGCACCGCGGCACCGCCCGCTACGTCGGGCTGCAGACGATGCGCGGCATCACCGCCACCGCCAACGAGTTGGTCGACGAGCTCGAGACGGATCCCGACGGAAACTTCGAGGTGCTGCTGTCGGCCGCCGAACCGCCTGGGCACGTGGGTAATTGGATGCGTATCGACGGCGAGCATCCCACCCTGACGGTGCGACACTTCTTCTACGACTGGGATACCGAGGTGCCCTCGTCGCTGCGCATCGAGCGGCTGGGCGAGCCGGTGCGGGCCACCGCACCGCCGGTCGACCCCTACAGGGCGGTGACGCGGCAACTGACCGCCCTGGGCGACTTCGTCGCCGACAACCTGACATTCTTTTTACAGTTCGGGTCCGCCGCGCCGCCCAACGGCTTCCTCCCGCCGATCGATCGCACCGACATGGGGGCGGCCGCGGAGAACCGGCCGGTGATCGGCAGGTGGGAACTGCGGCCGGACGAGGCCCTCATCGTCGAAGTCGAACCGCCGCAAGGCATCTACTGGAGCTTCTCGATCGGCAACCCGTGGTGGGAGACGATCCATTACGGGCGCCACCAGTCCAGCCTCAATGCCCACCAGACCGCCGTGGATTCCGATGGCCTGGTCCGCGTGGTGCTCTGCGACCGTGACCCTGGCGTCGCCAACTGGCTCGACACCGCCGGCCACAGCAACGGGCCGATCATCCTGCGCTGTGTGCGAACCGAAACCGCGCCCACACCCACGACCCGGCTGGTGCCGTTCGGCGATATCCACGCCGAGTTGCCTTCGGGCACCACACAAGTCAGCGGCGCAGAGCGCGCGTCGGTTCTCGCGGCGCGGCGCCGCGCGGTGCACGAAAGGTTCGGACGATGACTTTTGACGCCGACGAGCTGGAGGACGGCGCCCGGGCCGCAACCGGTCTCGACGATTTCGGCTCGCCCTACTACCGCGAGGGGCTCGAACGCATCGTCGAGGCGCTGAACACCGAGGCGGATCTCAACGAGATCGGGCGGGTCATCCAGCACGCCAACATCGGCAACGCCCTGATCCAGCGCCTCAAGGTCGAGGACGTCTACCGGCAGCACCCCGAGATCGATGACCAGGTGGTCGGCGGCCCCGTCTTCGTCATCGGCCTGCCCCGCACCGGAACCACCGCGCTGAGCCAGCTGGTGGCCGCCGATCCCCAGTTCCGGTCGCTGCGCATGTGGGAGTCGCAAGTGCCTACCCCGCCGCCGGAGGCGGCCACCCAACACAGCGACCCGCGGATCGCGCAGGCCGAAGCCGGGCTGAGGATGCTCGACGACATGTTTCCGTTGATGAAAACGCTGTACAACTCCGAGCCCACCGCGCCCACCGAATGCCAGGACCTGATGGGAATGAGCTTCCGCACCTTTCACATTGACGGCGCCGTGCGGGCACCGGGGTATCTCGCGTGGCTGATGGGCTGCGACATGCGTGAGACCTACATTTTTCACCGGCGGGTGCTGCGGCTGTTGCAGTGGCACTGTCCGCCGGTCCTGTGGCATCTCAAGACGCCGGTGCACATGTTCGCCCTCGACGCGCTCGTCGAGGCCTATCCCAACGCCCAATTCCTGTGGAGTCACCGCGATCCGGCCAAAGTGATGGGTTCCGTCTGCAGCCTGATCCGGTACGTACGGAGCTGGAGCAGCGACCGCGACGACGCCGAGGAACTCGGCACCGAGCAGCTCGACAGCTGGGTCGAAGGAGTCCGGCGGGCCATGGATTTCCGCGCCCGGATGGGCGACGAGCGATTCGCCGACATCTCGTTCGCGGACCTGCAATCGGATCCGGTCGGCACGCTGCGAGCCGGCTACGACAAGCTGGGCCTGAGTTTCACCGACGCCACCCTGGCCTCCGTCCGGCATTGGGCCGCAGAGCACCGGCCCGGCTCGCGCGGCGCGCACGACTACGACCTGGCCGACTACGGCCTGACACCGGATGGTGTGCGCGAGCGGTTCGCGGACTATCTCGCCGCCTATGACACGTCGGCGTGAATCCGTGAGCGCTCCCCGCACGCGGCGACGCGACAAGCTCGGCGCGGACGCGGCGGTGCGCCGCGAGATCCTGACCGCCGCGTTAACCGTGTTGCGGGAGAACGGGATTGCGGGGCTCAGCATCGGCGCGGTGCTGGAGCGGGCCGCGCTGGGCACCCGGGCGTTCTATCGGCATTTCGAATCCAAGGACGAATTGTTGGCCGCGCTCCTTCTCGAGACGGCGCGCGTGGAGGAACGGCGACTGCGACGCCGGATGGCAGCCGCCGCAACGGAGGCCGATGCGGTCGCGGCCTGGATTGACGGACGGCTGGACCTGGCATTCGACGACGACGTCAAGTCCGACCTGCGCCGCCTGTCAATGGAAGCCCAGTCACAGTCCCCCGCGCTGGTTCAGCCGGCGTACGCGGAGATGCTCAAGCCGCTGAGCGAGGCGCTGCGGCGCGGTCTGCAGAGCGGGGTGTTCCGGCGCATCGACCCAACCACCGAGGCCCAGTTCATTAACGGAACGGTCTGGGCGGGCATCAACCGGCACTGGGCAACGGGCGACTGCGACCGCGACGAGCTCCGCGAACGCACGGTGCGGTTCTGCCTGCGCGGGCTCGGCGCACGGGTCTGACAACCGATCAAAGGAGATGGGCGATGGACCTGGGCTTTGCCGAATCGACGACCGTGGTCACCGGCGGCAGCAAGGGCATGGGACTGGCCATCGCCGAAACCCTTGCCGCCGAAGGAGCCCGCGTGGCGGTGATGGCCCGAAGCGCCGAGGCGCTCGACGCTGCGGTCGCGTCGCTGCGCCGGGCTGGTGCTCCGGATGCGGTGGGGATCAGCGTGGACATGGCTGATGCCGAGTCCATCGCCGATGGGTTCGCCACCGTCGCGCAACGGTGGGGGCAACTCAACAGCCTGATCCACACCATCGGGCCGGGCGACGGCTATTTCGAGCAGATGGACGACGCCCAATGGGACGCGGCGTTCACGCTCGGCACGATGTCGGCCGTCCGATCGATTCGCGCCGCCCTGCCGCTGCTGCGCGCCGCGGACTGGGCCCGCATCGTGACGTTGTCCGCGCATTCGATTCAGCGGCAGAACCCGCGCATCATCGCCTACACGGCTGCGAAATCAGCTTTGGCCAGTGTGACCAAGAATCTCTCGAAAAGCCTTGCCAAGGAAGGCATTCTGGTCAACTGCGTGTGCCCGGGGACCATCGTCACGGCGAGCTTCACCGAAGCGCTCAAAGACATCCTGGCCGCGGACGGCCTCGACGCCACCAACCCGGTCGACGTCATGACCTGGATCGACGACAACTTTCACCAGCCCTGCGACCTCGGCCGCGCCGGGCTGCCCGAAGAGGTGGCCTCCCTCACCGCCTACCTGGCGTCGCGGCGCAACGGCTATGTCACCGGCGCGACCGTCAACGTGGACGGCGGCTCGGACTTCATCTAGCGGCGCCTGCGGCCCGGTCTCGCGCCGAGTGTGGCTGTCTCGGCGCCGAGTGCGCGCGCCACGCCGCGCCGGTCGCGCGCTGAACGCCAAACCCCGCGTCAGCCTTCGAGATCGCCCTCGGCTTCCAGCAGCGCCTGGCGCAGCCCGTCCAGGGTCTCGGGCTGCGGCTGCGCCCACATGCCCCGCCCCGCCGCCTCCAGCAGCCGTTCGGCCATGCCGTGCAGCGCCCACGGGTTGGACTCCGACATGAACTTCCGGTTCTCCGGGTCCAGCACGTAACGCTCGGTGAGTTGCTCGTACATCCAGTCGGCCATCACCCCGGCCGTCGCGTCGTAGCCGAACAGGTAGTCCACCGTCGCCGCCATCTCGAACGCACCCTTGTATCCGTGCCGGCGCATCGCCGACATCCAGCGCGGATTGACGACGCGCGCCCGGAACACCCGGGTCGTCTCCTCCGACAGGGTGCGGGTACGGATCGCGTCGGGGCGGGTGTTGTCGCCGATATAGGCGGCCGGGTCCCGCCCGGTCAACGCGCGCACCGTGGCCACCATGCCGCCGTGATACTGGAAATAGTCGTCGGAGTCGGCGATGTCGTGTTCGCGGGTGTCGGTGTTCTTGGCGGCCACCGCGATACGCCGGTACTGCCGGTTCATGTCGTCGACGGCCTCGCGGCCGTCCAGGTCACGGCCGTAGGCGAAGCCACCCCACGCGGTGTACACGGCGGCGAGGTCGGCGTCGTCGCGCCAGTTGCGGCTGTCGATCAGCTGTAGCAAACCGGCGCCATAGGTGCCGGGTTTGGATCCGAAAATTCTTGTGGTGGAACGCCGTCGATCGCCGTGCTGGGCCAGGTCGGCCTGGGCGTGCGCACGCACGTAGTTGTCCTCGGGGCCCTCGTCGAGGTCGGCGACCAGCCGCACCGCGTCGTCGAGCATGGTCACCACATGCGGGAAGGCGTCGCGGAAGAACCCGGAGATCCGCACCGTCACGTCGATGCGTGGGCGGCCCAGCTCGGCAGGCGAAATCGGCGCCAGGTCGACCACGCGCCGCGACGCGTCGTCCCACACCGGCCGGACCCCCAGCAGCGCAAGGACTTCGGCGATGTCGTCGCCGGCGGTGCGCATCGCCGAGGTGCCCCACACCGAGAGCCCCACCGATTGCGGCCACCGCCCGTGATCGTCGCGGTAGCGGGCTAGCAGCGAATCCGCCAGCGCGACACCGGCTTCCCAGGCCAGCCGGGACGGCACCGCTTTAGGGTCGACGGAATAGAAATTGCGGCCGGTGGGCAGCACGTTGACCAGGCCGCGCAGCGGCGACCCGGACGGGCCGGCCGGGATGAACCGGCCGTCCAGTGCGCGCAGCACCTGCTCGATTTCGGCGGCGGTGCCGGCCAGCCTCGGCACCACTTCGGTCGCCGCGAATCGCAGCACCGCGGCGACGTCGGCGTTGTCGGTAATCCGTTCGGCCGCATCGGCATCCCAGCCGGTCGCCTGTAACGCGGCGACGAGCCGGCGGGCCGTGGCCTCGGTGTGATCGACCGCGATCCGCTCGTCGCTGCCGTCCTCGGCCAGGCCGAGCGCCTGCCGCAGCCCGGGCAGGGTGTGCTCGCCGCCGAACAGCTGACGCGCCCGAAGGACGGCCAGTACCAGATCGAGTTCGGCTTCCCCCGTTGGCTTTTGGCCGAGGATGTGCAGGCCGTCGCGAATCTGGACATCCTTGATCTCGCACAGCCAGCCATCGACGTGCAGCAGCATGTCGTCGAACGAGTCCTCTTCGGGCCGTTCGGTCAGGCCCAGGTCGTGGTCCATCTTCGCTGCCCGCATCAGCGTCCAGATCTGCTGACGGATGGCGGGCAGCTTGCCGGGGTCCAGGGCGGCGACGTTGGCGTGCTCGTCGAGCAGTTGTTCCAAACGTGCGATGTCGCCGTAGGACTCGGCGCGGGCCATCGGGGGGATGAGGTGGTCGACCAGCACCGCGTGCGCTCGCCTCTTGGCCTGGGTGCCCTCGCCGGGATCGTTGACCAGAAACGGGTAGATCAGCGGCAGGTCGCCGAGTGCGGCGTCAGGTCCGCAGGACGCCGACATGCCCAGCGTCTTGCCGGGCAGCCATTCCAGGTTTCCGTGTTTGCCCAGATGCACCACCGCGTGCGACCCGAACCCGGCATCGAGCCAGTGGTAGGCGGCCAGGTAGTGGTGGCTGGGCGGCAGGTCGGGGTCGTGATAGATGGCGACCGGGTTTTCCCCGAAGCCGCGGGGCGGCTGCACCATCAGCACCACATTACCCGATTGCATTGCGGCGATGACGATTTCGCCGTCGGGGTCGCGGCTGCGGTCCACGAAGAGGTTTCCCGGTGCCGCGCCCCAGTGCTCGGTGACGGTATCGGTGAATTCGGTGGGCAGGGTAGCGAACCATTCGCGGTAGTCCTTGGCGGACACCCGGATCGGGTTGCCGGCGAGCTGGCCTTCGGTCAGCCAGTCGGGGTCTTGGCCGCCGCGTTCGATGAGCGCGTGGATCAGGGCGTCACCGTCGTCGGCGTCGACGCCCGGCAGGTCACCCACCCGGTAGCCGTGATCGCGCATCTCCCGCAGCAGCGCGACGGCGCTCGCCGGTGTGTCCAGCCCGACCGCGTTGCCGATGCGGGCGTGCTTGGTGGGATACGCCGAGAACACCAGGGCCACCCGCTTGTCCGCCGGGGCGACATGGCGCAGCCGCGCGTGGCGGACCGCCAGTCCCGCGACCCGCGCGCAGCGTTCCGCGTCGGCGACATACGAGATCAGCCCGTCTTCGTCGATCTCCTTGAACGAGAACGGCACGGTGATGATGCGGCCGTCGAACTCGGGCACCGCCACCTGACTGGCCACGTCGAGGGGGCTCATGCCGTCATCGTTCGCGCGCCACTGGGCGCGCGGGCTGGTCAGGCACAATCCCTGCAGGATCGGGATATCCAGGGCGGCAAGGCGTTCGACGTTCCAGCTGTCGTCATCGCCGCCCGCGGACACTGCCGCCGGCTTCAGCCCCCCGGCCGCCAGGACGGTGACCACCATGGCGTCGGCGGCGGCGAGCCGTTGCAGCAGTTCGGGTTCGGCGGTGCGCAGCGACGCGCAGTAGACCGGCATTGGGCGCGCGCCGGCGTCCTCGATGGCCCGGCACAGCGCCTCGACGTAGCCGGTGTTGCCGGCCAGGTGCTGCGCGCGGTAGTACAGCACGGCGATCGTCGGGCCGCCGGTGTCGGCGGCGTGGCGGCGCAACAGCTCCCCCCATGTCGGCGTCACCACCGGCGGGGTGAACCCGAACCCGGTCATCAGGACGGTGTCCGAGAGGAAGGCGTGCAGCTGGCGCAGATTGTCGACGCCGCCATGGGCCAGGTAGATGTGCGCCTGCACGGCGATGCCGGCCGCCAGTGTGGACAGACCGGTCAGCTCGGCGTCGGCGGCCTGCTCACCGCTGACCAGCACCGTGGGCACCCCACTGGCGAGCACCGTGTCGATGCCGCTTTGCCAGGCTCGGTAGCCGCCGAGGATCCGCACCACCACGATGGCCCCGTCGGCCGGCAGGTCGGCCAGCAGGTCGGGCAGCTCGCCCTCCGACAGCCGCGACGGGTTGGCCCACCGGTAGTTCTTCCCGCTGGAACGGGCGCTGATCAGGTCCGTGTCGGATGTCGACAGCAGCAGGATGGTCGGCTCAGCCACCCATCATTCGTACCGTAGGGTCGCCGCGATACGAGCGGCGACCTCAGCAGCCACCTCGAGCGCCGGGCCGTCCCTCGCCGGTTCGTAGCGATCCGCGAGGGCGTCGTAGTCGGCCCCGGCGATCGTCCCGTGATCGGCCGCCAGCTCGACGAGCTCCACCGGCCAGCCGGCACGTTCCAGGCGTGCGGCGAAATCCCCGCTGGCGGCGACCGGCACGACGTCGTCGGCGAGACCGTGCAGCAGGGTGAACGGCGCGCCGACGCGGGCCGAATCCAGTCCGTCGGCCAGCGGTGTGCCGGAGAACGGATCGGGGACCATGAACGCTCCGGCGAGGCACACCGTGTGTGCGGGGGTGAAGCCGAACCGCGGCGCGCGCAGCGTCACGCCGGCCGCGGCGCAGCCCCCCATGGACCAGCCGACGAGCACCATCCGGTCGGCGTCGTCGGCGAAATCCCGGGCGAACTCGAGCGATCCCAGCAGATCCGCACGCCCACCGTCGCGGGAATGGGAGTTCCAATCCGGCGCCACGACCGCCGCGCCGTGGCACGCGAGCATGCCCGCGAGGGGCCGGACGACAGCGCGCGCGTCGGTCTGCATGCCGTGCCACAGCAGGATCGTGGGTTGCGTCGGTGCGCCGAACACGTCGGCCGAGCGGCCCGGGGCGTACTCCACCGTCTCCATCGCTGGGGTGTGCCCAGGCGACGGGCGATCCATGCGCGAAGAATTCGCCGGAAACCGGCCCCGCACCCACATTCGGCGAAAGGCTGTGGCAGCCAGTGCGACCAATGCGGGTTCGGCCGGAACGAGTAGGAGTAGTAGCGCGACGGGACGTCGCAGGTGAGCCCGAGATAGGTGTTGTCGCGCCAGGTGCCTCCGACGTCGCCGGCTTTCTCGAAGATGGTGAATGTGTCGATGCCGGCGTCCTGCAGCTTGGCCGCCATGCAGATGCCCGACATCCCGGCGCCGAGAATCGCGATGTTGAGTGAGCGTTTTTGGGTCATCACGACCACCGATCTCCCGCTGAACTGAGCAGACGGCACCGTCACCGGCCCCGTGCCGGCGTCAGAGTCGAGAAATTCACATCCGTGCGCGGCGCCGTACCGTGAAGTGATGGGCCGAACCCGTGAGTCCGACGCATGTCCGGGTGCGCTGCAGGTGCACCAGGCCGCCGACGGCGCCCTGGCCCGGATTCGGCTGCCCGGCGGCATGCTCACCGCGGACCGACTGGGCGCGTTGGCGTCCGTGAGCAGCCGGTGGGGTTCGGGAACGCTAGAGCTGACCGCCCGCGGCAACGTGCAGTTGCGCGGGTTGACCGACGTGACCGCGGCGGCCGACGCGCTGGCGGCCGCGGGCCTGTTGCCGTCGGCGACGCATGAGCGGGTCCGCAATATCGTGGCGTCGCCGCTGTCGGGACGCTCGGGCGGCAACGTCGACGTGCGGCGATGGGTCGGCGAGTTGGACGCAGCGATCTGCGCCGAGCCCAGGCTCGCCGAGCTGGGCGGCCGCTTCTGGTTCAGCCTGGACGACGGGCGCGCCGACGTGTCGGGGCTGCGCGCCGACGTCGGCGTCCACGCGTTCCCGGACGGGTGTGCGCTGTTGCTTGCCGGACGCGACACCGGTGTCCGGATGGCGGCCGTCGAGGTGGTCGAGATGCTGGTCACTATCGCCATGCGGTTCGTCGATATCCGTGAAACAGCTTGGCGCGTCCAGGAATTGGACGACATTGCGCAGCTGCTGCCGGGCGCGGACACGAGCGCCGCCCCCGTTCCGGCCGCCACCAAAGCGCCGGTGGGCTGGATACCCCAACACGACGGGCGGGTGACGCTGGGCGCTGCGGCGCCGCTGGGCGTACTGCCGGCACGCGTCGCGGAGTTCCTGGCCGCAATCGAGGCGCCGCTGGTGATCACGCCGTGGCGTTCGGTGCTGGTGTGCGACCTCAGTGCGGAGGTAGCCGACACCGCGCTGCGGGTGCTGGCGCCCCTGGGTCTGGTGTTCGACGAGAACTCACCCTGGCTGAGCGTCAGCGCCTGCACCGGCAGCCCCGGCTGCGCGCGCTCGGCCGCCGACGTGCGGGCCGAGGCCGCGCGGTCGCTGGACGCCGAGTCGGTCGTGCACCGCCATTTCGTCGGCTGCGACCGCGCGTGCGGCAGCCCACCGGCCGGTGAGGTGCTGGTGGCTACGCCGGACGGATACCGGCGGCTGTAGCCCCAGTCCGGCCGGGTCGCCACGTGGGTGAGCCTTAGAGTGGGCGGGTGCTCGACTACATTCGCGACGCGGCGGAGATCTATCGCCAGTCGTTCGCGACGATTCGCGCCGAAGCCGATCTGGCGCGATTCCCCGCCGACGTGGCACGGGTGGTGGTCCGCCTGATCCACACCTGCGGCCAGGTCGACGTCGCCGAGCACGTCGCGTTCACCGACGATGTCGTCGAACGGGTCGGCGCGGCCCTGCGCGGCGGCGCTCCCGTGCTGTGCGACTCGTCGATGGTGGCCGCCGGGATCACCGCGGCGCGACTGCCGGCCGGCAACCAGGTGGTGTCCCTGGTGGCCGATCCGCGCGCCGCCGACCTGGCCGCGCGCCGGCAGACCACGCGCTCGGCGGCCGCCGTCGAGCTGTGGGCCGACCGGCTGCCCGGCGCGGTGCTGGCCATCGGCAACGCTCCGACCGCGCTGTTCCGGCTGCTCGAGCTGATCGACGACGGGGTCGCCCCGCCGGCCGGGGTGCTGGGCGGGCCGGTGGGTTTCGTCGGGTCGGCACAGTCCAAGCAGGAGCTCATCGACAAGCCCCGCGGCACGTCGTATCTGGTGGTGCGTGGCCGTCGTGGCGGCAGCGCGATGGCCGCCGCAGCGGTCAACGCGATCGCGAGCGACCGCGAATGACCGCCCGGGGAACGCTCTGGGGCGTCGGGTTGGGCCCCGGTGACCCGGAATTGGTCACCGTCAAGGCTGCCCGGGTGATCGCCGAGGCCGACGTGGTCGCCTATCACAGCGCCCGGCACGGCCGCAGCATCGCGCGCGGCATCGCCGAGCCTTACCTGCGGGCCGGCCAGATCGAGGAACACCTGGTGTACCCGGTGACCACCGAGACGACCGATCACCCCGGCGGCTACGCGGGCGCGATGGAGGACTTCTACGCCGAGGCCACCGAGCGCATCGCGGCGCACCTCGCCGCCGGGCGCAACGTGGCCCTGCTGGCCGAGGGTGATCCGCTGTTCTACAGCTCCTACATGCACCTGCACACCCGGCTGACCGAACGGTTCGACGCCGTCATCGTGCCCGGCGTGACGTCGGTGAGCGCGGCCTCGGCGGCCGTCGCGACCCCGCTGGTTGCCGGCGACGAGGTGCTGTCGGTGCTGCCGGGCACCTTGCCGGTCGAAGAGCTCACCCGTCGGCTGGCCGACGCCGACGCCGCCGTTGTGCTCAAACTCGGGCGTTCGTATCACGCTGTGCGGGAAGCGCTTTCGGCATCGCAACGACTCAACGACGCGTTCTATGTGGAGCGGGCCAGCACCGCAACCCAACGCATCCTGCCCGCCGCTGATGTCGATGAGGCCGGCGTTCCGTACTTCTCGCTGGCCATCCTGCCGGGGGGCCAGCGTCGTCGGCGCGCGCCCGGCGCCGGCACCGTCACCGTGGTGGGCCTGGGCCCGGGTGACATGGACTGGATGACGCCGCAGACCCGCCGGGAGCTGGCCGCGGCGAGCGACCTGATCGGCTACGGCAATTATCTGAACCGCGTGCCGGCCCGCGACGGCCAGCAGCGGCACCCCAGCGGCAACCGCGACGAGCCCGAACGGGCCCGTCTGGCATGCGCCCTGGCCGAGCAGGGCCGCGCCGTGGCGGTGGTGTCCTCCGGCGATCCGGGCGTGTTCGCGATGGCGACCGCGGTGCTGGAAGAGGCCAAGCAATGGCCGGGTGTGCGGGTCCGGGTGCTCCCCGCGATGACCGCCGCCCAGGCGGTGGCCAGCCGGGTCGGCGCCCCGCTGGGGCACGACTACGCGGTGATCTCGCTGTCCGATCGCCTCAAGCCGTGGGACGTGATCTCGGCGCGACTGCAGGCCGCCGCGGCCGCCGACCTGGTACTGGCGATCTACAACCCGGCTTCCAAGACGCGAACCTGGCAGGTGGGTGCGATGCGCGACATCTTGCTGACCCACCGTGAGCCCGGCACTCCAGTGGTGATCGGGCGCGACGTGTCCGGCCCCGGCGAGGACGTCCGCGTGGTCAGGCTGACCGATCTCGATCCCGGCGAGATCGACATGCGCTGCCTGCTGATCGTCGGATCGTCGCAAACCCAGTGGTACACACAGGATTCGACCGACCGGGTTTTCACGCCGCGGCACTACCGGGCGTGAAAACCTCCTCCCCGCTGCGCGCGCTGCATCGTCGTAGGGCTGTCCCGATTGCCCTAATCCTCCCCACCCCGCTGCGCGCGCTGCGTCGTCGTAGGGCTCAGTCGCGGTCCCAGGTGCTCGGCATCATCGGCACGCGCGGCCCATCGCTCAACCCGTCACGGGTCAGCGTCGCCAACCCGGCGGCTTGCACGGCATCGGATTTGGCTGCGGCACCGGCGAATCCGAGCGGCCCCGCACCCGCATCGGATGCCAGAGAGGATTCGTCGGGGCCGAGGTCCATGTACTCGTAGCGGTAGGCGTGATCGTTGGCTTCCGCCCCGCGACGTCGACGTCTGCGCATCCGCTCAGCGGCCGCGGCCGCGGTGGCGGCCGGTTCCTCGGCGTCGTCGAGTGCCGGCTCCTCAGACTTCCGGCGCGCGCGACTGCTGGCACTGCTGCGTGACAACAATCCCGCCAGGCCGACCGCGTACTGGATGTCGGTCATGCCGGCGCCGACGCCATCCGTGGTGCCCGGACCGAAGCCGACGCCCGGGCCGCCACCGACCGGTCCGCCACCGGTAGCCGTGGCCACACTTGGCGCCGGACCGGACACCGTCGCGCTGCTCGCGTGTGCCGGGGTACCGGCGGCCATGGTCGGCGCCGGGGCCGGTGTGGTACCCATCGGCGTCGGCGGTGCAGTGGCCAACGGCACGCTTACCGGCGTCGCAGCGGCGGCGGCACCCGCAGCACCGGCGACAGCCGCGGCCACGCCTGCGCCGGCGGCGGCGGACACAGCTGCGAACATGAATGGAGCGACCATCACTCCCAGCTGGGCCGCCTGCACCAGGGGCCAGACGATCATCAGCGAGTGGAAGATGAACCAACCCAACGCGGTGGCCAGCGCGGGGCTCATGCCGGGAATCTGCATGAATAAAGACGCCACCCCATTGGCAAAGGGCACCGCGGGAATGGGCCAGCCGTCGGGATATATCTCCTTCCCGAGCGGCCAGAGGACGCTTTGGGTGAAGTCCGAGAGTTGGGCCGCCAGCTGGTCCTGCCACGAGGTGCTGGAAGAAGCCTGGGACACGGTATCGGTTGCCGCCGCCTTGACCTCGCCGCCCGGAGTGACTATCTGCGGCGCGGGCGTCGTCGCCGGGACCGCCGCCAGGGCGGATGCGCTGACGGCCTGATAGGTCGTCATCGTCGTGGCGGCCTGCACCCACATGCGCACGTAGTCGGCCTCGTTGACCGCGATCGGGATGGTGTTGATTCCGAAGAAGTTCGTCGCGACCAGCGCCGCGTGTGTCACGTGATTGGCGACGAGCTCGGGCATCGTCGGCATCGCCGCCAGCGCCGCCGTGTACGCGCCCGCCGCCGTCTCATGCAGCGTCGCGGCGGCCGTGCTCTTGGTCGAGCTCTGCAGCAGCCAGCTCAGATAGGGGGCGTGCGCCGCCACGTACTGCTCGGCGCTCGGCCCCTCCCACGCCCCACCCTGCGTGGCGGTCAGGAGTGCGCTGAGCTCCTCCGCCGCCTCGGCGTATTGGGCGCCCATCGAAGACCATGTCGCCGCGGCGGCGAGCAGCGGCCCGGGTCCCGGGCCGCTGCTGAGCAACGTCGAATGCACTTCGGGGGGAAAGGCGATCCAGATCGGGGCGGTCATCGTCGGGGGCCTTCAGGCTGGAACACGAATACCTCTTCGGTGAATCATCTGGATGGGCTGGCGATGCATACGACCAGAGGTCGGTTGCCGGCGCCGTTTAGTTCCCCCGATTCGTGCCGGTGCGAAATCGCACGTGTCTTTGCGCGCGGCCGGGCCATGCGCAACGATGCAGTGATGCGGTGTGAGATTGCGCGCGAAGCGCTGTCGGCTCGGTTGGACGGCGAGCGTCCCCAGGTGCTCGCGCAGCAGGTCGACGCCCATCTCGAATCCTGCCGCAGCTGCCGCTCCTGGCTGATCGGTGCGGCGGTGCAGACGCGCCGGCTGGCCTCGGTGACCCCTGGCGACGGGCCGGACCTGGTCGAAAAAATCATGGCCAGCATCGGCGAACAACCCACCGGGCACCAAGCCCGGATGCGCTGGTTGCGCACCCACTACCGGCGGTGGGGCCTGATCGCGGTCGGCCTTTTCCAGGTGGCGATCGCCGCCGCCCAGATCAGCGGCATCAATTTCGGCATGGTGTCCGACCACATGCACGGCGCGATGTCCGGCGAGCACCTGATGCACGAGTCGACGGCGTGGTTGCTGGCGTTGGGTCTGGCCATGATCGCCGCCGGCGTGTGGCCCGCCTCCGCGTCGGGGGTGGCCGCGATCACCGGTGTCTATTCCCTTGCGCTGCTGGGCTATGTGATCGTCGACGCCTTCGACGGCCAAGTCACCGCCACCCGCATCGCCAGCCACATGCCCCTGCTGCTTGGCCTCGCGTTCGCGTTGCTGGTGGCGCGGGAACGCATGGGCCCGCACCGGCGGCGCGGCTCCGATTCCGGCGACGACGCCGACATGCCCGGGTGGGCGCCGGACTCACCGGGTGGCCGGTGGCGCGGGCACCTGCGGCCCATCAACCACGCGGCCGTCGACCCCACCGCATCCTCTACGACGAGCCGTCGTAGAATCGCACAACCCGCACAACAAAGGTGGTTGGGCATGGCGCCGAGCGACGACGAGGCCGTAACCGAGCTCGCCTTGTCAGCCGCACGCGGAAACCCGCGGGCCCTCGAGTCGTTCATCAAAGCCACCCAGCAAGACGTGTGGCGTTTCGTCGCCTACCTATCCGATACGGGCACCGCCGACGACCTGACTCAAGAGACTTTCCTGCGCGCCATCGGCGCCATCGAGCGATTCTCCGCGCGTTCGAGCGCGCGGACCTGGCTGCTCTCGATCGCCCGCCGCGTCGTGGCCGACCACATTCGCCACCTGCAGTCGCGGCCCCGCGCCGCGCTGGGCGCCGATCCCGAACACGTGGTGCGCGGCAATCGTCACGCCCGCGGATTCGAGGAGTTGGTCGAGGTGACGACGATGATCGCCGGCCTCAACGCCGAGCAGCGCGAAGCGCTGCTGCTCACCCAGCTGCTCGGCCTGCCTTACGCCGACGCGGCCGCGGTCTGCGGCTGCCCGGTGGGCACTATCCGCTCTCGCGTCGCCCGCGCCCGTGACGCGCTGCTGGCCGACGGCGAGCGCGGCCACCTAACCGGCTAGCGCGCCAACCCATTCGGCGGCCTCGCGCACGGCGCCGACGGTCACCACCCCGGCGGGCAGCGGTGGCCGGGCCACCATCACCACCGAAACGCCCAGCGCCGCCGCCGCATCCAACTTCGCCCGAGTCATGTCCCCGCCGCTGTTCTTGGTGACCAGGGCGTCGATGCGATGGGCGCGCATCAGGGCCACCTCGTCGTCGTAGCGATACGGTCCGCGGGAGAGCAGCACCCGGTGACGACGCGGCAGTGTGGCGGCGTCAGGGCCGGTGACAGCCCGGATAAGAAACCACGCGTCGCTGTCGGCGAAGGCCCGCACACCCGAGCGCCCGGTGGTGAGAAACACCCGCGTATACCCTTGCCGGGCAACGGTCTCGGCAGCCCCGGTGTCCGACTCGACGACAATGGCGGTGCCGGGATCCCAGGCGGGTCGCGCCACGACCAGATGGGGTATCCGCAGTGCGGCGCACGCGGCGGCGGCGTGCGCGGTCATGGTTGCCGCGAACGGGTGGGTGGCGTCGACGACGGCGTCGATGCGCTCGTCGCGCAGCCAGCGTCGCAACCCGTCGACGCCGCCGAAGCCGCCGATGCGCACGCGGCCGACCGGCAGGGCCGGATCCGGAACACGCCCAGCCAGGGAGCTGATGATGTCGAAGCGCGGGTGCAGGGCTTGCGCCAAGGCGCGGGCCTCGCCGGTGCCGCCGAGCAGCAGCACGCGCATCAATGCCCGCTCCCCCGGGCGCGCCCGGCCGAGTACAGGTAGCTGTCGGTGAATCCCCCGGCCGTCAAAGCGTCGCCGACGACGATGACGGCGGTCTTGGTGATGTTGGCGCGGTGCAGGTGCCCGGCGATGTCGGCGAGCGTGCCGCGCAGCACCACCTCCTGCGGCCAGCTCGCGAAAGCCACCACGGCGGCCGGTGTTTCGCGCCGGTAGCCGCCTTCGAGAAGTTGCGGGACGATGGCGTCGATCTGCGCGGCGGCCAGATGCAGCACCAGCGTCGCGCCGGATCGGGCCAGGGACTTCAGGTCCTCACCGGGCGGCATCGCCGTGGACAGGGTCGCCACCCGGGTCAGCATCACCGTCTGCGCCACGCCCGGAACGGTGAGCTCACGCTTCAGCGCGGCCGCCGCGGCGGCGAATGCCGGTACGCCGGGCACGATTTCGTAGTCGATGCCCAGGGTGTCGAGCCGCCGACACTGCTCGGCCAGCGCACTGTAGAGCGACGGGTCACCGGAATGCAGCCGCGCCACGTCCAGGCCGGCGGCGTGCGCGTCGGCGAGCTCGGTGACGATCTGCTCCAGCGTCAGCGGTCCGGTGTCAACGACTTTCGCGTCCGGCGGGCATAAGGCCAGCAGGTCGTCGGGCATGATCGATCCGGCGAACAGGCACACCCGGCATTCCTGCAGGAGCCGCTGGCCGCGCACGGTGATGAGGTCCGCCGCGCCCGGGCCTGCCCCGATGAAGTACACGGTCATTTCGTCACCGCCCACTGTGTCACCGGGTACTGCGGGCGCCAGCCGGTGAAGGCGCCCAGCGCCTCGCCCTGATAGTGCTGGAAGCGTCGCAGCTGGCCGCCCAGGCGTTGATACGCCTGCGCCAGAACGGCTTCCGACTCGGCGGTGACCACGTTGACGACGAGTCGTCCGCCGGGCGGCAGGTTGTCCCAACAGGCGTCCAGCAGGCCCGGACGGGTCAGTCCACCGCCGATGAAGATCGCCGACGGCGGCTCGGCACCGTCGAACGCCTCGGGGGCGTCGCCGCGCACGTCGATGTCGACCCCGAATGCGCAGGTGTTGGCCCGCAGGTTGCGCCGTCGGCCGTCGTCGCGTTCGAATACCACTGCGGTGCAACCTTTCCCACTCAGGCACCACTCGACGCTGATGCTGCCCGAGCCGGCGCCGACGTCCCACAAGCGCTCGCCCGGCCGCGGCGCCAGGGCCGCCAGCGTCACCGCGCGGATGCCCTGTTTGGTGATCTGCCCGTCGTGGGTGAACGCGTCGTCGGGCAGCGGCGACACCCGTTCGTCGGGCAGGTAGCGCACGGCGATCACGTTGAGGTCGTCGACGTCTCCATCCTGGACCCAACCGCGTGCGGTGCCGTCGCGACGGTGCTCGTCCGGCGCGCCGAGCCGTTCGAGAACGGTGAACTCGGAATCGCCGCGACCGTGGGCGGCCAGCAGCGCGGCGAGCTCGTGCGGTGTCGCCTTGCTTTGCGACAGCACGATCGCCCGGCCGCCGCGCCGCACCGCGGTGTGTGGTTGCGCGGTGACCAGGCTGATCACCTCGGTGTCGTGGACGTTCCAGCCCATCCGCGCGCAGGCCAGCGTCACCGACGACACGTGCGGCAGCACCCTGATGTCGTCGCCACCGTGCAGGCGGATCAGGGTGCCGCCGATGCCATGCAGCAGCGGATCGCCGCTGGCCACCACGTGCACGTCGCCGGTGTGCTCGTCGAGCAACGTCTGCAGCGCGGGCAACATGGGTGACGGCCACTGCCGCCGGGGCGCGCGCACCGTGTCGTCGAGCAGGTTGAGTTGCCGTTTGGAACCGTAAATGATTGTGGCCCTTTGGAGTTCGGCGCGCGCGGCATCGCCGAGTCCGGGCATGCCGTCGGCGCCGATGCCGACCACGACGATCATCGGCGCCGCCCCTCGTCGCATCGTTTCGCCGCGGCTCCGTGGCCGATCATCGCGGCATCCTGCGCCAGACGAACTGCGGCAGCAGGCGCATGACCGCGGCCGCGGGCCCCAGCGCCCACGGGATCCACACCGTGCGACGGCCTTTCGCCAGCGCACGCGCGGTCGCGGCGGCCACCTGCGCGGGCGTGGTGGGCAGCGGTGCGGGCGTCATGCCTTCGGTCATCCGCCCGATGACGAATCCGGGGCGCGCGATCAGCAACCGGACACCGGTGCCGTGCAGCGCATCGGCCAGGCCGCCGGCGAAGCCGTCCAGGCCGGCCTTGGCCGAACCGTAGACGTAGTTGGCGCGACGGACGCGAGCGCCCGCGATCGAGGAGAACACCACCAGTCGTCCGCTGTCCGCTTCGCGCATGGCGGCGGCCAGGTGGGTGAGCAGGCTGACCTGGGCGAGGTAGTCGGTGTGCACGATGGCGACCGCGTGCGCGGCGTCGGTTTCGGCGCGAGCCTGATCGCCCAGGATTCCGAACGCCAGCACCGCGGTGCCGATGGGGCCGTGATCGCCGACGACGGAGGCGATCAGCGGGCCGTGCGAGGCGAGGTCGTCGGCGTCGAACTCTCTGGTGTCGACCGCCGCGGCGCCGGCGGCTTTGAGCGCGTCGACCTGGTCAGCGAGTTGGTCGGCTCGGCGGGCGGCGAGCACGACCGTCGCGCCCGGCGCCAGCAGCCGCGCCAGCTCGATCCCGATCTCGCTGCGACCGCCCAGGATCAGTATTGGACCTGCGCCCGTGTCGTCCACGGCTGCGATTATCACCTGCGCTAGCGTGGGCGGTGATGGCGAATACCACTACCCGGCTCACCGACGACGCGTTGGCGTTCCTGTCGGAGCGGCATCTGGCCATGCTGACCACGCTGCGGGCCGACAATTCGCCGCACGTGGTGGCCGTCGGTTTCACCTTCGACCCCAAGACGCATATCGCGCGGGTCATCACCACCGGGGGTTCGCAGAAGGCGGTCAACGCCGATCGCGGCGGACTGGCCGTACTCAGCCAGGTCGACGGCGCGCGGTGGCTGTCGCTGGAGGGCCGGTCCAAGGTCAACAACGACGCCGACGCGGTGCGCGACGCCGAACTGCGCTACGCCCAGCGCTACCGCACGCCCCGGCCCAACCCGCGCCGCGTGGTCATCGAGGTTCAGATCGAGCGGGTGCTGGGATCGTCGGACCTTCTGGACCGGGGCGAGTAGCTGTTGGCCGCGGCCGGAATTTTCGCCCGGTCCGCCCGTAGCCGCTATTCACCCAACGGCGTCACGCTCAGCGTGAGCATCTGACACGGCAACTCATTCATCAACAGCCGCACCCGCCGTCAACGTGATGCGGTGCCGCCCGGGCGACACCGCGACCGTCGGCCCCGTCGGCTCCCCGTCGAGCCGCACGTCAACCGCGGCAGGCAGACCACCGAACGTGATCCGGGCGGCGACATCGGTGGCCACCGTGATGGTCGACCTCGGCAACGAGGCCAGCCCGGCACGCGCGATATCGACCCTCAGACTGGCAACCCCGTTGAGCCGCAATGTCAGATACGGCAGCGGGCCAACGGGCCGTCCCACCTGCCAGTCCAGCTCGCTGTATAGCCCGGGCGTCGGCTCGAAGTCTGGAATGACGCCCCGATGGTGCGAAACGGTGTGCGTGGGATCCGGCCGCGCGTACGAGCGCGCGTCGACTTCCGCGACGGCCCCGCGCCGCGCGGTCATCGCCGGATCGGCGGCCAGCTCCGACAACCACCACACCTGGTGCGGCCCGATACCGAGATCCGCGCGTACCAGCTGCGGATACCAGGCGAACGTGATGTGCCCCGGATCCGCTTGGCGCACAGCGGTTCCCATGTGCGAGATCGGATCCTCGAACTTGTCCTGAAATATCCAGGCGATGTGATCCTCGAGCGGATAAACGCTGAACCGGTGGCGGTAGCCCAGGCGGTCCAGCTCCAGCACCTGCTCGGCGGCCGAGGCGAACGGCACCAGCTCGTCGAGCAGCCCATGGGCGATGACATACGGCAGCCATCGGGCGTTCACCAACAGCTTCCACGTGTCACCCTCGCGGGCACAGGGCGAGTCCAGGTTGAGGTCGGCGGGAATGTCGACGTGGGGCAGCAGCCGCACGCCGCACGTCGGCGGCCCCGCCAGCACCACCGCCTGCGAGAACACCTGCGGGTAACTCAGCCCCAGCTTGTATGTCGCATAGCCGCCCATCGAATAGCCCGAGATCACAGTGCGATTGGGGTCGGTGCCCAGTTGTTCGGCGACGCGCGCCCAGACTTCCCAGACGTCGAGTTCACCGGTATCGAAGTACCAGGTGGACGGTCCCCGGGCCAACGGCGTGACCACCACCGAGTCGCGGCCTTCGCACACCTCGTGCAGCAGTCGCGGGTCGATCGCGGCGAATTGGCTCTGCCCCAGTGACAGCGAGTGCAGCAGCAGGGTCAGCGGCAGCCTACGACCCGGCGCGTAGCTCGACGGCAGGCAGACCGAATACGGCTGCACCCGACCGAGGAATTGCGGCTTGGTGCTCAAAATGTCATCGGCGGCCCAACCTTGTTCCAGGCCCTGCCCGAGTTCGATCGACGACACGTACCACCGCGTGGACGGCCCGGTGACCACCGGCTCGGGAGCGGTCTCACGAGCCGCCAGCCGAGCCCACGGCACCGCCAGCGCGAACTCGGAGACGTCGCCGTGTGTCAGGGCGGCGGCCTGGGCGGCGTCCGACCAGAAGTTCAGATGCGGAGGCTCCTGCTCGTTGGTGCGAAATGCCACGTTGTAGACGTTGGGTTGTCCGGGCAGCGCGCCGTGCAGCGCGGGCACGTCGGCGAATCCGTCCCCCGCCGCGTTGGCCAATCCCGCGACCAGGCGGACCGTCCAGT
Source organism: Mycobacterium sp. 94-17 (assembly GCF_035617725.1). Lineage (NCBI taxonomy): Bacteria > Bacillati > Actinomycetota > Actinomycetes > Mycobacteriales > Mycobacteriaceae > Mycobacterium > Mycobacterium sp. 94-17. The sequence goes on from NZ_JAPIYN010000023.1 coordinate 30,027, forward strand.
TCCCGGTGGGTTCGGCCAGCGACCGCGGGACCTGCGCCACGAATGACCGCGCCTGCATGTCGACGCTGTGCTCGACGGGCGTGCCGGCCTGGGTGGTCAGGTCGATCAGCGTGGCGCCGGTGCCCGAGACCAGCAGGGCCGTGTCGATGCCGTGTGAACGCACCCCGGCGCCGGCGGGCCACGTTTCGTCCGCCGAGCGGCCGGGGTCGGTGTCGAACGCGAACAGCGCGATGGGCACCGAGGCGTCCACCAGGGTGTTCCAGTCGACCCGCCACCACGTGTGGGTCTCGGTGAGCCCGACGGCGACGCGGAAGATGTCGGCGCCGTTGCCGGCCGCCGGCCCGTCGGGGTAGACGTAAGTTCCGCGCGGCGGCGCCTGAATCTTCACATCGCCGATCGGGACGCCCGTCGCGCCGTGGTCGTCGTAGAGGAAATCGGTCCAGAACAGGGCGCCGCCGGCCACCCGTCCGGCGCCGCACGTGCGCGGGAACTCCTCGCCGAACGGCCATCCCGCGGGCGCGGGAAGCTTTGGCTCGGGGCGCCGCGCGGCCGGCGGCACGCCCTCGGGCATCCCGTCGACCACGATGAGTTCAGCCGGCGGTGCCGGTGCCGGAGGGGTGGGACGCAAGACCGCGCCGGCGATGTGGCGTGCAAAGCGAATCGGAAGCAGCGGGAGATCCAGGATTGACACCGTCCCCAACCTACGCGGATGCGGGGACGCGCCGGTCAAGGAACCGGTACCACGATCAGTTCGTGCGGTCGGTTGTTGACGGCCAGTGCGCCGTCCGCGGTCACCACCACGATGTCCTCGATGCGCGCGCCCCAACGGCCCGGAAAATAAATGCCCGGCTCGATGGAAAAGGCCATGCCCTCGGCCAGCTGGAGATCGTTTCCGGCGACGATGTAAGGCTCTTCGTGAACCGACAGTCCGATCCCGTGGCCGGTGCGATGCACGAAATATTCGGCGAGCCCCTCGGCGGCCAGCACCTCACGGGCGGCGGCGTCGACCTGCTCGGCGGAGACTCCCGGCCGCACCGCGTCGAAAGCCGCGCGCTGGGCGCGTTGTAACACCGAATATTGTTGGGCAACTTGAGAATTCGGTTCACCAATGCTGTAGGTTCGCGTCGAGTCGGAATTGTAACCGGGCTCATAGGAGCCGCCGATATCAACGACGACGACGTCGCCAACCTGCAATTCACGATCCGAATATCCGTGATGCGGGTCGGCGCCGTGGGGGCCGGACCCGACGATGATGAATGCCACCTCCGAATGCCCTTCGGCCACAATGGCATCCGCGATGTCGGCGGCCACGTCCGCCTCGGTGCGGCCGGGGACCAGAAATTCCGGCACCCGCGCATGCACCCGGTCGATGGCCGCCCCGGCCTTGCGAAGCGCGTCGACTTCGCATTCCTGCTTGACCATCCGTAGCGTGCGCAACACATCGGTGGCCAGGATCGGCAACACACCGAGCACACCGGCCAGCGGCAGCAGGTGCAGCGCAGGCATCGCGTCGGTGACGGCGGTCGCGGCGGGGATGCCGCCCAATGCGGCCCCCGCCACGCGATAGGGATCGTCGCCGTCGACCCAATCCCGCACCGCCAGGCCGAGTTCGGCGATGGCAGACCCCTTGAGCGAGGCCAGCTCCAGCCGCGGCACCACGATCGTCGGATCACCCGATGCGGGCAGCACCAGCGCGGTGAAACGCTCCAGCGTCTGCGCGCGCGAGCCAACGAGGTAGCGCAGGTCATACCCCGGTGTGATCACCAGTCCGGCCAATCCCGCGTCGGCGGCCGCGCCCGCGGCCGCGGCCAGCCGGCGTTCGTACACTGCTGCGTCGAAGCGCTCAGACCCCATGGCAGCCAGGCTAGCCGCGCGGGTCCAACGTCGACTTGTCGCACCGGTGTCGGCGAGTGCTCGACACCAAGTCGACGTTCGGCGACATGAGACCATGGTCCCCATGCCGGCACCCCGATCGCGATCGCCACTGGCCTCGACGAGTGGCGACCCGGCGCGCCCGGCTTCGCCGCGCTTCCGATCGCCACTGGCCTCGACGAGTGGCGACCCGGCGCGCCCGGCTTCGCCGCGCTTCCGATCGCCACTGGTGCTGCTCGACGGCGCCAGCATGTGGTTCCGCTCGTATTTCGGGGTACCGTCCTCCATCACCGCCCCCGACGGCCGGCCCGTCAACGCGGTCCGCGGATTCATCGACTCGATGGCCGTGGTGATCGGCCAGCAGCGGCCCCGCCGGCTGGCCGTCTGCCTGGACCTCGACTGGCGGCCCCAGTTCCGCGTGGATCTCGTCCCGTCCTACAAGGCCCACCGTGTGGCCGAAGAAGAGCCACCGAACGAGCCCGACATCGAGGAAGTCCCCGACGACCTGACGCCGCAGGTCGTCATGATCGCCGAACTCCTTGAGGCGTTCGGGATTCCGGCGGCCGGGGCGGCGGGATTCGAGGCCGACGACGTGCTGGGCACCCTGGCGGCGCGGGAACGCAAGGATCCGGTGGTGGTGGTCAGCGGTGACCGCGACCTGCTGCAGGTGGTGTCCGACGATCCCGTCCCGGTTCGGGTGCTCTACCTCGGCCGCGGGCTGAGCAAGGCGACGCTCTTCGGGCCCGACGAGGTGGCCGAACACTATGGTGTGCCCGTCGACAGGGCCGGCCCCGCCTACGCCGAACTCGCGCTGCTACGCGGCGATCCGTCCGACGGCTTGCCCGGCGTGCCGGGAATCGGTGAGAAGACCGCCGCGACGCTGCTGGCTCAGCACGGCTCGCTGGAGCGGATCCTGACCGCCGCCCACGATCCGAAGTCGAAGATGGCCAAGGGCGTGCGCACGAAACTGCTCGCCGCGCTGGATTACATCGAGGCGGCGGGCACGGTGGTGCGGGTCGCCACCGACGCGCCCGTCACCTTCTCGACGCCCGGCGACGAACTACCGCTGGTGGCGGCCGACCCAAAACGCACCGCCGAACTGGCGACCGAGCTGGGTGTCGGCTCCTCGATCGGCCGCCTGCAGAAAGCGCTCGACGGGCTGCCGGACTGACGGCTACTGCGGCCGGCCGACCTCGTAGGTGCCCTTGCTGTCCTGAAACGTCACCGTCACGTGCTTGGGCGCGCCATCGATGCTGACGTCGCAGTCGAACGTGGCGCCCTTCTTGACCGTGGGGTTCTGGCCGTGATTGCACTTGACGTTCTGGACGTTCTTCGCGCCGTAGCCGTTGGTTTCGTCGCTGAGTACCTGCTGGACCCCGGCCTGCGCCTTATTCACGTCCAGCTTGGTGGTGACGAAGAACCCGGGCTGCCAGAAGCCAAGTACCAACACGACCGCGATGAGCAGAAGCGCGATCGCACCGCCCACCCCGGCGATCAGCCCGACGGGCCGCTTTGTGCCCGGTTGCTCGTAAGACGGGTACTGCTGCGGGTACTGGCCCGGCTGACCGTACTGGCCGGGCTGGGGGTATTGCCCGGGCTGCGGGTACTGGCCCGGCTGACCGTACTGACCCGGCTGCGGGTACTGGCCCGGCTGACCATACTGGCCGTAATGCCCGGGCTGCGCGTAGCCCGGCTGCTGGGGGTATTGCTGCGGGTAGGCCTGCTCGGCCGGCTGTTGGTACTGCGGGTAGTCGGCGGGCGGCGTGTATGCCGGAGCCTGCCACGAGGTCTCCTGGTTCGACTGATCCTGCCAGGTCGGCGCCGCCTGAGTCGGGTCTGACGAGTGATCGGCACCTTGACCGGGCGGCTGCCACTGATGGTCCGATCCCTGCGGTCCGCTCATCTTTCTCCCTCAGCCTCTGTGTCTTGGCATGAACTGTGTTTCGGCATGAACTATCGGCGCTTAACGGTAGCTCCGGCCAAGCCTACCCGGCGTCAACTGCGACGACGCCGCGCCGAACGTCATTGATGGCCTGCCTGGCGGTGGCCCGCAATTCGGGGTCCGGAGCGGCGTTACGGACCTGGTCCAGCAGGTCGAGCGCCTGTCGGCACCAGCGCACGAAATCACCTGCCAGCAGCGGTGATCCGGTGCCGGACCGGTCGGCCGCCGCGAGCGCCGCGGCGAGGTCCCCGGTCCTGGCCCAGCGGTAGATGACGTTGACGAAGCCGTCGTCGGGTTCACGGCTCGGGGCGATCCGGTGTGTTTGCTCATCGGTGCGCAGCGCCATCGACAGCCTCGACGTCTGCTGCAGCGCCTGGCGGGCTCGCTGGGTCGGCGCGTCGGCCGCGAAGGCTGCCCCCGGCCCCTCCCCACCCCGGGTTTCGTAGAGCACCGCCGAGACCACCGCGGCCAGTTCGGCCGGCTTCAACCCCGACCACGCGCCGGTGCGCAGACATTCGGCGACCAACAGGTCGCTTTCGCTGTAGATGCGTGCCAGCAGCCGGCCGTCGTCGGTCACGCGAGGATCGCCGTCACGCCCCTCGATGAAGCCGCGCTCGGTGAGCAACCCGACGATGCGATCGAAGGTCCGCGCCAGCGAACTGGTCGCCGCGGCAACCTTTTTCTCCAGTTGCGCGTTATCGCGCTCGATACGCAGGTAGCGCTCGGCCCGCCGGACTTGTTCCTCCAGGCCGGGCGTGTTGTGCGACGGGTGCCGGCGCAGCGCCTCGCGCACCGACGCCAGCTCGGGGTCGTGAAACCCGCCGTCGGGATCCGCGGGGCCGCCGCGGCGCCGGGAAGGTACGGCCAGCCCCGCGGCGGCCGATCGCAGCGCCGACGCCAGGTCGCGCCGTACCCGTGGCTGACGATGTTCGACCCGCTTGGGCAGTGACATCGACCCGACGGGCGCGGACGTCCCCGCATAGTCGGCCGACGAAATCCGGCCCGCCCACCGGTTTTCGGTGAGCACCAGCGGTCGCGGATCGGAGCTGTCCCGGGCCGACTCCAGCACAACGGCCAGCCCACCGCGCCGGCCCTGGGTGATGTTGATGATGTCGCCGCGGCGCAGCGCGGCCAGCGCGTCGCTGGCGGCCTGCCGTCGTTGCAGCCGCGACGCGCGGGATTGCGCGCGCTCCATCTCGGTGATGCGTGCCCGCATCCGGGCGTATTCCAGGATCGGGGCCTTGGTCCCGCCCATCTCGGCGGCGATCTCGTCGAGCATCGCGGTGCCCCGCTCGATGCCACGGACCAGCCCGACCACGGAGCGGTCGGCCTGATATTGCGCAAATGACTGCTCCAACAACCGATGTGCCTGCTCGGGACCCATCTGCTGAACCAGGTTGATCGTCATGTTGTACGACGGGGCGAACGAGCTGCGCAGCGGGAAGGTGCGGGTGGAGGCTAGCCCGGCCACCGCGGAGGGCTCGGTGGTTTCCTCGGTGGGGTTCCACAGCACCACCGCGTGGCCCTCGACGTCGATGCCGCGCCGGCCGGCGCGCCCGGTCAGCTGCGTGTACTCCCCCGGTGTCAGCGCCACATGCTGCTCGCCGTTGAACTTCACCAGGCGCTCGAGAACCACTGTGCGGGCGGGCATGTTGATCCCGAGCGCCAGCGTCTCCGTGGCGAACACCGCCCTGACCAGTCCGGCGGTGAACAGCTCTTCGACCGTGTGGCGGAAGACGGGCAGCATGCCGGCATGGTGGGCCGCGAGGCCCCGCAGCAGCCCCTCGCGCCACTCGTAGTAGCCGAGCACGGCCAGATCGGTGTCGGCGAGATCGCCGCACCGATGCTCGATCACCTCGGCGATCTGTGCGTGCTCCTCCTGCGTGGTCAGCTGCAGGGGTGAGCGCAGGCATTGCTGGACGGCAGCATCGCAGCCGACCCGGGAGAACACGAACGTGATCGCCGGCAGCAGGCCTTCGGAATCCAGGGTGGCGATCACGTCCGGGCGGGCCGGTGTCCGGTAGAAGCGGGGACGTGACGGCCGTCCCGGGCCTCCCCTGCCCGCCTGCCGCCGGCGGGGCTGCCAGTCGCTCATGCGGTCCGCCTCGCGGCGGTGCGCGATATGGCGCAGCAGTTCGGGATTGACGCGCGGTTGACGGTCCGCGGCCGGTGTCTGGTTGTCGTAATCGAACAGATCGAGCAGACGCTTGCTCACCAACACGTGTTGCCACAGCGGCACCGGCCGGTGCTCGTCGACCACGACCGTCGTATCGCCGCGCACGGTCTGGATCCAGCCGCCGAATTCCTCGGCGTTGCTCACCGTCGCAGAGAGGCTGACCACCCGAACCTCGTCGGGCAGGTGCAGAATCACCTCCTCCCACACCGGGCCGCGCATCCGGTCGGCGAGGAAATGCACCTCGTCCATCACCACATATGAAAGTCCATGTAGCGCAGGCGAATCCGCATAGAGCATGTTGCGCAGCACTTCGGTGGTCATGACCACCACCGGCGCGTCGGCGTTGACGGAGATGTCGCCGGTGAGCAGGCCGATGCGGTCGCGGCCGTAGCGGGCCGTGAGGTCGGTGTGCTTCTGGTTGCTCAGCGCTTTCAGCGGCGTGGTGTAGAAACACTTGCCGCCGGACGCCAACGCCAGGTGCACGGCGAATTCGCCGACCACCGTCTTGCCGGCGCCGGTCGGCGCGCAGACCAGCACGCCGTGGCCTCGTTCGAGCGCCGCGCACGCCCGCCGTTGAAAGCCATCGAGCGCGAAGGGCAGTTCGGCGGTGAACCGGGTGAGTTCCGGCAGGTCGGCCACGTCACCAGTCGGCGACGGATCAGGTGACATCGTCGTGTTGCCCGGCGGTGAACGACGGCTGAGGTATCGGGTTGGGGGGTTCGATGACCGATGCTTCGTCGTCGGGTATCACGGTCTGGGCTTCACGCTTGGCCTTCCGCCGGTCGTGCAGCCTGCAAATCTGGATGGCGAGCTCCAAGAGGACGGTCAGCGCCAGCCCGAGTGCGGTCATCGAAAACGGGTCGGATCCGGGAGTGAAGACCGCCGCGAACGCGAACATCGCGAAGATCAGGCCGCGCCGCCAGGCCTTGAGCCGCTCGTAGGGCAGCATGCCGATGGTGTTGAGCATGACGATGAGCAGCGGGAATTCGAAGCTGACGCCGAAAACCACCAGCAGGTTGATCAGGAAGCCGAAATACCGGTCGCCGGACAGGGCGGTCACCTGCACGTCACTCCCGACGGTCAGCAGGAAGCCCAGCGCCTTGGCGAGGACGAAGTAAGCCAGTACCGCGCCGACGACGAACAGCACCACGGCGGGAACCACGAACGCGACCGCGAAGCGGCGTTCCTTCTGGTAAAGCCCGGGCGTGATGAATGCCCACAGCTGGTAGAACCAGACCGGGCACGCCAGCACCACCCCGGCCGTCAATCCCACCTTGAGCCGCAACATGAACTGGTCGAACGGCGCGGTGGCCAGCAACCGGCATTGGCCGCCCGCGCTGATCTGCGCGCGCGCCGACTGCGGCAGCGAGCAGTAGGGATGACGTAACCACTCACCCAGGCTTTCCAGCCCGAAGATCGAATGCGAGTACCAGACGAACCCGAAGATCGTGGTCAGCAGGATCGCGGCCAGCGAAATCAGCAGCCGGGTGCGCAGTTCGGTCAGATGGTCGACCAGCGACATGGTCGCATCCGGGTTGGTTCGGCTGCGCCGGTTACGCGGGTTGAGGCGCCTCAGCAGGCCTGAAGTGCGCGCTGAAACCTTGAAGACTTTCACGATGCTCGGTCAGGGGCGCTCGGGCAGCGCGACGATGATGGTTACTACGCCGGACGTGCTTCGCTGTGCCCCTGATCGCTGGGCGCCGGCGCGTCGGCCCGCTCCGACTGGACGGGAGTCGGGCTGGCGGTGTTGGTTTCCAAGGACGACGTTTCGGCCTTGTTCTCCGTCTGCATTTCGCGGAGCTCGGACTTGAAGATGCGCATCGACTTACCCAGCGAGCGCGCCGCATCGGGGAGCTTTTTGGCACCGAACAGCAAGATCACCACGACCGCAAGGATCGCCCAGTGCCACGGACTGAGACTGCCCACTTTGATTACCTCCAGACGTTCACCCGATGCTACCGCAGTAGCGCCCGGTGGCGGCGGGCCCGCGCCGCGCCGCGGTGGACCATGTCGCCTGGGCTTTTGTCAGCTCAGGGCTTCGTAGGACGCCACGGCGGCCGCTGCGCTGTCCCGCACCCGCTGCGCCAGGGACGCGGGCCCCAGCACCTGCACGTCGGGCCCGAAGCCCAGCACCAGCCGGGTCATCCAGTCCTCGGAGGCGAAAGTCATGACCGCCTCGCAGGATCCGTCCGCCAATTCGCGTACGTCGCGCATCGGGTAGTACTCGAACATCCAGGAGGCCGCAGGTGCCACCCGCAGCGTGGCCGACGGCAGGGACGGATCGCCGTCGAACAGCGACGTGTCCGGCGGCGCGTGCAGCGCCGGCTCGGGTGGCGCGGCGGGCTCGTCGAGCTCGTGGGCGTCCACGATCCGGTCGAAACGGAACAACCGAACGCCTTCCGCCTCACGTGACCAGGCCTCCAGGTAGCTGTGGCCGCCGATCAGCAGCACCCGGATGGGGTCGACCACCCGGCTGGTCAGCGTGTCGCGTGAGGCGGAGTAGTAGTCGATGCCCAACGCGTGTCTGGACTGGACGGCCGCGCGCACCGCGGCGGCGGCCCGGTTCTCCACCGGGGCGGGCTCGTCGACGGCCGACGCCGCGGGCGAGGTGTCGTGCCCGGCGGCCCCCGCGGCATCCTCGATCTTGGCGATGGCACTGCGCGCGGCTTCGGGGTCGACGACGCCGGGTATGTCGGCCAGCGCCCGCAACGCCACCAGCAGGCCGGTGGCCTCGGGCGAGGTGAGCCTGAGCGGGCGGTCGATTCCCGCGGAGAAGGTCACCTCGATGGTGTCGCCGGAGAACTGGAAGTCGATCAGATCACCCGGGGAATAGCCGGGCAAACCGCACATCCACAGCTGGTTGAGGTCGTCTTCCAGCTGTTTGGCCGTTACTCCGAGGTCGGCGGCGGCCTTGGACCGGGTGACCCGGGGATTGGCCTGGAAGTACGGCACCATGTTCAGCAGCCGGATCAGGCGGGTGGACACGGAAGTCATCGGCGCCACTCCTCATCGCTGCGCTGCGCATCGTCGCTGGCGCGTGTCATGCGGGGGTTCCCCCGCGCCCGGGCGACTGCCCGGCGGCGACGGTGTCCACACCCGCGTGCGCGCGCAGCCGGGCGAGCACGTCTTCGCGCAGCGACTGTGGTTCGAGCACCAGGGCGTCGGCTCCGTAGCCGGCGATCTCGCGTGCCAGCTGGTCGGCGGACCTGATGTCGAGTTCGATCACCTCACCGTCGCGACCGCCGAGTTGGCGCGCCTCGACCGGCCTGCCGGCGCGCCGCAGCGCCGTGGCCCGCCCGTCGGCCACCCACACTCGGGTCTGTCCGCCGGTCGGCGTCGCCGCGGCGTCGGTGACCGTCTGGGCCGCGATCTTGCGCAGGTCGACGTCTTTCGGCGCGGCGACGGCGCCCGGCGGCCCGATCGGCGTGACGTCCGGACCGATGCGGGAGAGCCGGAAGGTCCGGGTGGCGTCGCGGTCACGGTCGTGGCCCACCAGGTACCAGCGGCCCTTCTCGGTGACCACGCCCCAGGGCTCGACGGTGCGGGTGGCGTACGGTTCGGCTCGCGAGGGTCGATGCGGGAACTGGACGGCCTGCCGGGAGTCGATGGCGGACAACAGGATTCCGAGGACGTCCTCCGACCCCCGCAGACCCGGAACCCCGGCCGGCGACGCGATGGCGACCGGCGCGTCCGGGTCGACCTCCACCCCGGCCGCGCGCAGTTTGAGGAGCGCGCCCTGGGTCGCGGTGATGAGTTCGGGCGACTCCCACAGCTGCGTCGCGACGGCTACCGCGGCCGCCTCGTCGGGAGTGAGGTCGACGGGCGCGAGCGAGTAGGCGTCGCGGTTGATCCGGTAGCCCTCGACGGGGTCCCAGGCCGAGGCGCGGCCGACCTCGAGCGGGATGCCGAGGTCGCGCAGTTCGTTCTTGTCCCGCTCGAACATGCGCGAAAACGCCTCGGCGCTGGCGCTGTCCGGGTAACCCGCCACGCTCGACCTGATCTTTTCCGCCGAGATGTAGCCGCGAGTGGACAGCAGGGCTATGACCAGATTTACCAGCCGCTCGACTTTTGACGTCACCATTGGTGACAGATTATTCGATGTTCGTGGTCCGGCGCTTGCACCGGCCGCCCGCGTCGCGCTAGCGACGCGGTGCCGCCGGGGACGCGGCTACATGCTCGCGATCAGCCGCTTGACCCGCTCGTCGACCGCCCGGAAGGGGTCTTTGCACAACACGGTGCGCTGGGCCTGGTCGTTGAGCTTGAGGTGCACCCAGTCGACAGTGAAGTCACGTCCGGCCGCCTGGGCGGCGCTGATGAACTCGCCGCGCAGCCGCGCCCGGGTGGTCTGCGGCGGGTTGTCGACCGCCTCCGCGATGTCCTCGTCGGTGGTGACGCGCGCGGCCAGCCCCTTGCGCTGCAGCAGGTCGAAGACGCCGCGCCCGCGCTTGATGTCGTGGTAGGCCAGGTCCAGCTGGGCGATCTTCGGGTCGGACAACTCCATGTTGTAACGGTCCTGGTAGCGCTGGAAGAGCTTGCGTTTGATCACCCAGTCGATCTCGGTGTCGACCTTGGCGAAGTCCTGGCTCTCGACCGCGTCGAGCTGGCGGCCCCACAGGTCGACGATCTGCTCGATCTGCGCGTTGGGCTCCCGCGTCTGCAGGTGCTCGACGGCGCGGCTGTAGTACTCGCGCTGGATGTCCAGGGCGCTGGCCTGGCGCCCGCCCGCCAGCCGCACGGGACGGCGCCCGGTGGTGTCGTGGCTTACCTCGCGGATGGCGCGGATGGGGTTGTCCAGCGAGAAGTCCCGGAACGGGACGCCGGCCTCGATCATCTCCAGCACCAGCGCCGCGGTGCCCACCTTGAGCATGGTGGTGGTCTCGCACATGTTGGAGTCGCCGACGATCACGTGCAGGCGCCGGTACTTCTCTGCGTCGGCGTGCGGCTCGTCGCGGGTGTTGATGATCGGCCTGCTGCGGGTGGTGGCCGACGAGACGCCCTCCCAAATGTGCTCGGCGCGTTGGGAAAGGCAGAATGTCGCGGCCTTGGGGGTCTGCAGCACCTTGCCGGCGCCGCAGATCAGCTGCCGGGTGACGAGGAAGGGCAGCAGCACATCCGAGATCCGGGAGAACTCACCGGCGCGCACGATCAGGTAGTTCTCGTGGCAGCCGTAGGAGTTGCCCGCCGAATCGGTGTTGTTCTTGAACAGGTAGATGTCGCCGCCGATGCCCTCGTCGGCGAGCCGCTGCTCGGCGTCGACCAGGAGGTCTTCCAGCACCCATTCCCCGGCGCGGTCGTGGGTGACGAGTTGCACCAGGCTGTCGCATTCGGCGGTGGCGTACTCGGGATGGCTTCCGACGTCCAGATACAGGCGGGCGCCGTTGCGCAGGAACACGTTGGAACTGCGGCCCCAGGACACGACCCGCCGAAACAGGTAGCGGGCCACCTCGTCAGGGCTGAGCCGCCGGTGGCCGTGGAATGTGCAGGTGACCCCGAACTCGGTCTCGATGCCCATGATTCGTCTCTGCACGTAACCGAGACTACTGGTTGTCCGACCGGGACGGTGAGCATGCCGCGCTTATCAATCCGACGAAAGTCGTTCGTAGACCCCCGGCGTGGCCGCGGTGCGGCCCGAAGCACCCGGCGGCTCTCGCCGGCACCACAGCCCACCACCGGCTCACCCGCACCTTGCGTACCACCAGAACCACCAGAACCACCAGCACCGGTGCGGGGGCGGCAGCCCCGCGCGCCCGCCGTGATCAGTCGGAGGGTGCGCCGTCCGGATCCGACGGCTCGCCGTCGCTTCCCGACCCGTTGGAGTCCAGCTCGCGCAGCAAGTTCTCCAGCGCGGCGCGATTGATCCGCCGAAACGCCCGTCGCGGCCGGTTGACGTCCAGAATGGCGACTTCCAGGCTGCCCACGTCGAGCGTGGACTGGTCGCCATTCGAGGCCTCGCTGCCGGCCCGCAGCGCTTTCACGGCGATCCGCGCGGCCTCGCGCAGATCGGCGTTCTCGGCGTAGGACTCCTTGAGCGCCGTGGTGATCGGTTCCGTGGTACCGCCCATCACCACGAAATGCGGCTCGTCGGCGATCGATCCGTCATAGGTGATCCGATAGAGCTCAGGCTGTTTGGTCTCGCCGTAGTGCGCCACCTCGGCAACACACAACTCCACCTCGTAGGGCTTGGCCTGCTCGGTGAAGATGGTGCCCAGCGTCTGCGCGTAGACGTTGGCCAGCTGACGCCCGGTGACGTCGCGACGGTCGTAGGCGTAGCCGCGCGTGTCGGCGAACTGGATTCCCCCGCGGCGCAGGTTGTCGAATTCGTTGAACTTACCGGCCGCCGCGAAGCCCACGCGATCGTAGAGCTCGCTGATCTTCTGCAGCGACCGGGACGGGTTCTCCGCGACGAAGAGCACACCGCCCGCGTAGGCCAGCGCGACAACGCTCTTGCCCCGGGCGATACCTTTACGCGCGAGCTCGCTGCGCTCGCGCATCGCCTGCTCAGGCGAGATGAAATACGGAAAGCTCACTTCTCACCGCCATCGGGGCCGAAAGTGTCAGCGCGCGAACGACTTTGGATCACTTCGCGGGCCAATTCGGCGATGCGGCCCTCCGGCACCTCGAGCGCGCCCTCGGCGCCGATGGTGACTGCGGTGGGATAGATCCCCCGCACCAGATCGGGTCCGCCGGTTGCGGAGTCGTCGTCGGCCGCGTCGTAGAGCGCCTCGATGGCGACACGTACCGCGGAATCGGCATCGGTGACCTGCGAGTACAGCTTCTTCATCGACGACTTGGCGAAGATCGAGCCCGATCCCACCGACTGGTAGCCCTCCTCTTCGATGTTCCAGCCGCCCGCGGCGTCGAAAGACACGATGCGCCCGGCACCTTCGGGGTCGGGCGCATCGATGTCATAGCCCGCGAGCAGCGGCAGCGCGACCAAACCCTGCATCGCGGCCGCGAGGTTGCCGCGCACCATGATCGCCAGCCGGTTCACCTTGCCGGCAAACGTGAGGGGGACGCCTTCGAGTTTCTCGTAATGCTCGAGTTCCACCGCGTAGAGGCGGGCGAACTCCACGGCGATGGCGGCCGTGCCCGCGATGCCGGTCGCGGTGTAGTCGTCGGTGATGTACACCTTCTTGACGTCGCGCCCAGCGATCATGTTGCCCTGTGTCGCACGCCGGTCGCCGGCGAGCACCACCCCGCCGGGGTATTTCAGCGCGACGATGGTGGTGCCGTGTGGCAGCTGCCCGGTGACGGCATCCGACTGCGCGCCGGACAGGCTTGCCGGCAGCAATTCCGGCGCCTGGCGCCGCAACAAGTCGGCGAACGACGAGAGATCTATAGCGGGAGTTCCCGGAAGTGCGGAATTGGTGGACAGGCGATTAGTGAACGGCCAGGTCACTGTCCGCCCTTTTGGACGTACGCGCGAACGAAGTCCTCAGCGTTCTCCTCGAGGACGTCGTCGATCTCGTCGAGCAGATCGTCGGTGTCCTCGGCCAGCTTTTCCCGGCGTTCTTGGCCCGCCGCGGTGGTGCCGGCGATGCCGTCTTCGTCATCGCCACCGCCGCCACGCTTGGTCTGCTCCTGAGCCATCGCCGCCTCCTGCGTTGTGTGGGCCGTTGGAATGGCTTACCCACCGATCAAGCCACACTGCCCGTTGGTCTCACTAGCCTACCGGGCGACCCCGACGTTCCCGGGGTGGACCGGCAACCTAGCTGGTGAGTTGTTCCACCAGTTCGGCGGCGCTGTCTACCGAGTCCAGCAGCGCACCGACGTGCGCCTTGCTGCCGCGCAGCGGCTCCAACGTCGGAATGCGGACCAGGGAGTCACCGCCCAGGTCGAAAATCACCGAGTCCCAGCTGGCCGCGGCGATGTCGGCGCCGAACCTGCGCAGGCATTCGCCGCGGAAGTACGCGCGGGTGTCCGTCGGCGGTTTGTCCACCGCCTCGAGCACCTGGTGCTCGGTCACCAGGCGCTTCATCGACCCGCGCGCGACGAGCCGGTTGTACAGGCCCTTGTCCAGCCGGACGTCGGAGTACTGCAGGTCCACCAGATGCAGTCGCGGCGCCGACCAGCTCAGGTTCTCGCGCTGCCGGAATCCTTCGAGCAGGCGCAGCTTGGCCGGCCAGTCGAGTATCTCGGCGCACTCCATCGGGTCGCGCTCGAGCTGGTCGAGAACATGCGCCCAGGTTTCTACGACGTCGGACGCGCGCGGGTCGCGGTCCCGGCTGTCGACCAGCTTGGCCACCCGATCGAGGTAAACCCGTTGCAGCGCAAGGCCGGTCAGCTCGCGACCATCGGCCAGGGCCACGACGGCACGCAGCGAAGGGTCGCGACTGACCGCGTGAACCGCGTGCACCGGCCGCGCCAGCGCCAGATCGCTGAGGTCGATGCCGTGCGCCGGGCCCTCCTCGATGAGGTCCAGCACCAGCGCCGTGGTGCCCAGTTTCAGATAGGTGGACGTCTCGGCGAGGTTGGCGTCGCCGATGATGACGTGCAGCCGCCGGTACCGGTCGGCGTCGGCGTGCGGTTCGTCGCGGGTGTTGATGATGCCGCGTTTGAGCGTGGTCTCGAGGCCGACCTCGACCTCGATGTAGTCCGAGCGCTGGGACAGCTGAAATCCGGGCTCGTCGCCGGAGGGCCCGATGCCGACCCGACCGGAGCCGGTGACCACCTGGCGGGAGACCAGAAAGGGTGTCAGCCCGGCGATGATGGCCGAAAACGGCGTCTGCCGCGACATCAGATAGTTCTCGTGCGATCCGTACGACGCGCCCTTGCCGTCGACGTTGTTCTTGTAGAGCTGCAGCTTTGCGGCCCCGGGCACGCTGGCGACATGGCGCGCGGCGGCCTCCATCACGCGCTCGCCTGCCTTGTCCCAGATCACCGCGTCGAGCGGGTCGGTGCACTCGGGTGCGGAGTATTCGGGGTGCGCGTGGTCGACGTAGAGCCGCGCGCCGTTGGTCAAGATCATGTTCGCCGCGCCGACCTCGTCGGCGTCGACGACCGGGGGCGGGCCGGCCGAGCGGCTCAGGTCGAAGCCGCGGGCATCCCGCAACGGCGATTCCACCTCGTAATCCCAGCGAGTTCGCTTGGCGCGCTGAATGCCCGCCGCTGCCGCATAAGCCAATACCGCCTGCGTCGAGGTGAGGATCGGATTGGCCGTCGGGTCCGATGGCGATGAAATGCCGTATTCGACCTCCGTCCCGATAATCCGTTGCATGACCTCAGCGTAGGCCGGGCGACGAAGCGCCCCGCAAAGCGGGGCGCGCAGGAGCCGGCCCATCAGCCCAGCCGGGCGACGAAGCGCCCCGCAAAGCGGGGCGCGCGGGAGCGCGCCATGCGCTCGTTCGCGGCATGGAGACTGCTGCGGCACAGGCACTCCGGTGGTGGCGGCGCAACCGCGACCGCCGTGTCGCGGTCCGTCGTGTTGACGGCTCCGACACCAGTGATTAATTTCACCCTGTGTCCGCCCCCGAATCCGGCCGCGCCGCCGGCAAGCACGCACTCGACCTGTCCGGAAAGCGTTACGGGGAGGTGCTCCTCGTGACGCCCGGCGAGGCGGGCCCCCAGGCAACGGTTTACAACAGCTTTCCGCTCAACGACTGTCCTCAAGAACTGTGGTCGGTGCTGGACGCGCACGCCATCGCCACCGAACACGGGGCGGCCGCGGCCCTGCTCAACGGCCCCCGATATTGGCTGATGAACGCGATCGAAAAACCAACCCTGGGCCCGCAAATCACGAAATCCTTCGGCGGGATCGAGATGATCCAGCAGGCCACCGTCCTGCTGTCGTCGATGAACCCGTCGCCGTACGTTCCCAACACGGTCAGCCGCCACACGGTTTTCGTGTTCAATGCCGGCGAAGAGGTGTACGAACTCATCGATCCCCAGAACCAGCGCTGGATCATGCAGACCTGGAGCCAGGTCGCCGACGCCACCTTGTCGCGTGCGGACCTACCGGGACTCGCCGACCGGCTCGACCTGCCGGCCGGATGGGCCTACCAATCGCGCGTGCTCAGCGACGAACTGCGCGTGGACACGACCCAGCGGTCCGCCCAAGTTCTGCAGGACAATCTGACCAACAGCTATTCGCTGGTGACGGGCTGATTGCGGCGCTGCCGAGAGACAAACCACGCACACCCGCCCAAGCGGCGTGTCGTGCACGCGGTTTACCTGTCGCGCGAGCAAGCGTCCCGTGCGCCGGCTACAGGTACTGACCCAGGTTGGATTCGGTGTCGATGGCCCGCGACGCGCTCGAGCTCTTGCCGGTGACCAGGGTCCGGATGTAGACGATCCGCTCGCCCTTCTTGCCCGAGATCCGCGCCCAGTCATCGGGATTGGTGGTGTTGGGCAGGTCCTCGTTCTCGGCGAACTCGTCGACGATCGAGTCGAGCAGGTGCTGGATTCGCAGACCGGGCTGGCCGGTCTCCAGTACGGACTTGATCGCGTTCTTCTTCGCGCGGTCGACGACGTTTTGGATCATCGCCCCGGAGTTGAAGTCCTTGAAGTACATGACTTCCTTGTCACCGTTGGCGTAGGTGACCTCCAGGAACCGGTTGTCGTCGATCTCGGCGTACATCCGCTCGACGACCTTCTCGATCATCGCCCTGATGCAGGCGCCGCGGTCGCCGTCGAACTCGGCGAGGTCGTCTGCGTGCACCGGCAGCGTGTCGACCAGGTACTTGGAGAAGATGTCCTGTGCCGCTTCGGCGTCGGGACGCTCGATCTTGATCTTCACGTCCAGGCGGCCGGGCCGCAGGATGGCCGGATCGATCATGTCCTCGCGGTTGGAGGCGCCGATCACGATGACGTTCTCGAGCCCCTCGACGCCGTCGATCTCGGACAACAACTGCGGAACGACCGTGGTCTCGACGTCCGAGGACACGCCCGTGCCGCGGGTGCGGAAGATCGAGTCCATCTCGTCGAAGAACACGATCACGGGTGTGCCTTCCGACGCCTTCTCGCGGGCACGCTGAAAGATCAGCCGGATGTGCCGCTCGGTCTCACCGACGAACTTGTTGAGCAGTTCAGGGCCCTTGATGTTCAAGAAGTAGGACTTGGCCTCGCGGGCGTCGTCGCCGCGCACCTCGGCCATCTTCTTGGCCAACGAGTTGGCCACGGCCTTCGCGATCAGCGTTTTACCGCAACCGGGCGGACCGTAGAGCAGCACACCTTTGGGCGGCCGCAGCGCGTACTCGCGGTAGAGCTCTTTGTGCAGGAACGGCAGCTCCACCGCGTCGCGGATCTGCTCGATCTGGCGGGTGAGGCCACCGATGTCCTCATAGCTGACATCGGGCACCTCTTCGAGCACCAGGTCCTCGACCTCGGCCTTGGGGATGCGCTCGAAGGCATAGCCGGCCTTGGTATCGACCAACAACGAGTCTCCGGGCCGCAGCTTCCGGGGCCGGGTGTCGTCGTTGAGCGCGTCGGCATGGCCTTCCGGCAGATCCTCTGCGACCAGCGGCTCGGCCAGCCACACGATGCGTTCCTCGTCGGCGTGCCCCACGACCAGCGCCCGATGCCCGTCAGCCAGCAACTCCCGCAGCGTGGATATCTCGCCAACCGATTCGAACGTCCCGGCCTCGACGACGGTGAGTGCCTCATTGAGGCGGACCGTCTGACCCTTGCGCAGCAACGAGACGTCGATGTTCGGCGAGCAGGTGAGCCGCATCTTGCGGCCGGAGGTGAACACGTCGACGGTGTCGTCGTCGTGGCTACCGAGCAGGACACCGTAGCCGCTCGGCGGCTGACCCAGCCGATCGACTTCCTCACGCAGTGCGAGCAGTTGCTGGCGGGCCTCTTTGAGGGTCTCCATCAACTTCGAGTTCCGCGACGCGAGGGAGTCGATGCGCGCTTCGAGCTGATGCACATCGCGCGCGGAGCGGCCGCCATGCGAGCCGACGGCGTGTTCGAGTTGATCGCGCAACATCGCTGCCTCGCGGCGTAGTTGCTCCAGCTCGGCCTCGTCGCCGTTGGACATGTCGGATTCGTGGGGGTTTCCGAAAGCATCAGATCGCTCTGAGCTACCCATCTTGCGCTCCTTTCCCACACCGAATTGGCGCGGCGGATACTTCAAAGCTACCGGCGATTGTCGATTGATGTGCGTAGTCAAATACCCACGAAAAGTTAAGATTTTCGTCACGCTGGTAATCTCGGCCACTAATCGTGATGATCGAAACGGCCTTGGGAGGCAGCAGAGTGACCGCAAAAAGCCTCACCACAGGCTCGGCCCGCATCGCCGTCGTGGCCTCCGCCGCCGGTGTCACCTCCGTCGCACCCATCGGCCCGACCTTAGCGACACCTTTTCCGCGCGAAGCTTCCAGAGCCGCCTAGCCGGGCCGGCGACAGGATGCAACGGCCACTCTCCATAGCGTTGAGCGCCGCCACTGCGTTGGCAGTGGTCGGGCTCGCGGCGTGTTCGTCGACTCACCCGAGGAGTGATTCGTCGGCCACCTCGTCGTTGCCGGCGGCCCCGTCGAGCCAGGTTGCCGCGCCGGTCACCACCCCCTTGCCGCCACCCGAAGCCCTCACCGACGTGCTCGCCCGCCTGGCCGACCCGAACGTTCCGGGCGCCGGCAAGGTGAACCTGGTCGAAGGCGCGACGCCGGAGAGCGCGGCGCCGCTGGACAAGTTCACCAACGCGTTGCGCGACAACGGCTATCTGCCCATGACCTTCAACGCCAACGACATCGCGTGGTCGGACAAGAATCCGTCGAACGTGAAGGCCACCGTCGCCGTTCACACCGCCCAGGCCAACAACGCCAACTTCACCTTCCCGATGGAGTTCGCTCCGTTCCAGGGCGGGTGGCAGCTGTCGAAGCAAACCGCCGCGATGCTGTTGGCGCTGGGGAAGTCGCAGGCTGCTCCGACGCCGGGCAATCCGGCGGGCCCGCCCGCACCGCCACCGCCCGAGGCCCCGCCGGCACCGGCGCCGCCACCCGCGAGTCCGTCGCCCGCACCGCCCCCTGCACCGGAGCCGGCCCCCGAGCCGCACAACCCGCCGGGTTGACCCGCGGCATGTGGATCGGCTGGCTCGAGTTCGACGTGTTACTGGGCGACGTGCGATCACTCAAACAAAAGCGGTCGGTAGTTCGTCCCGTCATCGCCGAGCTACAGCGCAAGTTCAGTGTGTCGGCCGCCGAGACGGGCGCGCACGAGCTGTACCGCCGGGCGGGCATCGGCGTCGCCACAGTGGCCGGCGACCGGGGCCACGCCGTCGACGTCCTGGATGCGGCCGAGCGGTTGGTGGCGGCGCATCCCGAGTTCGAGCTGCTGTCGGTGCGACGCTCGCTGGTGCGCAGCGAGGATTTCGGCTAGTCCCTGTGAGTCGGGCCGCGGCTAACCGTCGCGGCCTTCGCGTTTGCGACCCAACGGCATGGGGGCGACGACGCCGGGCGCGAGCCGTCGGGTGAAGATCAGGAAGGCCGTGTGGCCGCGCATCGAATGCTGCGGCCGCACCGCCAGACCCACGACGTTCCAGCCGCGCTGCATGGTCTCCCAGGACCGTGGTTCGGTCCAGCACTGCTGCGCCCGCAGCGCCTCGACCACCCGCGACAGCTGGGTGACGGTCGCCACGTAGATCATCAGCACGCCGCCCGGGATCAGCAGCCGCGCGACCGACTCGAGCACCTCCCAGGGCGCGAGCATGTCGAGCACGGCGCGGTCGAAGGACCGGTCCGGCAGCTCGGAGTCGGAGACGTCGCTGATGATCAGCTCCCAGTTGTCGGGTGCGCGACCCCCGTGAAACACCGACACGTTGCGTTCGGCGTGCTCGGCATGATCGGCACGCTGCTCGTAGGAGGTCACCCGGCCTTCCGGCCCGACCGCGCGCAGCAGCGAGCAGGTCAGCGCGCCGGAGCCGGCGCCGGCCTCCAGCACCCGCGCGCCCGGGAAGATGTCGCCCTCGTGCACGATCTGAGCGGCGTCCTTGGGATAGATGACCTGCGGCCCGCGGGGCATCGACATGACGTAGTCGATCAGCAGGGGCCGCATCACCAGATATACGGCGTTGTTGCTGGACTTGATCACGCTGCCCGGCTCGAGCCCGATCAGCGCGTCGTGCGGAACCGCCCCACGGTGCGTGTGAAACTCGGCGCCCGCGGTGAGCACCACCGTGTAATGGCGGCCCTTGGCGTCGGTGAGTTGGACACGCTCGCCCTCGGTGAACGGGCCGGCTACGGACACGCAGTCCAGCGTGCCAGCCGACTCGCCGCCGCAGGTGTTTGGGGGCTGTCGGCGCCCGGTCCTAGGCTTCGGTCATGATCGTCCAGCCGCAGGCGCCGCAGTCGGCCCCCCAGGCTGCTGAGCGCCCGGTGGGGCAGGTGTACCGGCCGGCCCTGTCGCCGTCGCGTGCCGCGGACTTCAAGCAATGCCCCCTGCTGTACCGGTTCCGGGCCATCGACCGGCTGCCCGAGGCCCCGTCGACCGCGCAGCTGCGCGGGTCGCTGGTGCACGCCGCCCTGCAGCAGCTCTACGGCCTGCCCGCAGAGAAGCGCGGCCCAGACTCCGCCATGTCGCTGGTGGAGCCCGCATGGGACCAGCTCGTCGCGGATAGGCCCGAGATGACCGCCGGGATCGATCCGGCGCAGCGCGCCGAGTTGCTCGCCGAGGCGCAGGCGTTACTCGCCGGGTATTACCGGCTCGAGGACCCCACCCGGTTCACCCCGGAGTGCTGCGAGCAGCGGGTCGAGGTCGAGCTCGCCGACGGGACGCTGCTGCGGGGCTTCATCGACCGGATCGACGTCGCGGCCACCGGGGAGCTTCGGGTGGTGGACTACAAGACGGGCAGGGCGCCGCCGGCCGCGCGGGCGCTGGCCGAGTTCAAGGCCATGTTCCAGATGAAGTTCTACGCGGTGGCGCTGTTGCGGTCGCGGGGCGTGCAGCCCACTCGGTTGCGGCTCATCTATCTGGCCGACGGCCAGATGCTGGACTACACACCCGACCGCGACGAGTTGCTGCGGTTCGAGAAGACCCTGATGGCGATCTGGCGGGCCATCCAATCCGCCGGGCGGACGGGCGATTTCCGGCCCGCCCAGTCCCGGCTGTGTGACTGGTGTCCCCACCAGCAGCACTGCCCGCTGTTCGGCGGAACCCCGCCGCCCTACCCGGGGTGGCCGGAATCCTTTGCCGCACAACCTGATTCACACCCAACCGAGCCGGCAGCCTGACGGCCGATCGCCCCTAGTCCAGCGGCGAAAGCTCCTGCAGCATGGTCGGAATCAACTCACTGACCGTGGGATGGATGTGCATGGTCCGCGACAGCGTGGTGTAGGGCGCTTTGGCCGACATCACGTCCAAAATGCCGTGAATGGCCTCGTCACCGCCGACCCCGAGGATGGCGGCCCCCAGGATCTCCCGGGTGTCGGCGTCCACCACAACCTTCATGAAGCCCTGTGTCTCACCCTTTTCCACCGCCCGCCCGACCCTGGTCATCGACCGCTTGCCGACCAGCGCCCTGCGCCCGGATGAGCGGACCTCATTGACGGTCATGCCGGCGCGACCCAGCGGCGGATCGATGTAGAGCGCGTAGGTGGTGACGCGGTCGCTCACCCGGCGCGGGTCACCGTCCAGCAGATTGGCGGCGACGATCTCGAAGTCGTTGTAGGAGGTGTGGGTGAACGCACCCTTGCCATTGCAGTCGCCCATCGCCCAGATGTGGTCGACGCTGGTCTTGAGCTGGTCGTCGACCACGACGTAGCCGCGGGCGTCGGTGTGCACCCCGGCCGCCTTGAGGCCGAGGTCGTCGGTGTTGGGCCGTCGGCCAACCGCGACCAGCAGATGACTCCCCTCGACGGGGGCGGCGCCCCGCCCGGGAACAAGCTGGAACCCGTTGCCGGTCTTGGCTATCCGCACGTCGTCGGCGCCGACGACGACGTCGATGCCTTCGGCCCGCAGGATTTCGCGCACGGCGGCCGAGACGTCCTCGTCTTCGCGCGACGCCAGCCGGGGCCCACGCTCGACGACGGTCACGCGGGCTCCGAACCGCCGGTACATCTGCGCGAACTCCAGCGCGATGTAGCTGCCCCCAAGAATAACGAGATGTGTTGGCACCTTGTCCAGTTCGAGAATCGACACGTTGGTGAGGAAGTCGACGTCGGACAGGCCCTCGATATCGGGCACTACCGCGCGCCCGCCGACATTGAGGAAGATGCGGTCGGCGTGCAGCGCATGCTCGCCCACCCGAAGCGTGTGTGGATCCTCGAAGGCCGCATGACCGCGAAACACGGTGCAGCCGTTCATGTTTTCCAGCCAGTTCTCGACGCCCTCGCGGTCGCCGAGCATGATCTCGTCCTTGCGGGCCTTCACCTTCGCCATGTCGACGCTGACCGGCCCGGTCCCCACGCCGTATTCGGCGCCACGACGCGCCAGATGCGCGGCGTGCGCGGAGGCCACCAGCGTTTTGGTGGGGATGCATCCGGAATTGACGCAGGTGCCGCCGATCAGCTTGCGCTCCACCACCGCGACGCGGTGCCCGGCGGCGGTGAGCCGTCCTGCCAGGGGCGGGCCGGCCTGGCCGGCGCCGACGATGATCGCGTCGAAATACGCTGTCACTTCACCCACTTCACCGCTGTCACTTCACCGCTGTTACTTCACCGCGGTCAGGAGGAAATCGGTCAGCACATGACCCGTCGCCGCGACGATGGCGAACCCACCCGCGATCGCGACAACATCCTCCAGAAGAGCTATCGGCAGGTCTTTGCCGCCCGTCGCGGCCACCAGCCTTTTGCGCACCTGGTAGCCGCCGAGGGTGCCCAGCACCGCGCCGATGATGCCAGCTCCCAGCGCGCTGAACGTCCAGTGCGGCCAGGCGCCGAGGGCCGCGCCCGCGAGCCCGCCCAGGACGATCCGGGCCGCGAAAATGGGCGTCGCGGTGCGGGGGGGCGTCTTGGGCAGCTTGTCGTTGATCAGTTCGCCCACAGCGAGAACGGTGAGGATGATGACCGTGACGATGCTGGCCATCCAGGCCGCCCAGGTGCCGTGCAAATCGATCCAGCCAAGAGCAGCGGGGTAGGCGGCCCACGCAACGACTGCGGGCGCGGTCAGTGACCGCAGTCCGGCCACCACACCAATCAGCAAAGCCAGCAAGACAACAAGTGTGTGTGTCACGGAAGACCCTCCTGGGAGACGAACACCGGCGACTGATGCAGGTACGGCCCACACGCCAACCCGGGCAGTACCCCGAGGCGGACGCTAACACAGCAACGGCTTTTGCACCGCGTGGGCAATCAGAACCGGCAAAACCTGATGTCGGACGCGAGGATCGCCTTGGCGCCGATGGCGGCCAACTCGTCCATGATCTCGTTGACGCCCCGACGCGGCACTAGCGCACGGATGGCGACCCAGTCCGGGTCTGCCAGGGGTGCGATGGTGGGCGACTCCAGCCCCGGCGTGATCGCCGTGGCCTTTTCCTGCACCGAGCGGGGGCAGTCGTAATCGAGCATCAGGTATTGCTGGCCGAACACCACGCCCTGAATCCGCGCGACAAGTTGATCGCGCGCCGCCTGCGTCCCGGTCTTGCTGCTCTTGTCGCTCTCGATCAGCACAGCTTCCGAATCGCACAGCGGTTCGCCGAAGGCGACGAGGTCGTGCAGGCTCAGCGTGCGCCCGGAACCCACCACGTCGGCGATAGCGTCGGCCACGCCCAGTTGTATCGAGATCTCCACCGCTCCGTCGAGCCTGATGACGGTTGCCTCGATACCGCGCCCGGCCAAGTCTTTTCGAACCAGATTGGGATAGGCGGTGGCGATCCGTTTGCCCGCGAGGTCGGCGATCTTCCAGTCGCGCCCGGCCGGTCCGGCGTAGCGAAAGCTGGACGAGCCGAATCCCAACGCCAGCCGTTCACGCACCGGTGCGTCGGAATCGCCTACCAGGTCGCGGCCGGTGATACCGAAATCCAGCTCTCCCGAACCCACGTAGATGGCAATATCTTTGGGCCGCAGGAAGAAAAACTCGACCTGGTTTGCCGGATCGATGACGGTGAGGTCTTTGGCATCGGTGCGGCGCCGGTAGCCCGCCTCCGCGAGAATCTCGCTGGCCGGCTCGCTCAGCGTGCCCTTGTTGGGAACCGCAACCCGCAGCATGGTCACAGCTTCCGGTACACGTCGTCGAGGGTCAGTCCGCGCGCCACCATCAACACCTGTGCCCAGTAGAGCAACTGGCTGATCTCCTCGGCCAGCGCATCGTCGGATTCGTGTTCGGCGGCCAGCCACACTTCGCCGGCTTCCTCGAGGATCTTCTTACCCAGTCCGTGGACACCACCGTCCAGCGCAGCGACCGTTGCGCTGCCGGCCGGCCGAGTACGGGCACGCTCGCCCAGTTCGGCGAACAGATCCTCAAAGGTCTTCACGGCCAGCGATTGTTTCACGCGGTAGCGAGCAAAGTCACGGCAGTTGAGCGCAGCTACATTTTGAGCCGCTTCGTCAGCCGAATCCGGCGAGTGTCATGCGCAACGCTTCTTCCAACTGCACGTGAAAGGGCGGGCTCGCGGCGATGTCCGAGGTCAGCCACCCGTCGAGGACGAATTTGACCGTGGCCAAGCCGGTGTGGACCAATAGTGCGGGCCGGATGTCAACTGCGCCATTTACATTCATGCGAGAGGCGACCTGTTCGATCAACTTCTGGTGATCGGCTTCGCTGATCAGCACCGACTTGCTCAGCAGATGGGGTGCGGTGGCGGCCGCCTGTAGCCACGTCTGGAGGTTGTCGACCTCGCTGACATCGCTGGCGTGTGTGACGAACAGCTGGATCAGCGCTTCGACCGGCGACTCGTGTGGCGGTCTCTCGTTGTAGGCATCCGAGATCTCCGCGGCGGCCTCGCGGACCGGATCGATCAGCAGGCCCTCCTTGGTGGGCGCGTGCCTGAAGTAGGTACTGATCGAGATTCCGGCGGCTTCGGCGATCTCCTCGGTGGTTACCGCATCGAATCCACGTTCGGCGAAAAGTTGGTGCGCGGTGTGTTGAATCTGCGAAAGCAGCTCGGCACGGCGCCGGTCTCGCAACGAACCGGTGTTTGCTGAGGGCATCCCACCACCTTCGTCAATCCGACTTGGAAACCCCACTGTGCCGTTCAGCGACCAACTCAGGTGAGTGACTCTACACTATTGAAAGTCCCTATCAAGTAGGCTAACGTGATGCAGCGCACACCGATGAGCTGCGGAGTCTCGGAACCTTATTGACACTATTTTAATAAGGATAGTCTCACCGCCGACTACCGGTCTGCTGCTCGGCACTCGGGGGCTTAGGGGTGGAAGATGGCCGATGAAAGCTGTAGCAGGTACGCGATGATGCCTGTGATGGGTTTGCTACACCGACCGCAGGTCACGCCGCTATGACGACTGCACAGCTTGACGGCTTTACGGCCATCCGGAACTGGTCTATCGGGTACGTCAGACGCCACCCCGTCGCCTCGATGACGACCGTAGGTGAACAGTTCGTGCTGGGTGTGCGAACCGCACAATATTTCTTCTACGACCTGGCGACCGGGCGGTTCCAGTGGCAGGAGTTCGTCCGGCAGGGCGCGTTCATGGCCGGCACCGCGGTGTTGCCGACGATCCTGGTGTCGCTGCCGATCAGCGTCACCCTGTCCATCCAGTTCGCGTTGCTGGCCGGCCAGGTCGGTGCCACGTCGCTGGCCGGGGCGGCCAGCGGGCTCGCGGTCATCCGCCAGGGGGCATCGCTGGTGGCCGCGGTCCTGATGGCATCGGCCGTCGGGTCGGCGATCACCGCGGACCTGGGTTCGCGCACGATGCGCGAAGAGACCGACGCGATGGAGGTGATGGGCGTCTCAGTGATCCGCCGCTTGGTCGTCCCCCGCCTCGCCGCGGCGGTGATGATCGGCGTGGCGCTCACCGGCGTCGTGTGCTTCGCCGGATTCTTCGCCAGCTACATGTTCAACGTGTACTTCCAGAACGGGGCGCCGGGCAGCTTCGTGTCGACGTTCGCGTCGTTCGCCACGACCGGCGACATGATCTTGGCGCTGATCAAGGCCGTCGTGTTCGGCGCCATCGTGGCCATCGTGTCGAGCCAGAAAGGCTTGTCCACCAAGGGCGGCCCGACCGGTGTCGCGAACTCGGTGAATGCCGCTGTCGTCGAGGCGATCCTGATATTGATGATCGTCAACGTCGCCATCAGCCAGCTCTACATCATGTTGTCGCCCAGGACGGGGCTGTGACGTGACGGCTACCGCTTATCGGCCCTTCGCACCGATTTCGGTACCGCTCGTTCGCCTTTACCGCCGGGGGCGAGTCCCGATCATCCGGCTCGGCCACCTGCTCGTCTTCTTCGTCCGGGCGCTGAACGGCGTGCCAGTCGCCCTGCGCCAGTACAGTGCCGAATTCCTGCGGCTGCTGTCGAACATCACCTGGGGCAACGGCTCGATCGTGGTGGGTGGGGGCACCGCCGGTGTGGCCGTCGTGCTCGGCATGACCGTCGGCGCCCTCGTCGGCATCGAGGGCTACAACTTCTTGAACCTGCTCGGGCTCGGGCCGGCCACCGGGTTCGTCTCGTCACTGGTCAACACCCGCGAGCTGGCCCCCCTGATGGCGTCACTCGCCTTCGCCATGCAGGGCGGCTGCCGCTTCACCGCGCAGTTGGGATCCATGCGCATCGCCGAGGAGATCGACGCGATGGAATCGATTGCCATCCGGCCGATCCCCTACCTCGTGACCACCCGGCTGATCGCTTCGGTGGTGGCGATCGTCCCGCTGTACGCCGCATGCCTGGCGATCGGATACCTGAGCACACAGATCGTGGTCGGCATCGGCAGCGGCGGCTCGACGGGTTCCTACCTGCACTACTTCACGCTGATGTTGGCCGGCCAGGACATCGTCTATTCGTTGATCAAGGCCGTCATCTTCGTGTGGATCGCGTCGACGATCCAGTGCTACTACGGGTATTACGCGAGTGGCGGGCCCGAAGGAGTCGGGGTTGCCGCAGGGCACGGCATGCGGGCCAGCATCACCGTCGTGATCATCGCGAACATGCTGCTCACCATGGCACTGTGGGGCGTCGACGCGGGCGCAAGGTTCGGCGGCTAGGTCGGTGGAACATGCCCAATTCCTTTGAGCTGGACGGCCGCGGGCCCTCAGACCGGCAGCTGCTCAGCATCGGCATCGCGGTCGTGGCCGTCAGCGCCCTGGTCACCACCGCGATGGTGGTGAAATCGACTGGCAAGCTTGACGATTACGTGCGAGTCGTGGCCGACCTGGTCAACGTGGGCGATGGCCTTCCGCAGAAGTCCGACGTCAAATACCACGGCGTGCTCGTCGGAATGGTCAACGGTGTCGTCCCGGCAGCACACGGCAAGCCCAACTACGTCCACATCGACCTCAAGCAGGACTACGCCAAGTCGATTCCGGCCAGCGTGACGGCGCGCGTAGTGCCCAGCAACGTTTTCGCCGTGTCGTCGGTCCAACTGGTGGGCAACGGTCCGGGCATGAAAATCCGCGACGGCGCCCATATCTTGGAAGACAAGCGTTTGCCGACCGTCCTTTTCCAGACAACCGTCAGCAAGCTGCGCGACCTGCTCGCCGCCGCGGGGCGCGGCCGCGACGACCGGTCGGTCGGCATATTGGCCGCCCTGGGTGCCGCCACCGACCACCGCCGCGTCAGCCTGCTGAATGCCGGTGCGCAACTGAATCGCACTCTCGATCAACTCAATTCGATCGTCAGCACTGACGCCGGGCCCTCGACCGTATCGGCGCTGCTCGATGCCACGACAGGGCTCGCCCAGACGGCGCCCGACCTTCTCGATGCATTGCATCAGGCCGTCGAGCCGATGCAGACCTTCGCCGAGACCCGCGGACAGTTGGCTTCGCTGCTGTCGGGCGCCGACCACACGGTCGACACCACACGCCAATCGTTCAACAACCACATCGACCAACTCATCAAGATCACGACCGACTTCACACCGGTATTCGGTGTGCTGGCGCAGAAGTCGAACAACTTCGTGCCCGCGGTCACCAAATTGGACAACCTGGCCAACCAATTCATGCAGCAGGTCTGGAACCCCAGGACAAACCTCGGCAACATGCGCGCGATGCTCACGTTCACGCCCAGCTCCACCTACACGCGTGCTGACTGTCCGCACTACGGCGAACTGAAGGGACCCAGCTGCTTTACCGCACCGCTGATTCCGGTGCGGCCCGACCTGCCCGAAGTACTGCTGCCACAGAACTATCACCCGCCCAAGGATCTGGCACCGCCGCCCGGGACGGTGATCGGTCCGGACGGGAACCTTGTCGCGGTGGGCCCGCCGCTGATCAACCCGAATCCCAATCTGTCCGATCCGAACCCCCCACTGGCCCCGGGGATTACGCCGTCACCGCCGGTGCCTGGCAGTGCGAATCCCGATAACCCCTCGCCTGGGGCGCCCGCGACGCCACAGGAGCACCAGCCGTGGGTCGCGCCGGTGGCACCCAACAAGGCCCCTTGGATTCCGCAGGCCTCTTTCGGGGGCAACGTGGGACCTGTTGGGAGCCAGTACGAGCGAAACATGTTGGGCGTGATCACCGGCGCGCCCGCCACCGAAGCCACCGAGTTGCTGCTGGGCCCGGTCGCCCGCGGCACCACGGTGTCACTAGCCCATCCGCCCGGAGATGCCGAATGAGATGCTCATGAAGTTTCGCGGCCCACTCATTGCGCTGACCCTGTTCATGATCGTTGCGTTGACGCTGACCTGGCTGGTGTATGTGAGCCTGCGGCGTGACGTGGCCGGTGACACCAGCAGGTATTCGGCGGTGTTCAGCGACGTGTATGGACTGCGCGAAGGCGACGACGTCCGCATGGCCGGGGTCCGCGTGGGCCGCGTCGAAAAGGTCGAACTCGACGGCAAATTGGCGAAGGTCTCGTTTGTGGTGCAGTCCGAACAGCGGCTGTTCGGAAACACGCTCGCGTCAGTGACCTACCAGAACATCGTTGGGCAGCGTTACCTTGGACTGTCCCTCGGCAAGGAAGGCAGTCCGGCGCTGCTTCCCCCGGGCAGCACAATCCCGCTGCAGCGCACCGAGCCGTCTTTCGACGTGACCACGCTGCTCAACGGCTACGAACCGTTGTTCAGCCTGCTGAACCCCCATGACGCCGACAACCTCACGAAGGGCATCATTCAGTCGCTGCAAGGCGACACGTCGTCGCTTACCACTCTGGTCGGCCAGACCTCCACGCTCACACAGACTTTCGCGGGCCGCGATCAGGCCCTCGGCAGCGTGATCACCAACCTCGACAAGGTTGTCGGCAACCTGGCCCAACAAAACGACAATCTTGATGGGGTCATCACGCAGGCCCGCAGCGTCGTCGGCGAGCTCGACCGGCGGCGTCCGGACCTGGTCGCTTCGGTTGGTTCGCTGGCCCGGGTGACCAACCGGCTCTCGGCATCGGCGACGGACGTGTACCCGGCCTTGCGCGAATTCATCGATCGTCAACCTGGTGTCGCCAAACACATCATGGACGTCGAACCGCAGGTGGCATTCTTCGGCGACAACATCCCGTTGCTGCTGAAAGGCCTCACCCGAGTGGGCAATCAGGGCGCCTACGGCAATGCCTACGTGTGCGACGTAAACTTCATGGGCTTCTTCCCCGGGCTCAACGATGTGGTGCCGGTCATCATCAACGCCGCCACACCGGGCAACAGAGCCTGGCACACCCCGCGCTGCAGGAGCACGGTCGATGGCTGACGCGTCACTACGGCAACGGCTTTCGGGTATGAAGAGCCGTCCGCTGGAAAGCTACAACAAGACCTGGCTCGGATTCATCGCCATCGCGGTGGTCGCGGTGGTGATTTCGGTGATGCTGTTGGTGCATGCGATCGGCGCCGGCTATCGGCATTACACCGCGGAGTTTCTCCAGGCGGCCTCGCTGCGGGGCGGCAACCCGATCGTGGTCGCGGGCGTCCCAGTGGGCAACGTCACCAGCATGAAACTCGTCGGAGACCACGTCGAGGCGGGCCTGAAGGTCCGCGACAACATCAAGCTGGGCAAGGACTCCCGAGCACAGATCAAGGTCACTACCATCCTGGGTTCGCGCTACCTCGCGCTGGAACCCGACGGCCCGGCGCATCTGCCCAACAACACGTTCGACCTTGCGCACACCGAGGTGCCCTACGACCTGCAGGCTGCGCTGCAGGACGCCACCACCACTTTCGAGCAGGTCGACTCCGACAGGTTCGCGCAATCGCTGGCGGTGCTTGGCAAGCAGCTCGAGGGCCTGCCCACCGTTGTGCCACAAGCGATCACGAACATCAACACATTATCGTCAATCATTGCGGAACGACGCGACCAGCTGGGACAGCTGCTGCACAGCACCGAGCAGGTGACCAACACGCTGCGGCGCCAGCAGGCCGGCATCGGCGCTCTGGTCGACCAGGGGCAAGACCTGCTGGGCCAATTCGTCGCGCGGCGCGCCGTTTTCCACGCGATGATGCAATCCTTGTCGAACTTGGTCGACACGATGAGCCAGGTCGTGGTCAACGATCGCTCCGGTCTGGACGCGCTGATCACAGACATGCGCGACTTCACCAACCTGATGTCGCAACACGACGACCTGCTGCACAGCATGCTGCAGATAAGCCCGATCTTCTTCCGCGAGGCGGCCAACCTCACCGGTGACGGCAACGCGATCAATTTCAACGCCCCCAACGTTCCGGCGATCGACTCGTGGATGTGCGCAATAAGCGGCCGCGCCAAGCAGTTCGGCATGATCCAGTACTTCAAGGACTGCAAGTGAGGCGCCTCGGCGCCAGGTCGCTGGCCATCGTCGCCGCGGTCGCGGTCATTGCCGCGGCGGTCGGAATCGGTTGGTGGACTCTGAGTTCCGACGACGACACGATCGCGGTGACCGCCCAATTCGACAGCGCCTCAGGACTCTACGAGGGCAATGAGGTGGCGGTGCTGGGCATGCCGGTGGGCAAGGTCACCAAGATCACGCCCAAGGGCGGCTATGTCGAAGTCGAGTTCACCATCGACCGGCACGTCAAAGTGCCCGCCACCGCCCAGGCCGTCACGGTGTCGACCTCCATCCTCACCGATAGGCAGATCGAGCTCACACCGCCCTATCATGGCGGACCGACCCTGGAGAACCACGACACCATCGGACTGCCCCGGACCAAGACGCCCGTCGAATTCAGCAGCGTCCTCAACGTTTTGGACAAGGTGACCAAGTCGCTCGAGGGTGACGGCCACGGCGGTGGGCCGATCGCCGACGTGCTCAACGGCGGCACCGAGGTGGTCAACGGGAACGGTGAAAAGATCAAGGCTGCGCTGGGTGAGCTGTCCAAGGCGCTGCGGCTGTCCAGCGACGGTGGCGCGGCGACCCGCGAGCAGATCACCACGATCGTCAAAAATCTCAGCACGCTGTTCGACGCTGTGGCTACCAATGACACGAAATTGCGTGAATTCGCTTCCACCATTCACCAAGTCAGCGAGATCATGGCCGATGAGGACCTTGGCAGCGGCAGCACGGGACGCAAACTCGACCAACTGATCCAACGGGCAGGCGACCTGCTCGACGAAAACCGGGACAATGTCAAACAGGCCGTTCTTCATGGCAATGACACGTTGAAGACGGTGACCGATGAGCAGCGCAACTTGGCCGAGCTCCTGGATCTGGCTCCGCTGGTAGCGGATAACGCCTACAACATGGTCGACCGGGCGAACGGCAGCGTTCGGGCCCGCTTTCTCACGGACCGGTTGCTTTTCGACAGCCAATACACCAAAGAAATCTGCAACCTGATGGGCCTTAGACAACTCGGCTGTAGCACCGGCACCATCCAGGACTTCGGGCCCGATTTCGGGTTGACCTATGTGCTCGACGGTTTGGCCGCCATGGGGCAGAAATGATGACAACGCGCGCGCGGAGCATTCTGACGGTAGTTGCCGCGGCGGTGGTCACCGCGGGTTGCGGTACGAACGGCCTTGCCAGCTTGCCGCTTCCGGCGCCGGAGCTGGGCTCGGGCGGGTATTCGCTGAACGCGGTGTTCTCCAACGCGCTCAACCTGCCGATGAACGCCAAGGTCAAGCTCGCCGGCGCCGACGTCGGGCAGCTCGAATCGATGGCCGCCCGCAACTACACCGCAGTCACCCGGCTGCGAATCCGGGACGGCGTGCAACTGCCGCGGGGCAGCACCGCCGAACTGCGCACCGCGACACCGCTGGGCGACGTGTTCGTCGCGCTGAAACCACCCGCAAGCGATCCCGCTGACACGCCGCTGCTGCACAACGGCGACACGATCGGCCTGGATTCGACCGCGGCCGCCGCGACCGTCGAGTCGGTGCTGAGCTCGGCGGCGATCCTGGTGAACGGCGGCGCGGTACGCAATTTCACCAACATCATCAACGGTTTCGGCAAGGCGACCGGCGACCAGGGCCAGGCATTCGGGGACATGATCCGCAAGTCCAACGAGCTGCTCGGGACGCTGGACGCCCGGTCCGATCAGATCTCGCAGGCGCTGACCCAATTGTCGCGGCTGGCCGACCAACTCGACGCCAAGAACCAGACCATCAGTGAGCTGATGGT
This sequence comes from Mycobacterium sp. 94-17, assembly GCF_035617725.1. Taxonomy (NCBI): domain Bacteria; kingdom Bacillati; phylum Actinomycetota; class Actinomycetes; order Mycobacteriales; family Mycobacteriaceae; genus Mycobacterium; species Mycobacterium sp. 94-17. The sequence goes on from NZ_JAPIYN010000023.1 coordinate 62,519, forward strand.
CGCCGCCAAACCCGCCACTTCGGCCCTGGCCGACAACACCAGTCAACTTTCCAACCTGGCCGTACAGGTGGGTGACACCTCCCGGTTACTGGCCAGGTTCCCGTCGATCGGCGGAACCGACAACAGCGGCCGCAGCATGATCCGCGACCTGAACACGATCGCCGGGGCCGCCAACGACGTTGCGATGAGTCCCGATACCAGCTGGACGTCGATAAACCGGTTGATCCCCGCATTGGTCAAATCGACAGCGGGAAACTCGATTTCGGTGAATGTCAGCGTGGACAAGATCATGCTCGGGTCGCTGCCCGATATAGGATTCCCCGGTGACATCGGACTGCACGGACCGCATCACTACAACGTGAACCTGCTCGTCGGCACCCTCAAGTACACCCTGTGGCGGCTGCAGGAACGCGTAGTCGGCCGGGGCCCGAATTCGCCGCAGGTTCCAGTCATCCCGGACCCGAACATCCCGGGCCAAATCGATGTCGCCCCCGCCCCCCCGCCGGCTTCACCCCCGCCACCGCCAGGACCGCCGCCACCACCAGGAGCGCAACCATGATGCGCGCCTTCGCCAACGTCGTTGTCCGGGCAGTGCGCACAGGTCACCGGCAACAGGTCTGGCTGTCGGTGGCCGGATTGGTGCTCATCCTTGTCGTTGCGACCGCCTATCTGCTCATCGGCGCGCTGCGGGTAAAGCCCTTCGCGTCCTCCTACCGCGTAACCGTGCAGTTGGCGGAATCCGGTGGCCTGCTGCCCAATCAGGACGTCGCACTGCGCGGAGTCCGCATCGGCCGCGTCGAGTCGCTACAGATCACCGACAACGGGGTGAACGCCGTCGCCAGCATCACGTCGAAGGTACGCATCCCGGCGAACAGCGTCGTGCATGTGTCAGCCCTCTCGCCGGCCGGTGAGCAGTACATCAACTTCGAAGCCGCGTCCGACGCAGGCCCGTATCTGCATGACGGCAGCCTCATCGGCCTGGACCACACCACCGTCCCGGTCAGCTTGGCGCAGTTACTCGGTGATGCCGACGGGCTGCTGGCCCAGGTGGACCCGCACAAGATCGAGGTGATCAAGAAGGAATTGAGCCTGAGCAGGGAGGGTCCGGCGAAGCTGACCGCCATCGTCGACGGCGGCACGTTTCTGCTTTCGACGCTGGACTCAGTGCTGCCCCAAACCACCAGCATCATCAAGACCAGCCGCGTCGTGCTCACCTTGGCCAGCGACAAGAACAACGGAATAGGCTCTGCAGCAAAGGAACTCAACCAAACGCTGACCGGGGTGGCCCGAATGCAGGCCGGCTATCGCCGGTTGACTGGGCAAACGCCGCGCACCCTGTCGGCTGTCGACAATCTGTTCGCCGACAACTCCGACACCATGGTGCAGTTGCTGGGCAGCATGGCCACCATGTCGCAGCTGTTCTATCTGCGGGTGCCGGCGCTCAACGCGCTGTTCCCCGACTACCGCGGATCGGTATTGGACGCGGTGGCGAGCGCCTTCCACGACAACGGCGTCTGGGCGACGGCCGACCTTTACCCCCGTTACGTGTGCGACTACGGGACGCCCTCGCACGCCTCTTCCGCCGCCGACTACTACGAACCGTTCAAATACACCTACTGCCGCGATGACGACCCGGCGGTCTCGATCCGCGGTGCCAAGAATGCGCCACGGCCCGGTGGCGACGACACCGCAGGCCCACCGCCGGGGGCAAACCTTGGCGAGCGGACCGACCCGACTCCGCGTGGCCGCTATACCATTCCCACCCCCTACGGCGGTCCGCAGCTGCCGATCGAACCGCCACACTGAGCCGCAAACGAGCTGAGTCGACCTCTAGGAGATGATCGTGGTCGTGACTACCAAGAAGAACCCGAAAGCCGACACCGAAACCGAAACCGAAACCGAAACCGAGGCGGAAGCGGGGACCGAAAAATCGGAAGTCGCAAGCAAAAACGCCGAGGAGATGCGGGCCGACGAATCCGCGGGCGCACCCGAGGACGACGCGACCACCGACGAGGGTGACGAGCCGGCCGACAATCCGGCCGATGATCCGGCCGATGACGAGGATGACCAAGGCGACCTGCTCAAGAGCAAGCGTCCCAAGACCGAGCGCGCCAAGCGGCCCTGGCGCAAGTATCTGCGTCGCAGCGCGTTGCCGGCGTTACTCGTTGTCTCGCTTGCCGTTTCGGGGCTCCTCGGGTGGCGGCAGTGGCAAGACCATCAGCTGAAGGCGGCGGGTGAACAGGCCCGACAGGCGGCCATCGCCTATGCGCAGGTGCTGACGAGCATCGATTCGAACAAGGTCGACGAGAACTTCAAGCAGGTGCTCGACGGAGCGACCGGCGAATTCAAGGACATGTACACGCAGTCGAGCGTCAAGCTTCGGCAGCTGCTGATCGACAACAAGGCCACCGCGCACGGCGTGGTGGTCGACTCGGCCATCCAGTCCGAGTCCAGCGGCAAGGTGGTCGTGCTGCTCTTCATCGACCAGACGGTCACCAACGCGGCCGCACCCGACCCGCGCATCGACCGCAGCAGGATCAAGATGACCATGGAGAAGGTCGACGGTCGCTGGCGGGCAAGCAAGGTCCAACTCCTCTGAGCCGAGCGGAGGCATCTCATGCTCAAAAGACTGTCGGCGGTGTTCCTATTAATCGCGGCCGCAACGATTCCCGGCACCCCCACCACCCGCGCTTCGGCGCCGTCGTTCTGCGGCGAACTCGGCGGTGACTGGGACGGCCAATACTGCCACTCCGCGGTGACCTCGGAACGCAACGCCGTGCGCGACATCAAGGTCGCTGTGCCCGACGACCTGGTCGACAATCCGACCACAGGGCCGGTGATCCGCGACTACCTACACACCCTGGTCAACAATTGGAAGAGCGCCAACGGCAGCATGGCCGCCGACAGCTATGGCGAGGAGAATTTCGAGATCTTCCGGCATGCCAACCTGCTCAGCGCGGTGTTCCACGAGGATTACCACGCCGACGGGCCCCAATTCAACAATGCCTACCGGACCTTCACGTTCGACATGGCGAGCGGCCGGCGGGTGCAGCTGGCCGACCTGACGACGTCGAATCCACTGACCGCCATTCCCCCACTGGCCCAACCGTTTATCGAGACCGCGCTGAACCAGGCGCCGCCGCCACACGACCCGGGAAGCTACCCCTTCGTCATCGACCGCTGGACCCCGGACAAGGTCTACTCCGGGGCGTACAAGGCGTGGGCGGTGACTCCCGACGAGTTGATCCTGTACATGCCGGACTACCCGGTGGGGCATGACAGTCCGATCAATTTCACCCCCGGTGTCATGCAGTGGTACATGGACGGGGGCACCGTGCAGGCGCACATCCCACTGTCCGCCCTCGCGCCGGTGCTGCGCATCTAGCAGCGCTCCACCCGGCCGGGTGGATAGTCCAACTGCCCGCCTCTGAGCGACAACCCCCGAAGGCCTCAACCGCCCTGGCGAGTTGTCGCTCGAAGGCGGGCAAAAGATGTGGTCCCTGCGCAGCGGAACGCAACCAACGTAGGACTCAGTCCTCCGGGTTGTAACCGAGGTTGGGGGCGAGCCAGCGCTCCGCTTCGGCCAGGGTCCAGCCCTTGCGCTTGGCGTAGTCGGCGACCTGGTCCTGGGCCAGCCGGCCGACCACGAAGTACTGCGACTGCGGGTGCGAGAAATACCAGCCGCTGACGGCGGCGCCGGGCCACATCGCCATCGACTCGGTCAGCTCGATGCCGGTGCGCTCCTTCACGTCCATCAGCTTCCAGAGCGTCACCTTCTCGGTGTGTTCCGGGCAGGCCGGGTAGCCGGGGGCGGGGCGGATTCCGCGGTACTTCTCGTCGATGAGTGCCTCGTTGTCCAGCTGCTCGTCCGGCTGGAATCCCCAGAACTCCTTGCGGACCCGTTGGTGCATCCGCTCGGCGAAAGCCTCCGCCAGCCGGTCGGCGACCGACTCCAGCAGGATGGCGCTGTAGTCGTCGAGGGCCGCCTTGAACTCCGCGATCTTTTCTCCGCTGCCGAGCCCCGAAGTGACGGCGAACGCGCCGACGTAGTCGGCCAGACCTGTGTCCTTGGGGGCGATGTAGTCGCCCAGCGAGCGGTTCGGGATGCCCTCGCGGTGCTCGCCCTGCTGGCGCAGGTTGTGCAGCCTGGTCAGCACCTCGGTCCGGGTGTCGTCGGTGTAGACCTCGATGTCGTCCCCCATGGCGTTGGCCGGGAAAAAGCCGATCACGCCGTTGGCGGTCAGCCACTTCTCCTTGATCAGCGTGTCGAGCATCTCCTGGGCGTCGTCGTACAGCTTGCGGGCGGCCTCGCCCGTGGCCGGGTTGTTGAGGATGTCGGGGAAGCGGCCCTTCATCTCCCAGGCGTTGAAAAACGGCTGCCAGTCGATGTATTCGCGCAACTCGGCCAGGTCGTAATCCTGAAAAACCCGCACGCCCAGCCCCTGGGCCGGCACCGGCGGGGTGTAGCCGTCCCACTCGATCGGCGTCCGGTTGGCGCGCGCCTTCTCCAGCGTCAGCATCGGCCGCTCGTTCTTCTGGGCGTGCCGTTCGCGCAGCGATGCGTAGTCCTTCTCGGTGGCCTCCAGCAACGCCGGGCGCTGCCTGTCGTCCAGCAGCGCGGCGGCGACCGGCACCGACCGGGACGCGTCCTTCACCCAGACCACCGGACCGCTGCGACGCGGCGATATCTTCACGGCCGTGTGGGCGCGCGAGGTGGTCGCGCCCCCGATCAGCAGCGGAATCTCGAGCCCCTCGCGTTCCATCTCGACGGCAAAGTTGGCCATCTCGTCCAACGACGGGGTGATCAGCCCGGACAGGCCAATGATGTCGGCGTCGTGCTCCTTGGCCGCGGCGAGGATCTTCTCGGCGGGCACCATCACACCGAGGTCGATCACCTCGAAGTTGTTGCACTGCAGCACAACCCCGACGATGTTCTTGCCGATGTCGTGGACGTCGCCCTTCACGGTCGCCATCACGATCGTGCCGTTGGTGTCCTTGGACTTGGACGAACCGGACGCTGGACCATCCCCCGTCGCTTCGCTCGCCCCCGCCTTCTCCGCCTCGATGAACGGCAGCAGGTACGCGACGGCCTTCTTCATCACCCGGGCCGACTTCACCACCTGGGGCAGGAACATCTTGCCGGAGCCGAAGAGGTCGCCGACGACGTTCATGCCGTCCATCAGCGGACCCTCGATCACCTCGATCGGGCGGCCGCCCGCCGCGGCGATCTCGGCCCGCAACTCCTCGGTGTCGTCATCGACGTGCGCGTCGATGCCCTTGACCAGGGCGTGGGTGATCCGCTCGCGGACCGGCAGGCCGCGCCACTCGGCGGCCTTCGGATCCTCGGTCTTATCTGCCTTGTTGAAGCGTTCGGCGATCTCCAGCAGCCGCTCGGCCGCGTCCTCGCGGCGGTTCAGTACGACGTCCTCGATGCGGTCCCGCAACTCGGGGTCGATCGAGTCGTAGGGCACCAGGGCACCGGCGTTGACGATGCCCATGTCCAGGCCGGCCTTGATGGCGTGGAACAGGAATACCGCGTGGATCGCCTCGCGGACGGGGTTGTTGCCGCGGAACGAGAACGACACGTTCGAGATGCCGCCCGAGATGTGCACTCCCGGAAGGTTTTCCTTGATCCAGGCGCAGGCCTCGATGAAGTCGATGCCGTAGGTCGCGTGCTCCTCGATGCCGGTCGCCAGCGCGAAGCAGTTCGGGTCGAAGATGATGTCCTCGGCCGGGAAGCCGACCTCTTCGGTCAGGATCCGGTAGGCGCGGCCGCAGATCTCCTTGCGGCGCTCCAGGTTGTCGGCCTGCCCCTGCTCGTCGAAGGCCATCACGACGACGGCGGCACCGTACTTGCGGCACAGCCGTGCCTCGCGGACGAACTTCTCCTCGCCCTCCTTCATGGAGATCGAGTTGACGATCGGCTTGCCCTGCACGTTCTTCAGGCCCGCCTCGATGACGTCCCACTTGGAGGAGTCGATCATCACCGGGACGCGGCTGATGTCCGGCTCGGCCGCGATCAGCTTGGTGAACCGGTCCATCGCGGCGACGCCGTCGATCATGCCCTCGTCCATGTTGATGTCGATGACCTGCGCGCCGACCTCGACCTGCTGCAGGGCGACCGACAGCGCGGTGTCGTAGTCCTCGGCCTTGATCAGGTTGCGGAACCGGGCGGAGCCGGTGATGTTGGTCCGCTCACCGATGTTCACGAACAGGGAATCCTCGGTGATGTTGAGCGGCTCCAGGCCCGACAGCCGCGTGGCCACCGGGATCTGCGCCACCTCGCGAGGCGGCTTGCCCTCGACGACCTTGGCGATCTCCGCGATGTGCGGCGGCGCCGTCCCGCAGCAGCCGCCCACCAGGTTGACCAGGCCGGCCTCGGCGAAATCTGCGATGTAGGAGGCCTGACGCTCCGGGGACTCGTCATACTCACCAAAAGCATTGGGCAGACCGGCATTTGGGTAACAAGACACGAAGGTGTCCGCGATCCGCGAGACCTCGGCAATGTAGGGCCTCATCTCCGGCGCGCCCAGGGCACAGTTGAGGCCGACGGCGATCGGCTTGGCGTGCCGGATCGAGTTCCAGAATGCCTCGGTGACCTGCCCGGACAACGTCCGCCCGGACGCGTCGGTGATGGTGCCCGAGATGATCAGCGGCCAACGGCGTCCGCGCTCCTCGAACAGCGTCTCGACGGCGAACACCGCCGCCTTGGCGTTCAGCGAGTCGAAGATCGTCTCGATGATGATGAGGTCGGCACCGCCGTCGACGAGGCCGTTGGCGGCTTCGAGGTAGGCGGCAACCAGCTGGTCGTAGGAAACGTTGCGGGCCCCCGGGTCGTTGACGTCCGGCGAGATCGACGCGGTCCGTGTCGTCGGGCCGATGGCGCCGGCGACGTAGCGCGGCTTGTCCGGGGTGCCGTACTCGTCGGCGGCCTTGCGGGCCAGCGCGGCGCCGGCGTAGTTCAGCTCGTAGGCCAGGTCGGCCATGTCGTAGTCGGACAGCGAAATCGCGTTCGCGTTGAATGTGTTGGTCTCGAGGATGTCCGCGCCCGCCTCGAGGTACTCGCGGTGGATCCCCTCGATGATCTGCGGCTGCGTCAGGGTGAGCAGGTCGTTGTTGCCCTGCAGAGCGGTCGGCCACTCGGTGAACCGGTCGCCGCGGTAGCCGGCCTCGTCGGGCCGGTCCCGCTGGATCGCCGTGCCCATCGCGCCGTCGATCACCAGGATCCGCCGGCGCAGCGCGGCCGTCAGCTCGTCGGCGCAGTCGGGGCGGATGTGGGGCTCAAGCGAGTTCGACTCAGAGCTCACATGCATTCCTTCCGTAGCGGAAGGCGTCCTTGACTCTGCCGAGCGTGGCGGATACCGCGGGGACGGGGTCCCCCCAAATAACCGTTGCAACGCCTCTCGACCAGAAGAGTCTACGTCGTCACCCGACGCATGGACGCCCAGCTCAACCCGATCCGCTCGGCGTTCGCGATGCACTCGAGCGCCGGCTCGCGGACCTTGTCGGCAGTGGGTAGTTACCAAGGTTAACCAGATTGCAGCCGAGCGTATTTCGCCCCGACCCCGTCGACGCCGGGTGTCCCAGTCGTCCGGCATCCACGTCAGCGGCCCGCAATCCGGGTGCCCGTCGCGCCATCGCCGGCCACCACACGCTGCGCCGATGTGTCGCGGATGTCGGTGTCGTAGCGGTGTTCGTTCGCGGCAGTCACCCCATAAGGATAGTCGTCCTATGGAATAACACCGGTGGTTGACAGCGCCCTGCCAGGCAGCCCCAAACATCGGCGCCGAAGGCCGTACCCTGATTCTGTGACCCCGTCCGACGGCCCCCCCTATGGTGAAGTCGCACTGCCAGAGCTGCACAACACCGTCGTCGTGGCCGCGTTCGAGGGCTGGAACGACGCCGGCGACGCCGCAAGTGACGCGCTCGAACACCTCGAAGCCATCTGGGAGGCCGACCCCATCCTGGAGATCGACGACGAGGCGTATTACGACTACCAGGTGAATCGTCCGGTCATCCGGCAGGTGGACGGGGTGACCCGCGAGCTGGTGTGGCCGGCCATGCGGATCTCGCACTGCCGGCCGCCGGGCAGCGACCGCGACGTCGTGCTGATGCACGGGGTGGAACCCAACATGCGCTGGCGCACCTTCTGCTCGGAGCTGGTGGCCATCGCCGACAAGCTCAACGTCGACACCGTGGTGATCCTGGGCGCGCTGCTGGCCGACACCCCGCACACCCGGCCGGTACCGGTTTCGGGCGCGGCCTACTCCCCCGAGTCGGCGAAACGCTTCGGGCTCGAGGAAAGCCGCTACGAGGGGCCGACCGGCATCGCCGGGGTGTTCCAGGACTCCTGCGTGGCCGCCGGGATCCCGGCGGTGACATTCTGGGCGGCGGTGCCGCACTACGTGTCGCAGCCGCCGAACCCGAAGGCCACGGTGGCCCTGCTGCGCCGCGTCGAGGACGTGCTCGACATCGAGGTGCCGCTGGCCGACCTGCCGACGGACGCCGAGGACTGGGAGCAGGCGGTCACCGAGATGACCGCCGAGGACGAGGACCTGGCCGAGTACGTGCAGTCGCTCGAGCAACGTGGCGACGCCGAGGTCGACATGAACGACGCGCTCGGCAAGATCGACGGCGACGCGCTGGCCGCCGAGTTCGAGCGCTACCTGCGCCGGCGTCGCCCCGGCTTCGGGCGCTGAGGCGATCGACAGATCAAGCACGCGCGCTTTTCACCGCGACCTACCGATTGGACGTGTCATGGCCGCGTTGCCCGATGACGGCAACCCAACTCCTGTAGTCAGCCCGAATCCGGTAGCCGGCGCAGTCGGCGAAGACGCCGGTTACCGCAAGGGACTCAAGGCCCGGCAGGTGCAGATGATCGGCATCGGCGGCGCGATCGGTTCCGGGCTGTTCCTGGGCGCGGGCGGCCGCCTGGCCAAGGCGGGACCCGGCATGTTTCTGGTTTACGCCGTGTGCGGCGTCTTCGTCTTTCTGATCCTGCGGGCGCTGGGCGAGCTGGTCCTGCATCGGCCGTCTTCGGGTTCTTTCGTTTCGTACTCCCGGGAGTTCTTCGGCGAGAAGGCGGCATACGCCATCGGCTGGATGTATTTCCTGGGCTGGTCGCTGACGGCGATCGTCGACACCACCGCGATCGCCACCTACCTGCGGCGGTGGTCGACCTTCGAATCGATTCCGCAGTGGCTGTTGGCCCTGCTCGCCCTCGTCGTCGTGCTGTCGATGAACCTCATCTCGGTCGAATGGTTCGGTGAGCTGGAATTCTGGGCCGCGCTGGTCAAGGTTCTCGCGCTGGTCGCCTTCCTGGCCGTCGGGATCGTCTTCCTGGTCGGCCGCTACCGGATCGACGGCCACAGCACCGGAGTGAGCCTGTGGTCCGACCACGGCGGCCTGTTTCCGGCCGGCGTCCCGGCGGTGCTGCTGACCACATCGGGCGTGGTATTCGCCTATGCCGCCATCGAATTGGTGGGCACCGCCGCCGGAGAGACCGCCGAGCCGGAGAAAATCATGCCGCGGGCCATCAACACCGTGATCGCGCGCATCGCGATCTTCTACGTCGGGTCGGTGGCGCTGCTGTCCTTGCTGCTGCCGTATGCGTCGTACACCGCCACCGAAAGTCCGTTCGTCACCTTCTTCACCAAGATCGGCTTCCACGGCGCCGGGGACCTGATGAACGTGGTGGTGCTCACCGCGGCGCTGTCGAGCCTGAACGCGGGCCTGTATTCCACTGGGCGCGTCATGCACTCGATCGCGTCCAGCGGCAGCGGCCCGAGGTGCGCGATCCGGATGTCCAAGAACGGGGTGCCCTACGTCGGCATCGCGATGGCGGGCGCCATCTGCCTGCTCGGCATCGCACTGAATGCCGTCAACCCCGGCGAAGCTTTCGAGATCGTGCTCAACCTCGTGGCGCCGGGCATCATCGCGTCCTGGGCGACCATCGTGCTGTGTCAGCTGCGTGTCTACCGGCTGGCCAAGGCGGGGCTGATCCAGCGCCCACGGTTTCGCATGCCGTGGGCCCCGTACTCGGGTTACCTGACCCTGGCGTTCTTGGCCGCCGTCCTGGTCATGATGGCCTTCGACAAGGAAACCGGAATCTGGACCATCTCGGCGGTGGTCGTCGTCGTCCCGGCGCTGAGCGCCGGATGGTTCCTGGTGCGCAACCGGGTGGCGGCCGTCGCGTCGCGGGGTGCGGCCGCTACGGGCTGATCGGCCTGCCGAGGTCGCGGTTGTAGGCGCTGGTGGAGCGGCCCAGCGCGGCGACCTGGGCGTCCAGCTGGGGCAGTAGCTCGGCGGTGGGTTTGTGCAGGGGCAGTTCGCCTACCGGGGTGGACAGCACCGGCTTCATCCAACGGAACAGCGCCACCCAGCGCGGCCAGTAGACGCGGGTGCGGCGGCGCTGGATGCCCTTGACGAAGGCGGCCGCGCACTTGTCGACGGTGGTCGTCTTGTTCAGCGGCCACGGGAAGCTGGCCAGCAACTGATCGAACGCCGGCAGGTCGGACTGGGTGTCACGGACCAGGGCGGTGTTGATCCAGGACATGTGCGCCGAGCCGACCGCGACGCCCTGGTGGGCCACCTCCAGCCGCAGGGCGTTGGCCAGCAGCTCGACGGCGGCCTTGGAGGCGTTGTACGGGGCGAGCCCGGGGCAGGCGGTGTAGGCGGCCAGCGACGAGACGATCAGCACGTAGCCGCGGCGCTCGATCAGGGCCGGCAATGCCGCCCGCACGGTGTGAAACACGCCGAGCACGTTGATGTCGAGCACACGTTTGAATGCCTCGGGGTCGACTTGCAGCACCGACCCGTAGCTGGCGATGCCAGCGTTGGCCACCACCACGTCGATGCCGCCGAACCGCTCGAGGGCGCGCGCGACGGCTGCCTGCATCGCCGATAGATCGCGCACGTCGGCAACGGCCGTCAGCACCCGTTCTTCGCCCAGTTCAGCGGCGAGCGCCTGCAAGTCGGCTTCGTTGAGATCGGTCAGCACGAGCTTGGCGCCTTTGGCGCACAGCCGGCGGGCGGTCTCGGCCCCGATTCCCCGGGCGCCACCGGTGATGAGAACGACTTTGTCCTGCAGCGATGTCATGGTCGCCAACGTACCTTTGCGGGGGCCTCCGACTAGACGGCTACTCCCAGTAGCGCATCGACGGCGGCCGCCACCAGCTTAGGTGCCTCGGTGTCGTGGCCGCCGTATTCCAGCGCGTCCGTGGCCCAACCATCAAGTGCGGCAAGCGCTTTCGGGCTGTTCAGGTCGTCGGCGAGGTATTGGCGCACCCGCGCGATCACGTCGGCGGCGTCCGGGGCCGCCGGCAGCGCGATCGCGGCACGCCAGCGACGCAGCCGGGCGACGGCCTCGTCGAGAACCTGTTCGCTCCAGTACCGGTCCGCGCGGTAGTGGCCGGCCAACAGCCCGAGCCTGATGGCCGCCGGCTCGACACCGCGGGCGCGCAGCTGCGACACCAGCACCAGGTTGCCGCGGCTCTTGGACATCTTGTGCCCGTCCCAGCCGATCATCCCGGCGTGCACGTAGTGGCGCGCGAATCTCCGCTCGCCCCGGACACATTCGGCGTGGGCAGCCGTGAATTCGTGATGCGGAAAGATCAGGTCGCTGCCCCCGCCCTGGATGTCCAAGCCGCTGCCGATGCGGCTGAGCGCGATCGCCGCGCATTCGACATGCCAGCCCGGCCGGCCGGGACCGAATGGTGAGGGCCAGCTGGGCTCCCCCGGCCGCGCGGCCCGCCACAGCAGGGCGTCGAGCGCGTCGGTCTTGCCGGGCCGCTGCGGGTCGCCGCCGCGCTCGGAGAACAGTCGCAGCATGGTGTCGCGGTCGTAGCCGGATTCGTAGCCGAACTGCGGCGTGGCGTCGGCGCGGTAGTAGATGTCCGGGTATTCGCCCTCGATGACGTAGGCCGCGCTGGACGCGAGCATCTTCTCGACGAGTTCGACGACCTCGGCGACTGCCTCGGTGGCCCCGACGTAGTCGCGCGGCGCCAGGATGCGCAGGGCGGCCATGTCTTCGCGGAAGAGCGACACCTCGCGCCCGGCCAGGCCGCGCCAGTCGATGCCGTCGCGCTCCGCGCGCTCCAGCAGCGGATCGTCGACATCGGTGACGTTCTGGACGTAGTGGACGTCGTGGCCGAGATCCAGCCATTGCCGGTGGATCAGATCGAACGCCAGATAGGTCGCCGCATGGCCCAGGTGCGTCGCGTCGTACGGGGTGATGCCGCAGACATACATCGTGGCGGTCGAGCCGGCCGCCACGGGACGCACCTGCCGGTCAGACGTGTCGTACAGCCGAAGCTCCGGACCGCGTCCCGCCAACACGGGAACCTGTGGGGAAGGCCACGACTGCATGGCAATCAGCCTAATGGGATTCGATCAGCGAGTCTTTGACCGGCGGGCGTTGTGGTTGAGGGAGGCTGATCAACCGAGCCGCTGGCCGGTGAGCACTGTTCAAGCCTGGAGTGTTGTTTGACTCCTACGCCCAGATCGTGCCCCGGCCGGTTGGTGAGGTCGCCTGTAGCGCTGATGGGGTGGCGTGCTTTGAGCACTGATCCATTAGGTTGCCGCCGGGTGTCCTTGGGCTCGAATGTGTTTAACCGACATCGAGCAGGGAGGCGAGTTGACGATATTCGTGGGAGATGATTGGGCCGAGGACCATCACGATGTTCACCTGATGGACGTCGACAGGGCCAAGCTGGCATCGCGCCGGCTCCCGGAGGGACTCGCGGGGATCCGCGGGTTCCACCAGCTGGTGGCCGCCTACGCCGGGGAACTCGCCGAGGTGGTGATCGGCATCGAAACCGACCGCGGTTTGTGGGTCGAGGCCCTGACCGCGGCTGGCTATCGAGTGTTCGCGGTCAACCCGCTCGCGGTCTCCCGCTACCGCGAGCGTCACCAGGTCTCGGGCGCGAAGTCTGATACCGGTGACGCCAAACTATTGGCTGACCTGGTGCGCACCGATCGCCACAATCACCGCCCGATCGCCGGGGACAGTGCGGTTGTCGAGGCGGTCAAGGTCCTGGCGCGCGGACATCAGAATCTGATCTGGACCCGAACCCGCCACACCAACGCCCTGCGCAGTGCGTTGCGCGAGTACTACCCCGCGGCGTTGGAGGCCTTCGAGGACCTGGCCGGCCGCGATGCCCTGGCCATCCTGGGCCGTGCGCCCACTCCGGTCGAGGGCGCGCGCCTGAGCCTGTCCAAGATCCGGTCAGCGCTCAAAGCTGCTGGGCGCCAACGCAACCTCGATACCCGAGCGCTGCAGATTCAATAAATTCTGCGCAGTGACCAGCTCGCCGCCCCAGCCTCGGTCACCGCCGCGTTCGCCGCGACCACCCGAGCCACGGTGGGAATCATCGCCGAGCTGAACCGCCAGATCGGCGAGCTCGAAGCCCAACTCGCAACGCATTTTGAGGCACACCCGGACGCCGATATCTACCGCTCCCTGCCAGGACTTGGTGTTGTGCTCGGCGCCCGGGTGCTCGGTGAGTTCGGGGACGACCCGAATCGCTACACCGATGCCAAGTGTCGCAAAAACTACGCCGGAACCTCACCACTGACCATCGCCTCCGGCAAGAAACGCGCCGTACTGGCCCGCCACATCCGCAACCGCCGCCTCTACGACGCGATCGACCAATGGGCCTTCTGCGCGCTCTCCACCAGCCCCGGCGCCCGGACCTTCTACGACCAACACCGCGATGCCAAACAAACCCACCACCAAGCCTTACGCGCACTGGGCAACCGCCTCGTGGGCATTCTGCACGGCTGCCTACGTCACCAGCAGCACTACAGCGAACACACAGCCTGGGCCCACCGCACAACCGCCGCAGCTTGACAACTTACGCACCTGGGATGTCTAGGTGGGCCGACGATGCAGCCCGCGCAGCGGGCTGAGAAGGAGGCACGCCAGCAACCCCGCGCGCCGACGATGCAGCCCGCGCAGCGGGCTGAAAGGACCCTCGCGCGCTGTATCGCCACCGCGCGATGTGTGGTTTGCTGGGACCGGGTATCTAGCAAATCACTCAGCGTCGACGAACGAGGTGGTTGGGATGTCGACTCACACAACCGACCGACCAGACACCGCGGGTGCGGCCGCATCACAAGAAATCGTGGTCAGATGCCCGGCGACCACGCAGGTCGTCGGCAGCGTGCCCGTCTCGACCGCCGCCGACGTCGAGGCCGTGGCGGCCCGGCTGCGCAAGGCCCAGCCGTTATGGCAGCAAATGAACGTCGACGGCCGCGCGCGCTGGCTGGGCAGGTGGCGCGACTGGATGCTGGACCATCGCGACGAGCTGTTGACGCCGCTGCAGCTCGAGACGGGCAAGTCCTGGGGCGACACCGGTGTGGAGATCTCGGCGCTACAGATCATCAATTACTGGATCGACAACGCCGCCGAATTCCTTGCCGACCAGACGGTGCGCCCCTACGGCGCCGCCAACGCCGGCAAGAAGCTGACACTGGTCTACCAGCCCTATCCGCTAGTTGGGGTCATCACGCCGTGGAACGGCCCACTGTCGTTGCCGCTGCTTGACATTCCCGCGGCGCTGATGGCCGGCTGCGCCGTGCTGTCAAAGCCCTCGGAGTTGGCTCCGCTGGCGTGGCGGGTGGCCGTCGAGGGCTGGAAGGAGATCGGCGCACCCGACGTACTGGACGTGGTGTTCGGTTACGGCGAAACCGGTGCGGCACTGGTCAATACGGTCGACTACGTGATGTTCACCGGCTCGGTCAACACCGGGCGGCGCATCGCCGTCGCGGCGGCCGAGCGGCTGATCCCCTGCAGCCTGGAGCTCGGCGGCAAGGACGCGATGATCGTGTGCGCCGACGCCGACATCGACCGGGCCGTCGACGGTGCGGTGTGGGGCGGCTTCTTCTACACCGGTCAGGTGTGCATCTCGGTGGAGCGGGTGTATGTCGAGGAGCCCATTTACGATGAGTTCGTAAACAAGTTGGTAGCCAAGACATCTGCGCTGCGCAGCGGCATGGACTCGGGACACGACTATTCCCGCGAGGTTGGGTCGATGACCACCGCGCAGCAACTCGCGATCGTGTCCCGCCATGTCGACGACGCCGTGAGCAAGGGCGCCAAAGTGCTTGTCGGCGGGAAGGCGGGCGACGGCGGTGACGGCGGCCTGTTCTACGAGCCGACCGTGCTGGTCGATGTGGACCACGACATGGATTGCATGCGAGAAGAGACGTTCGGCCCGACGCTGCCGGTCATGAAGGTGCGCGACGTCGCCGAGGCCATCGAGCGGGCCAACGACTCCAACTTGGGGCTGTCCGGCAGCGTGTGGACGCGGGACAAGGACAAAGCGATATCCGTTGCGCGGCAAATGAATACGGGCAGCGTCAACGTCAACAACGTCATCACCAGCCTGCTGCAGTTCGGGCTTCCGATGGCGGGCTGGAAGGAATCGGGAATCGGTGCCCGCTCCGGCGGCGCCGACGGCATCCGTAAATACTGCCGCCAGAAGGCCATCGTCGCCGATCGCGTCGCGATGAAAAAGGAGCTGCTCTGGTACCCGTACAGCCGCAAGAAGGGCAGCCTCGTCGAGAACATGCTCCGGGTACTGTCGGCGAAAGACTGGAGGCGTCGACTGGGCCGTTGACGGCCCGTCGGCTTCACCGGCCGCGGATGGCGCCCAACAGGACCGGCGCCAGCTCGGCGCGACACATCACGAAGTCGGGCAGATACGGGTCGAGCTGGTTATAGCGCATCGGCGATCCGTCGAGCCGCGACGCATGCATGCCCGCCGCCATCACCACCCCGGCCGGGGCCGCCGAATCCCACTCCCACTGGCCGCCCGCGTGCACGTACGCGTCGACGTCCCCGTCGATGATGGCCATCGCCTTGGCGCCGGCCGAGCCGATCGCGACGGGCTGGATGGGCAGTGTCTGCCGCATCCGGTGCAGCACCGCGGGCGGACGGGTGGCGCTCACGGCGATGCGAATGGTGTCGGTGACGCCGACGCGCGCGGCGTCGGCGCTGACGGTGTCGCTGCGATACACGATGTTTCCACGGGCCGGCAATGACACCGCCGCGTCGGTGATTTCGCGCCGGCCGTTGCCGGTGTCGCCGGTGGGGCGCTGCCACAGCGCGATGTGCACCGCCCAGTCGTCGCGGCCCGGCGTGGAGAACTCCCGGGTGCCGTCCAGCGGGTCGACGATCCACACGCGGTCGTGCTTGAGCCGGGACAGGTCGTCGTAGGCCTCCTCGCTGAGCACCGCGTCGTCGGGCCGCTCCTCGCGCAGGCGCCGCAGGATCAGCGCGTTCGCCAGGCTGTCGCCCGCGTCGCCCAGCGCCCAGGGATACCCGAAGCCGACTTCGTCGCGGACTTTCAGCAGCAACTCCCCCGCGTCGGCGGCGAGATCGGCGGCCAGGGCGGCATCGGACGCGCCGGCCAGATCGTCCGCGCGGTTACTCACCGCATCAGTATCGCTGACGGCGACCCGCGGCCTGCATCGATGGCGCCACCGGGCTTGCCATCACCGCTAGAAAGCCGGCCACGGGATGGGGCGATGCCGGTTGGGTCCGGGCATGACCGGGTTGTCCAGCAGCGCGTCCGCGCGCCGGCGCAGCGCGCCGATCTCGGCCCGGGTGATGTGCTCGGCCAGTTCGTCGCCGAACCGATCGTCCAACGCCTCGGTCAGACGGGCGACGGCCTCGAGGGTGTGACCGTCGATCGGCTTGCCGGCCCATCCCCAAAGAACGGTGCGCAGTTTGTCCTCGACGTGCAGGCATACGCCGTGGTCGACGCCGAAGATGTGGCCGTCGAGGTCGCGCAGCACGTGGCCGCCCTTGCGGTCGGCGTTGTTGATCAGCACGTCGAACACCGCCATCCGCCACAGCCGAAGGTCGTCGGCGTGCATCAGCACGACCTCGTCCCCTGCGTAGTCCAGGGCGCGCAACACCGGCAGATAGCCGGGCTGCCTGGTCCTGGCGGGAAACAGGTCGACCAGGTCCGGGCCCGGCCGCGGCTCGGTGTCCACCGCGTCGCCGGGTTGCTGCACCCACCGCTGCAGCATGCCCGGGCCCGCCGGCCCGTGCCGAATGATGGTGTAGGGCACGATGTTCCAGCCCAGTTTCGTGGAGACGAGATACGCGGCCCGTTCGCGGCCGGCCAGTGTCCCGTCCGGGAAATCCCAGAGCGGCGCCTCCCCGGCGACCGGCTTGTAGACGCAGTGCACGCTGGACTCGCCGAGCGTCGATTCGCAGAGGAAGGTGCCGTTGCTGGCCGAGCGGATCCTGCCGATGACTGTCAGCTCGCCGTCGCGCAACACCTCACGGTCGTCAGACCTCGGGGTCATCGTCAGGCCCGAGCAGCGCACTGCGCCGATATCCATTGGCGCGCGCGCAGATATGGCCCTCCGGGTCCAACGGTTCGTCGCAGAGCGGACACGGCGGACGTCCCGCGGAGATGACGCGATTGGAGCGGGTGGCGAACTGGCGCGCCGACTCCGGCGTCAGGAACACGCGCACCGCGTCGGGACCCTCCTCGGTGTCGTCGAGCACCACCGACGCGTCGAACTCGGCGTCGGTTACGGCCAGCAACTCGACCACCACCGTCTGGGCCTCCGAATCCCAGCCCAGGCCCATGGTTCCGACCCGGAACTCGGCGTCAACGGGGGTGACCAACGGACTGAGATCCTCGATCTCGGCGGGCTCCGGCGGAACGGGCGTGCCGAACCTGCGGTTCACCTCGAGCAGCAACGCGCCGATGCGTTCGGCGAGCACGGCGACTTGCTGCTTCTCCAATATCACGGACACCACCCGGGCGTCGTGCACGGCTTGGATGTAGAACGTGCGATTTCCGGGCTGGCCGACGGTCCCGGCCACGAAGCGGTCGGGTGTGCGGAAGACATGAATTGCGCGGGCCATGGCACTTCCAAAATACCGGCATGTGCCACGCTCGTGCGATCCGATGGCGATCCGAGGGAGGCGGCCGCCGAATTACTCCGTGGAACCGCCGACCACGGCGTCGCCGGACGGCATGCCGGTGGCCGATTCACCCGGCTCCCCGTTGGACGCGGGGCCCGCCCCGGGCTTCGCCTGGTCCTTCGCTGAATCCATCTCCGGATCCTTCTCCGGGGGGCCGGCCCGCAGCCCCGCGGACAGCCGAGCGCCGGTGTGGTTGACGTGCAACACAAACGGGCGGAGCTCGGTGTAACGGATCACACTCACCGACGCCGGGTCGGCGGTGATGCGCTGGAAGCCATCGAGGTGGATGCCGTACGCATCGGCGATGACGGCCTTGATGACATCACCGTGAGTGCAAGCGACCCACAGCGCATCGGCGCCGTGCTCGGCGGCCAGTCGGCGGTCGTGTTCGCGGACGGCGTACACCGCCCGCGCCTGCACGCCGGCCAGGCCCTCGCCGCCGGGGAACACCGCCGCGCTGGGATGCGCCTGAACGACCTTCCACAACGGCTCGCCGACCAGCTCGCCGAGTTTGCGGCCGGTCCATTCTCCGTAGTCCACCTCGGCGAGCCGATCGTCGACGACCGGCGTCAGGTACAGCGCATCGGCCAACGGCTCGAGGGTGCGGCGGCAGCGCAACAGCGGCGAAGTGACCAGCTCGCGGATCGGCAGGTCACCGATTCGATCGATCAGGCCGTCGGCTTGTTCACGGCCCTTGTCATCGAGGTCGACACCCTCGGAGCGACCGGCGAGAACGCCTGCCGTATTCGAACTCGAACGGCCGTGCCGCAACAGGATGACGGTCATATCGACCCCGACGGTACCCGGTGGACGGATCCGGGCGGGGTCAGCACCGGGTCAGCGTAATGGCGTCGCCGCGTGCGCCACGGAGTCGCGCACCGCGGCAGTCAGGCTGCGCTCGTCGGTGACATCGATGCCGACCAGCCCGCGGACCGCGGTAGCGACCACTTCGTCGGGCTGGGGAACGGGCCCGGCCAGGTGCGGCCGGTAAATCTCTACGACAAGGCAACGGTTCTCGATGTGGAACGAAAAACACCGCCCATCACCGACTTGTCCGTATCCGCTCGCAGAAATGCCTGTCGACATGTCCTCGACAGCAAACTCTTTTTGCGCCAGATGACGGTCAGCGGTGACGGCCATCTGCCGACCATACCTCTTTGGTAGGGATGGACGCAGGCAGCACGGCCCAATTGGACGCGAGAGCGTTCCTTAGAATTTGTGTTCCACCGCCCAACGACGAAGGAAACGAATTGCTGTCCCGACATTCGCGTCACAACCCGGCAGTTCAGCGCGGTGGAGCGGTTCTGGCAGTTTTGCTGATCGCCGTCGCAGGATGTTCGTCGAAATCGCTCGGTACCGCGCCGCGCACCATCGAACCGGCGACTGCCGCCGTGTCGCCGCCGGCGTCGCAGCGTCCGGCCGGCGCGCTCCGGCCGCTGGGCGGTCACGCCGCGGCGGCGGTCTTCGACGGCGGCACCCATCAGCTGGTTGTCCTGACGCCGGGTACCGACCCGGCCGCGACCGCCAGCGTCACCGTCGTCGGGGGCCCGCACGTCGCGCCGCGCGTCGTCGAGCTTCCCGGACCCGCTACCGCGCTGGCCGACGACGGCCACGGAACCGCTTACCTGGCCACCCGTGGCGGCTATTTCGCCGTCGAGCTGTCCACCGGACGCGCGACGCCGGTGGCCGTCGCCGGGGCGCCCCAGACCGAATTCACCGCGGTGGCGCTGCGCGCCGACGGCAGGCTGGTGCTGGGCAGCGCCGACGGCGCCGTTTACACCCTTGCGTCCCAGACGCCGGGCGTTGTGACCAGTGCGGCCGTCATCAACACCAACAAAATTTTCGCCCGCGTCGATTGTCTTGTCACGCAAGGGAATACCACGGCGGTGCTGGACCGCGGTCAGACGTCGGTGACGACGATCGACGCCGACGGGCATGCCCAGCAGGCGCTGCGGGCGGGACGCGGCGCCACCACCATGGCCGCCGATCCCGCGGGCCGGGTGCTGGTCGCCGACACCCGCGGCGGCCAGCTGCTGGTGTACGGCGTGGATCCGCTGATCCTGCGCCAGGCATACCCGGTTCCGCAGGCGCCGTACGGCCTGACCGGATCGCGCGCGTTAGCCTGGGTTTCGCAGACCGTTTCCAATATCGTCATTGGTTACGATCTGTCCACCGGAATTCCCGTCGAAAAGGTGCGTTACCCGACCGTGCAGCAACCGAACTCACTGGCCTTCGACGACGCGTCGGACACCCTCTACGTGGTGTCGGGTTCCGGTGCGGGAGTTCAGGTCATCGAGCACGCGGTGGGCACGCCTTGACCGCGGCGCGGCGCAGCCGCCTGCCCGCGGGCTGGGACACCGAGATGTCCGACGAATACGAATGGGCGCCGTTGCGCCTGCCCCCGGACGTGACCCGGGTCAGCGCCTCCACCCGGTTGTCCATCGAGGCCGAATATCGCGGCTGGGAGTTGACACGGGTGCGGCTCTACACCGACGGCAGCAGACGAGTGTTGTTGCGCCGCAAGAAATCTCGCTTGGATGGTGCCGGCTCCGATGGGCGGCGGACCGACCAGCCCGAACTGTGACGGCTGCGCAACCACACCGGGCCGGTCATCGGGTGTACGGCCTGCTGCGACGGCTGTTTTTCGTGATCCCGCCCGAGCGGATTCACACGCTGGTCTTCGGCTTCCTGCGTGGTGTCACCGCGCTGGGCTGGACACGGCGGCTGCTGCACCGGTCGCTGGCCCCGACGGATCCGGCGCTGGCCAGCACGGTGTTCGGAGCGCGCTTTCCGGGCCCGCTGGGACTCGCGGCCGGATTCGACAAGGACGGCCTGGGGCTGCTCACCTGGGGTGCGCTGGGTTTCGGGCACGCCGAGGTCGGGACGGTCACCGCGAATCCACAACACGGCAATCCCGCCCCGCGCATGTTCCGGCTGCCTGCCGACCGCGCCCTGCTGAACCGGATGGGCTTCAACAATCTCGGTGCGGGCGCGCTGGCCATGCGGCTCTCCCGGCTGCGGCCGGAGGTGCCGATCGGGGTCAATATCGGCAAGACGAAGGTGACGCCGGCCGAGGAGGCGGTCGACGATTACCGGGCGAGCGCCCGACTGGTCGGCCCGCTGGCGTCCTACCTGGTGGTGAATGTCAGCTCGCCGAACACGCCCGGGCTGCGTGATCTGCAGGCGGTCGAGTCGCTGCGGCCCATCCTGTCGGCAGTGCTTGCCGAGACATCGACACCGGTGCTGGTGAAGATCGCGCCGGACCTGTCCGATTCCGACGTGGACGAAATCGCCGACCTGGCAGTCGAACTGGGCCTGGCCGGCATCGTCGCCACCAATACGACGGTGTCGAGGCAGGGTTTGAAGACGCCGGGTGTCGACGAGTTGGGCCCGGGCGGCATCTCCGGACCGCCGGTGGCGCGCCGCGCCGTCGCGGTGCTGCGCCGGCTGTACAACCGGGTCGGCGACCGCCTGGTGCTGATCAGCGTCGGGGGCATCGAGACCGCGGACGACGCCTGGGAGCGGATCGCCGCGGGCGCATCGCTGCTGCAGGGCTATACCGGCTTCATCTACGGAGGGGGCTTGTGGGCCAAGCAGATTCACCAGGGCATCGCGCAACGGCTGCGCGATGGCGGCTTCGCCTCGCTCAGTGATGCCGTCGGTTCGGGAGCGCGCACGCGGGAGTGAGTCACCCCCCGTCGTCGTCGTCTTCGTCGCTTTCCGCGAGGAGTTTTTCGGGGTGGTGGAAGGTGTTGGTGCGGGGTTGGCCGCGCTCGAGGTGCGGGGGTGGGATCCATTCGGTGTCGCCGTGGGCGTTTTTGCGGGTGGTCCAGCCGTTGTCGAGGAGGCGGTGGTGGGGTCCGCAGGCCAAGGTGAGTTGGTCGATGTCGGTGCGGTGAGTTTTGGACCAGTCTTCGACGTGGTGGACTTCGCAGTAGAAGCCGGGCACGTCGCAGCCGGGGGCGCTGCAGCCGCGGTCCTTGGCGTGCAGGACTATTCGCTGCCCGGGTGAGGCTAGGCGCTTGGTGTGATACAGCGCCAGGGCCTTGCCCTTGTCGAAGAGCGCCAGGTAGTGGCGGGCATGGCCGGCCAAACGGATCACGTCGGACATCGGCAACACGGTGCCCCCGGCGGTGAGGCCGGTGCCGGCGGCGGCCTCCAGCTCGGTCAGCGTGGTGGTCACCACGATGCAGGCCGGTAACCCGTGGTGTTGACCTAAGTTTCCCGAGGCCAGCAGCGCGCGCAGCGCGGCGCCCAGTGCGTCGTGGTTGCGTTGGGCGGCGCTGCGGGTGTCGCCCTGCACCGCCTGCTCGGACGGCGCGCCGTCCACCACCGGCGTGTCGTCCTCGGGGTTGCACATCCCGGGGGCGGCCAGCTTGGCCAGCACGGCTTCCAGGGCGGCGCGCAGCTCGGGGGTCAGCCAGCCTCGCACCGGCGACATGCCGTCGGCGTGCTGGTTACCCAGCACCAGCGTGCGCCGCCGCGCCCGGTCGGCCTCGGTGTAGCGGCCGTCGGGATTCACACAGTCCAGCAACCGGGCGGCCAGCTTGGCCAGCTGATCGGGGCGAAACCGGGCCGCGGTGTGCGCCAGCTGCTTTTCGGCCAGCGCGCAGGTCTCGACATCGACCCACTCGGGCAGCTGCTGGAAAAACCGCCGGATCACCACGATGTGATCGGCCCCGATCACCCCGTCACGCACCGCGGCCGCGGTCGCAGCCAACACCGGCGCCAACGGCGCACCGGTCAGCGCGCGCCGCGGACCCAGATCGGCCGCCTCAGCGATGCGGCGCCCGGCCTCCGCGCGGGAGATGTGCAGCCGCTCGGCCAGCGCCCAGGACAACCTGCCACCCAACTCCACCGAATCCGCCTGCTCACCAACCTGATTGATCAACTGATAACTCGGCGCTCGCAGCCGGCGCGCCTCGCGCTCAAGAGTCTCCAACAACGCCAATCGCTCCGGATTTGTCAGCGCCTCATAGGAATGCTCCTGCAAGCGAGACACAGCCTCGCGCAACGCGTTTACGTCACCCTGAATGTCCTCGCGGTTCGTCAACGCCATGTGCGCCGCCCGCTCGGCCTCGAAAAGGGGCCGCGCAACTCATACTCGAGCGCGGCGAGCCAACCGAGCAGAAGCTCGCACTCCTCCAGCACCTGGACCAGTTCGGAGAATGTCAGCGACGCATACTGAATCTCGAAGCTCATCGAACGCATGTTCGAAACATTAGATCCGACCGCCGACAAAAAATGTCAAAGTGAGACCACCGGGACGAAAGTGACGCAAGTGATTTCGGTGAGGAAACTCCGCAGGCTTTCGAGGCGAGTTATCGGTGTCGTTCGATGAATCCGGAGATGAGTTCGAAGAACTGCAGTGCGTCGGCGAGCGCGTCGCGGCGCACGACCGGATCGCCGTCGCCGGCGTCGTCAGCGGAACCAAAAACCTGATGGCGATCGCCACCTGCCGTGACACCGACGATCTGCACCGGTACCTCAACGAACAACTCGGGCCGGTCGAGGAGATCCTCGGCTACGAGGGCAGCATCCGCACTCAGCGCCTCAAGCAACACGGCCCACGCGGAAGGCCGTCAACCCACGCGTGGGCCGCGCTACGCGCTGAGGCTCGAATTCAGCTCGCCGGCACAGGAATTGGGAGTCCGCCGCCCTACTTCTGTTCGTAGGTGCCGTAGATGACCGCCCGCGCGATGGCGTGCTGGAACAGGTTGAACCCGAGGAAGGCCGGGCTGGCGTCCTCGGGGAGATCCAGCTTGTCGGTGTCCACCGCGTGCACGGCGATGTAGTACCGGTGTGGGCCATGGCCGGCCGGCGGCGCGGCGCCGATGTAACGGCGCTGCCCGGCGTCGTTAACCAGCGTCAGCGCAGCGCCGGGCAGGTTGCTGCCGTCGCCGGCGCCCGCGGGCAGCTCGGTGACGTCGGCCGGCAGGTTGGCCACCGCCCAGTGCCAGAACCCGGAGCCCGTCGGGGCGTCGGGGTCATAGACGGTGACGGCGAAGCTGCGGGTTGCGTCCGGGAATCCCGACCAGCTCAGCTGGGGGCTGACGTCTTCGCCGCCCGCGCCCATGATTCCGCTGACTTGCGGGTTGGCCAGCGGTTGGCCGTCGGTGACCGACTGCGAGGTCAGCGTGAAGGTCGGCAGCTTCGGCAGCGATGCGTACGGGTCAGGAGCAGTGCTCATGGCGGTCCTCTCGGGTGATCGGCGTTGGTCGTCTAGCAGTGGGTCATGAGATGGGTCAGCACCTCGGTGCCGAACCGCAGCGCATCGATGGGTACCCGCTCATCGACGCCGTGGAACAGCGCGGTGAAATCCAGATCCGGCGGCAAGCGCAGCGGGCTGAACCCGAAGCAGCGAATACCCAAGCGCGCGAACGACTTCGCGTCGGTGCCCCCGGAGAGCATATAGGGCACGGTTCGCGCGCCCGGGTCGTGCGCCAGCACGGCATCGTTCATCGCGTCGACCAGGTCGCCGTCGAAACTGGTCTCGTACGACGAGAGGTCCTTGATCCATTCGCGCGTCACGTCCGGCCCGAGCAGCTCGTCGATCTCGGCCTCGAAAGCCGCCTTGCGCCCCGGCAGGATGCGGCAGTCCAGCACCGCCTCGGCGATCGCCGGCACGACGTTGGCCTTGTATCCGGCCTTGAGCATGGTGGGGTTCGCGGTGTCGTGCAGCACGGCCTTGAGCATGCGGGCCGTCGGGCCGAGCTTTTCGATCACGCCGCGCAGGTCGTTCGATTCGGCATCGAAGGTCAGACCGGTCTCCTCGCTGACGGCGGCGAGGAACTGTGCGACCGTGTCGGTCACCACCAGCGGGAACTCGTGGCGGCCCAACCGGGCGACGGCCTCGGCGACGGCGGTGACGGCGTTACGGTCGTGCACCATCGAACCGTGTCCGGCGGTGCCCCGGGCGGTGAGCCTCATCCAGCCCAGCCCCTTTTCGGCCGTCTCGATCAGATAGAGCCGGCGTTCTCCCCCGTCGCGGCGCGGCACCGTCAGCGAGAACCCGCCCACCTCGCCGATCGCCTCGGTGATGCCGGTAAAGAGCTCCGGCCGGTTGTCCACCAGCCATTGGGCCCCGAATCCCCCGCCGTGCTCTTCGTCGGCGACGAACGCGAAGACCAGGTCGCGGGGCGGCACGATGTTCGCGCTCTTCAACCGCCTGGCCACCACGATCATCATGCCGACCATGTCTTTCATGTCGATCGCGCCGCGGCCCCAGACGAAGCCGTCCTTGACCGCACCGGAGAACGGATGCACGCTCCACTCGGTCGGCTCGGCCGGCACCACGTCGAGGTGCCCGTGGATCAACAGCGCACCGCGCGACGGGTCCGCGCCCGGCAGCCGGGCGAAGACGTTGCCACGCCCCGGGGCGCCGGATTCGACATAGTGCGGCGCGTAGCCGACCTCGGCGAGCTGCTCGGCGACCCACTGCGCGCAGTCGGCCTCGCCCTTGGTCGTCTCCGGTTCGCCGGTGTTGGTGGTGTCGAATCGGATCAACTTGCTGACAACCTCGACCACGTCGTCGCCCGGGTTGGTTGGCAGCTCGGTCGCCCCGCTCTGAATGGTCACAACCACCTTTCCTACCATTGCCGCGGGCCGGATGGCGCGATGCCGATCACCGCGGCCCACGAGGAGCTGGATTGGGTTCGCGGCGTGCGATCCGATAGCCTTAGCTGCCAACCCATGCTGGTTGGCCTTGTCCGAGTGGCGGAATGGCAGACGCGCTAGCTTGAGGTGCTAGTGCCCTACTAATGGGCGTGGGGGTTCAAGTCCCCCCTCGGACACATCCGGCGACACGACTAAGGTCCGCCGACGCCTTGATCTGTCGCAGGTAAGGGTTGTAATCGAGACGCAAACCCAGACTTGCGTACAGCTGTGCGCGTTCCGGCCCGGTTGCCTCACCAAGGACGGCGAACAGTCCGCCTAACGCCTCGACCATTTCGCTGATCTGAGCGGCGGACATGGCGCGGGGTCGTTCGGCTCGCTCAAGGCGGGCCTTCAGTTCATCGCGCTCGGCGGTGCGGCGACGCAATGCAGCGGTCAAGTCCTCAACAGCCACGCCGGACTCAAGAGCGGCAATTAAAGCGGCAACCTTGCCGTTCGCCTCGCTCAGCTGGCGCTGCAGGGCCGCATACCCAGCTCCTGCCGCCGGGTCCGCGTCCTGCCCGCGTTCGAGCTCTTCCGGATCGGCCAGAGTGACGATCCATTCGTCCAGTCGCGCCGTCACCTCGTCTTCACGGAGGTAGACAGTCCGCGGGTGATCGCTGAGATCGACAGGTACAGAACGAGACTTGCCTAACTCACATCGGTACAGGATGCGGGTCGCTCGCTTCCCGACGCGGGCCGCGCCCTGCATCCGCCGACCACATGCGGCGCAGAACAGCAGCCCACGCAGCGCATACGGCAACGTCGATTCTCTGCTGCAGACGAGGTCGGGACCCCGCCGCGCCTGTGTCCGAAGACGAACAGCCTGAGCCAATTCGTCGGTAATGAGCGCCTCGTGGGTGCGGCTGTCCGGTGCGATCCAGTCGGTCTGATCACGCCACCGCATGCGTGTCTCGTACCCTGCAGCAACGTCTTCAGGGTTGACGAGGACCTCGAACTTCTCCTGCTTGCCCCAAACGCGCATACCTAGATATGCCGGGTTGTCGAGTATGGCGCGGATCGCCGAATGCGACCAACCGCGCGGGTCACGGTGACGATTCCGCGCCCGGTCATACTGGCTCGGTGACGGCACACCATCGTTGGTGAGCTGTTGCGCGATGTAGCGCAGGCCCGTGCCGTCGGCATACATGCGGTAGATCCTCTCGACCACTGAAGATGTCGCAGGGTCAGGTTCGAGGCGGTGAAGCCGCTGACCAAGATTTGCCTTGGCAGGATTCGGGTGGGGGCCGGCATCGACGAGCCGATAACCGTACGGCGGTCGACCGCCGAGATATCTGTTCGTGTCCTGCGCGAGTGCTGACATCGCCGTACGGACACGCATCTGGATTCGAGCGCGCTCGCCCTTGCTCATCCCGCCGAAAAGCGTCATCACTAGGTCGTGTGCCTCGGAGCCAGGATCGACTGCTCCGCCAACCTCGGGCACCCACAGGCCGACGCCGTAGTGCGTGAGCACCGGGAAAGTGAGCGCGAACTGCGGCCCGTAGAACGCGCGGGCGGGTTCTCCGATCACTACGGCGTCGAAGCTACGACCAGCAGACGAGACATCAGACAGGAGACGCGACGCCTCTGGTCGGCGCTTCCACGGCAACGAACGACTCTGACCCACGTCGAAGTAGTCAACCGCAAGGACTCCGCCGTGCGGAGTGATTAGGTCTAATGCCCGTCGCTTCTGCCAGCTGCGGCTCGCCTCCGGATCTTGAGCGTCCTCCGTGCTCACTCGGCCATAGAAGGCGAACCGCAGGCTCATGCCACTTCCCTCCCCGATCCAGAATTCCGGTCTCGCACAGCCAGTATGACGGTTACCAACGCGCGGTTAGCCTCGCGCGGGAGCACATAATCATCGGGCATGTCGATTTCAACACTCCCCTCTGACATGGTTGACGCATCGCTTCGAGCACCGCGCTCAGATCGAGGACGTCCGGTTCGGGATTTGTCAGCCATCGCGTCCCCCCGCTGGATCCCCTTGTTCCCCGAGCCCTTGGCGGTTTTGACGGTTAGGGCAACAGATGGCGAATCGATTGCCCAAGCGCGGTAGGTACGTGGTGCAGTCGTGTCGATGATGCCTAGTTGCCGCTGGCGCGGGTTGCAGCCAGTTGATGCCGCATCGCCGCGAGGTGAAAATCCATGACAGCCATCAGTAGCTGCATGCCGTCCGGATGATGGGCGATCGGGGCTAGTGCTGCTGCGTCCAGGCGCGCTCGATCGCGGATGGTTGCTGACTGGTCGATATCACCGGCCGCGAATAACTCGTGCGCCCGAGTCAGCAACCGATCTATCCGATCAACGTATGTAGCAACAACATCCACCTGCTGAACGTAACCCGGCACCACCGCCTACGCGACGCCCAGCCATTCCGAAAAATTCGGAATTGGATGAGTGTTCAAACACCGAGGTGTTGGCATTGGTGCCACAAAGCCCCGGCTTCGAGCGCATCGAGCAGCCGGGTGCAACGACCCTCGATGGCCTAACGACTGTAGGAACAGCCGACCCGCTGTAGCCGCGGTAGGCGGCTTGAAGTGACGTACCTGGCCGGGTTCACCAGGCGGAGCGGATCACCCGGATATATCGACTGCGGTGCGCTCAAGCCTGCGCGGTAATTAGCGAGCGCCCGTGTGGATGGTCCAGCTTGTGCCGTCCCACCAGCGCCAGTAGTGCGGATCTTTAGGGTCGACGTACCACCCCGCCGGGGGAAGCTCCGTAGCCGACTCGACCTCTACGCTAAACGCGGTTAGCGGACAATTAGGTCCACCATCTGCCCGAGTGGGGTTGCGTCTGTCGACCGCGCGGTACAGATCTGCCGCCTCGGACACGTTGAACCGCGTCGCCCGCCGGATGTCGGGCGTCGTCACTAGATGGAACACCGGCATTGGTCCACCTGTGACTGGATGAGTGCCGACCCTGCTCGGGTCGTACTCGACGATGTACTGCCCATCGAAATCGGTTGGCGTACCGTCGACTAGACCGACTATCCGAATGATTGCGTCAGCCATCAAGCTGGGGGGTTGGTTCTTCGGCTAGCACGCCGACAAGCCATAGTGCATTGTCGTGGCAGCGTTCGCTGTTGCCAGTATTCATGTGCCCCATCGTCTCTCACGGCTACGACAAGCCACTGAGCACACCGCGGCCTCACCCACTTCTCGCAGGTCGAACTAACTCGGTGGCGCATCGCCTGCGACTGCTACCGCTACGGTACGTTCCAGCCTAGTGAGCACTGAGCAAGTCCGACTCGGTGACCATCGACCTGGCCCGCGTACGCGGCCGCACCGTCGCCGCCGCCGCCGCCGCGACATCTAATCGGAGGACGAATTCGTGACCCTCAACATCACGCCCGCGGCCCGATGGCTCATCGGCATGGGTTCCGATTTCCGGCTCTCCTACAACACCCCAGCCACCGGGTCCTGCGATTACCTTCCGCCTCGTCGTGACACACACGTAGCCTTCTGACCCGTGGAAGGTTTCCTCGGCTTTTTGCTCCTCGTGTCGCTGATTCTCGCCGGCGTTGTGGGATTGATCGTTTGGTCTGGCAACCGGCA
Source organism: Mycobacterium sp. 94-17 (assembly GCF_035617725.1). Lineage (NCBI taxonomy): Bacteria > Bacillati > Actinomycetota > Actinomycetes > Mycobacteriales > Mycobacteriaceae > Mycobacterium > Mycobacterium sp. 94-17. The sequence continues at coordinate 91,676 of NZ_JAPIYN010000023.1, forward strand.
GCGAGAGGCCGCCGCCATAAATGCCGCACGCCAGCGCGAATGGGCCGCAGCCGAGGCCGAACGTCAACGCCAGTTGGCGGCAGCAGAAGCCGAACGTCGGCGCCATGAGCATCGACGGTTCGCGGCCGAGCGCCTCAGACGGCAGCTCGCGAAATGGCCAGAAGGCACCAAACTCGACGACCACGTCAAAAGTGTCGACGGAATGGTTCCGCAGGTAGCCGCGCAAAACAAGAAGATCGAATCGGACATCCGGCAAATCGAGAATCTCCTGCACGACGGACTAACACACCGCCAGGCGCCGGAGCCAACACGTGGGTACCTGGCCGGCGACGCCGACAGCATCGCGGAGTACATCGCATCGATCCTCACGGAGATGCAACTGCGCGTCGACAGCCCGAAAGCCAAGGTCGCCTACACACCGCAGTCCCGCCAGCTGGTCGTCGAACACGAGCTGCCGGCGGTCGATGTCATCCCGAAGGCCAAGTCCTACCGCTACGTGAATACCCAGGACAAGGTGCTCGCGACCGCCCGGCCGGCGTCCCAGATAAAGAGCCTGTTCGCTAGCGCGATCGCCCAGCTCACGCTTCTGAGTGTGGCTCAGATTTTCCGGGTCGACCTCAAGCAGCACATCGACGTGGTCGTGTTCAACGGCATTGTCGACACCATCGATCCGCGCACCGGGAAGCCAACCCGGCCGTGCCTCATCACATTGCGGACGACGCGCGACGCCTTCACCGAAATCAACCTCGAGCAAGTGGAACCTGCTGCTTGCCTCAAATACCTCAACGCCGGAGTATCAAGAAGCCCAACGGAATTGGTACCAGTCCGCCCGGTGCTCGAGTTCTCTATGGTCGACCCGAGATTCGTCACCGAGACCGATACGCTTGGCGCCCTCGACAATCGGCCCAACCTCATGGAGCTCACGCCTCAACAATTCGAGTCTCTGATCCAGAACCTGTTCGAAAAGATCGGGCTCGATACGAGGCAGACACGGCCATCACGGGACGGCGGCGTCGATTGCATCGCCTACAACACCGACCCAATCCTGGGCGGCAAAGTCGTCATCCAAGCCAAACGGTACAAGCACACCGTCGGGGTCTCGGCCGTACGCGACCTCTACGGCACACTACAAAACGAAGGCGCATCGAAAGGCATCCTCGTCACAACCAGCGGGTACGGCAAAGCGTCGTTCGACTTCGCCCAGGGAAAACCGCTCGAGCTATTCGACGGCACGCATCTGCTCTACCTGCTCGAAACACACGCGGGCATCAAAGCGCGGATCGAGCCGCCGGAGGACTGGACGGACCCCGTACCCGACTCGGGTGAGGCACCGGTTAGTTAACCGATCCGCCGACGCGCCTGATAGTGCTCTCGCGATTAGGTTTGACCTGCGCACGCACGCACCCCAAACTGATTTCGCCAGCCTCAGAGACTCGGCACCCACAGCCCGTTGTTCGGCAGCCACCAATCCCACTCGGCCACCGCGTCCCTAGCGACGTCGAGCGCGTCGTCCTCGACGCCGCTGACGATGGCTCGGATCTTCCAGTGGTTCGCCGAGAAATTGGCGGGGAACGTCTTCGGGAACGTGACGCCCTGGACGTGCTCGACGATTTCAGCCGGCCCACCCGGGGTGTAGAACCCTTGATCGAGTCCGCCGTGCTTGAAGCCGTTCGCGATGTCGGCGCACTTCGCCAACGCCAGTGCCCGTGGGTTCTGGTCGTTCTTGGGCAGAAATGCGTTCAGGGCAGCTTTGCGGGCATCTTTGAGGGTTTGGTCGGCGTTGGTGATCCAGTCCCTGAGGTGGAACGCGTCGCAGCAGAAGTGGTAGAGGATATCCCGCGCCCGGTCGGCCTGTTGGATTTCGTCGTACTTGTTCTGGTCGGCGGTCCGTTGCAGCAGCTCGTATTGCCGGTGCATCCGCCGGTATTGGTGTTCCCAGGTTTCACTGAGCATCTGTCACCTCACCCGTTCAGGTTTCCTTTAGTACAGCCAGCGCGGGCCGCCTTATACGCCACTGACTCCCCTCAAGTCAAACAACCAGAACTAAGATTCCCAGCGAATGGTTGTTTGACAAGTGGTCGGTGCTAGAGTACAAGCGTGCTGTCGTCATCGATTCCTGCGCGTTTGGTCGACGCCGGCGTTCAGGTGGTGGCTGGCGACGCACACAGCATCACATACCGGGTGGACGGCCGCGCCGTGGTAGCGGACCTCGTCCCGGTGGAACGCGTGTCATCATCGGCCGCCGTCCTCAATCATGTACGCCGCCATCCCGGCCACCGCGTCTTCGTGGTTTGCGAGACCATCTCAGATGAGGCGCGTTCGGCGCTGCTGGCTGAGACCGATGTGGATCTTAGTGTCGGCAGTACAGGCGAACTTCTGCTCTCCGGGAGAACGTACCGAACTCCTGCACCAGGACGGTCACATCGTGCGGCCAGCGAGCGCAGCTGGCGTCGGCGGGCGGCCGAACGGGTCTGCGTGCTCGCGCGCGACCACCTCCGCCAAGGCGACATCGCCGCGGCCGTCGCCGTCAGCCAGCAGGCGGTGTCAAAGATGACTGAGAAGGGTCCGCTGCCGGATACGCCCATGACCGAGGCTGGACGCCGCGAACTCCTGGTGAAGCTGGCATCGGTGCCCGCAGACAACGGAATCGTCGAAACCTACTGGTATGGAATGGACCCGATAGTCGAGCAGGTACGCAGTGCCACCCGACTCGGCGGCGAGCTCACGGTGCCAATCCTTGCTGGCGGAGAGGTCGCCGCCGACGTGCTGCAACCGTGGCGCGTGCCGACCAAGGGTCTGGTCTACGCCAAAGAACTGGTCGACCTGTCCGAATCCGGCCTGGTCGAGGCCACTGCCGAGGAATCCACCTTGACCGTGCGGGTTCCCGCTGATCCGACACTCTGGACGACCGCCTCCTGGTGGCTGCGGGTTAGTGATGCGCAGCGTTCCGACATCATCACCGTGGATCCAGTCGTTGCACTCCAGGATCTCAGCGTCGGCGACGATCTCGGCGACGATGCGCCGCAGCGACTCAGCGAGTGGATCGTGCACCGGTGACCGCCGCAGCATCGGTAGTGATGGCCTGCACCGCGGTGGCTGACGACAACGGGATGCGTGCACTTTGTGATGTGGCCGGTATCGCCGCTGATATCGAATACCGCATCATCGGCGGTCACATGGTGCGGCTGTTGAGGCATGTCTATAACGTGCCCGGGATACCGCGGTTGACCTCCGACGCCGACACCGGGATCGACGTAAGCGTGGCGTCCACGGGCGGACTGCACGATCGGCTCACCGCGCTGGGGTACATCGATGAATGCGGCAACCGTTATAAGCGAGGCGAGCAAGCGGTCGACCTCCTGGTTCCCACCGCAGCGAGGCCGGGCAAGCGGATCATCGGAGAACGCGCCTTCGACGGAGCACCTGGGTTGCGCTTGGCGCTGGCGCTGCCTCCGATCAGGGTAACCGTTACAGCCCGGCTCACCGACGGCGACATGATTGAGTTCGAAGTACCGGTTCCCGACGTAGAGGCCGCATTCGTGCTGAAGATCCTGGCCCGTAGCGTTCGGGACTCGGAACGCGATCTCCAAGATATCGAGACTTTGCTGGAGATCGTGGCGTCACTACCCGAATACCGCGCATCACCCTGGCGTCTGGACGACCCTAACCTCACGAAGGGCGGGGAGCGCGGCGATGCAGCACGCGTGGCGGCGCGGATGATCTCCAGCCCGCCGACACAGGTGTCAGCCAGAGTGCGAGCACTACTGCGGCGCCACGTCGCTGTTGTGTCGCGATGACATCCCGTGAATAGGTGGGACGACCTTCTGAAGGGGCGTCTCCTTGACGCTCCGTTGCCCTCACGCTGTGCTTGCAGTGTGATCCGGCGGCGTTGCAAATGCGCGCACCGTCGAGGTGCGCGGACAGGCCGCGGCTGTGTGCCAGCGCGACGGGGCGTCCCCCATATAGTCTTCTGGCAGCATCCGAGCGACCTGGATCTTCTTCCGTGGGTGGCCAGTCTGCGGCGTCTCGAATGTGGTCTTAATCGAGACGGCGGTCCACCAGCCGCCTGGGCTCGCTCCTCACAGGCGAGTCGCCTGCATGGATCATCCGGCACGTCGGGCACTTCAGTGCGCAAGCGGCGCCGGAATCGTCGGGGCAATTCGTCAGCTCTGGTCCAGGGGCAAGCCAGCCTGGCAAGTACTCCACGTAGCCCTATTGGGCGAGTTTGGCAGAGGGAACCTGAAAGACGTCGCGGATGTCAATCCCCTTGCGCGCGGGCGAAAAACAATCAGCTTCGTTCGGTTCCTAAGGCGCCCTTACTACTGTGCTGGTGCGTGGTCAGGTGTGGCGTGCTGCTTCTTGGACGAGCTGCACGCGCGAGGTCAGCCCGAGTTTTGTATAGACGTGGGTGAGGTGGGTTTGTACGGTGCGCGGTGAGACGAAAAGCCGGGTGGCGATGTCCTTATTGGCCAGTCCCTCGCTGACCAGCCGGACAACGTCACGCTCGGTGCGGGTGAGAGAGGCCCACCCGCTGGTCGGTCGTTTGCGTTCGCCGCGGCCGCGCTGGGCGTAGGCGATCGCTTCCTCGGTCGACAGGGCAGCACCTTCGGCCCACGCGGAGTCAAAGTCGTTGTCGCCCATTGCGTCTCGTAGCGCCTCCACCGACGCTTCGTAGCCGGCGTCCCAGATCTTGAACCGCACCACGCCCATATGTTGCCGAATAGCCTGTGCTGCGCCGAACAAGCGGGCGGCTTCGCGGTGACTGCGGGCATCAGGGGGGGCCAGAGCGGCGAGGCACTCCAGGGTGTCGGAAATACCCAGGAAGGCTCGCATTTCCGCGGCATATCCCAACGCGTCGTGGGCGTCGTGTTCGGCCTGATCCGGCTCACCCTGCGTGATCGCCACGCGAGCCCGTGTGGTCAGCGCCCCTATCAGGTGCCAGCCGGTCGTGGTCGCGACCGCTTCGTCTGACCAGCGGCGGGCCGCGAGCAGATCCCCGCCCGCCAGTGCGGCTTGCGCACTGTAGGCGCGCACGATCGCCGCACCCGCGGGCAGGCCACCCGTGTGCTGCTGAACCGCCTCGCTCGCATTCAGCACCGTTGCAGCGTCACCGGCGGCCAGCGCCGCGGCAGCCAACCCTAGGTGGGCAGCGCCGACGGGAAGCCCACCCAGCTCGGATGCGGCTTCGAGGGCCGCGTCGGCGGCGGCGCAGGCGGCGTTGATGTCACCCTGCCACGCGAGCGCGAGGCCCTGGTACGCGAGGCTGTGCACCCTCCGGATGTCATCGTGAGCTGCCGCGGCCTCGGCCACCAATTCGGCGAATTGTGCGACGGCTGCGGCCGGATCGCCCTGGTATAGCTGCGCCGTCCCAAGGCAGAACCGGCACTGGCGCGAGGTCCACCTGTCGCCGATCGTGTCGGCGAGGTCGCGTCCTTCTTCAGCGCCCGCGCGCGCCACTGTCGGAATACCCGTCACGACCGCCGCCCCGAGTGCCTGCCAGCCGAGGAGCCGACTTAGTCTCCACCGATCGTCCAACTCCCGGGCCAGGCCGATCGCCTCGGCGAAGTACGGCCGGGCCACCTCAGGACTGTTCCAGATGGCGATCAAGCAGCAGGCGGTAAGCGCTCGAGCCACCACGACCGGGTCGTCGATGCCACGCGCAATCGCCAGCGCCTGTTGGGCCTGATCAAGGTTATCGGCGCCGTTGACAAAATTATCGAAGACGGCCTGGTCGGCGAGTGCCCGGGCACATACCGCGGCGTCGAGGTCGCGTGTGTTCACCTCGGCGACGACGGCGTCGAACCAGGCCAGGCCTTCCCGGACGCGTCCCCGCGCCTGCCAGAGCGGCTGCAGCGACGACGCCAGCATCAAGGCCAGCTCGATAGCGGAGTTTTCCCGGCTCCACCCGAACGCGGCCCGCAGGTTGTCGATCTCGATCTCGGCCTGCTCGAGGCGCTGCTCATAGTTAGTGCCTGCCGGCGCATCAAGCCCGGCCGCCAGCGCCATGTAGTGGTCACGGTGAAGCGACCGCACCGCATCGGCTTCACCGGACTCGCCGAGCTTTTCCAGTGCGTACTGGCGCACCGTCTCCAACAACCGGTATCGCGTTCGGCCCCTGATGTTTTCGGCGACGACTAATGATTTATCGACCAGCAAGGTGAGCTGATCGAGGACCTGGTAGCGCGCAAGCCCGTCGGCGCCGACGACCGCCCGGGCGGCGTCGAGGTCAAAGCCGCCCAAAAACACTGCCAGCCGGCGCAGCAGGACCCGTTCCGTGTCGGTGAGTAGCGCATGCGACCAGTCCACCGAGGCGCGCAGCGTCTGCTGGCGGCGCACCGCGGTGCGCGCCCCGCCGGTCAACAGCCGGAACCGATCATGCAGGCTGTCCAGGATCTCGGCCACCGACAGCGCCCGCACCCGCGCTGCCGCCAACTCGATCGCCAACGGCATCCCATCCAGCCGCTGACAGATCTCTGCGACGGTAGCGGCGTTGTCGTCGGTCACTGCGAAATCGGGCTGGGTCAGCCGGGCCCGGTCGGCGAACAACTCGATCGCCTCATCGGTCACCGACAGTGAGGGCACCCGCCACGTCGCCTCACCGGGCACACCGATCGGCTCACGACTCGTCGCCAACAGCGTCAACCCCTGCGCCCCACCCAGCAGCTCAACAACCAGCTCAGCACACGCGTCCAGCAGATGCTCGCAGTTATCCAGCACCACCAGCATCTGACGGTCGCGCACAAACCGCACCAGCGTCTCCATTGTTGACCGGCCAGGCTGATCGGGCAGCCCCAGGGCACGCGCCACCGCAACCGGCACCAGCTCGGGATCGGTTATCGATGCCAGATCCACATACCAGACACCCTCGGCATAGTCGCCCGCCACCCGGTTCGCGACTTCGATCCCCAGGCGCGTTTTGCCGGCCCCACCCGCCCCGGTCAAGGTAACCAACCGGTTGCCCGCCAACAGCTCAGCCACCTCGGCCAGCTGCGCCCCGCGGCCCACGAAGGTGGTGAGCTGAGCCGGAAGATTGTGCACAGAAACACTTTTAGCCGTGCGCAAGGGCGGGAAATCGTTGCGCAGATCCGGGTGGCACAGCTGCGCGACCCGCTCCGGGCGGGGCACTCCACGCAGCTCGTGGGTGCCCAAATCAGTCAACCACACATCGGCGGGCAGCGTGTCCGCGACCAGTGCCTCGGTCGCAGCCGAGAGCACCGTCTGACCGCCATGGGCCAGATCACGCAGCCGCGCCGTACGATTGATCGTGGGACCGATGTAATTACCCTCATCGCGCAGCTGCACCTCACCGGTGTGCACCCCAATCCGTAAACAGACCGGGGCCAGCGGTGCCCGCTGCAGCTCCAGCGCGCACGCCACCGCATCACTGGCACGGGCGAACGCCACCACAAAACTGTCGCCCTCACCCTGCTCCACCGGCCGCACCCCTCCGTGCGCGGTGAGGAGACCCGTCAGTGCGCGATCCAGCCGCTCAAACGCCGCGGTCATCTGCTCGGGCTGGGTCTCCCACAGCCGCGTGGAGCCCTCGACGTCCGCCAGCAGCAGCGTCACCGTGCCCGTCGGCAATAGCCCACTCACGCCCAACTCGCTCCAGTCCACCAGCGGCAGGTCCGCGCGGGGATCGATCTCGCTCATGCTAGCCAGCATGCGGCCACCATGAACGGCAAAACATCAGCGCAACCGCGTAGAACCTCGGGCCTACACCGTGCATTTACACGGCGATACGTCACCGCGATGTGTAGTGATCGCTCAGGGGTGGCGGGCGGCCTCTTGGACGAGCTGCACACGCGAGCTGAGCCCGAGTTTCGTGTAGACGTGGGTCAGGTGGGTTTGCACGGTGCGCGGTGAGACGAAAAGCCGTGTGGCGACGTCCTTGTTCCCGAGTCCTTCGCTGACCAGTTGCACCACTTGGCGTTCAGTCGGTGTGAGCGAGGCCCAGCCGCTGGCGGGTCGTTTGCGTTGGCCGCGGCCGCGCTGGGCGTAGGCGATCGCCTCCTCAGTAGACAAGGCGGCACCCTCGGCCCACGCCGCGTCAAAGTGCGGCTCGCCCATCGTATTTCGCAGCGCCGCCAGCGAGGCCTCGTAGCTGGCGTCCCAGACTTTGAAGCGGACCTCGCCGATGCGTTGCCGGATGGCGTGTGCCGCACCGCACAGCCGGGCGGCTTCGCGGTGACTCCCGACGTCCGCGGCCGGAGCGGCGAGGCATTCGAGGATGTCGGCAATGCCTGAGCGCGCCTGCATGTCGGCGGCGCGGGTGAGCGCGTCGTAGGCGTCGCGTTCGGCCTGTTCCGGCTCGCCATGTGCGATTGCCACCCGGGCCCGCGTCATCAGCGCGCGCGCTAGCCACCAGCCGGTCGTAGTCGCGACGGCCTCGTCGGCCTCATGTCGGGCCGTGACTAGGTCCCCACGTGCCAGCGCGGCCTGCGCGCGGTGCACGCGCTGCCATGCGGCCTGCGCGGGCAGGACACGCCAGTGCTGCCAGGCCTTCTCGCCCGCATCGTGGGCCGTCGTAGCATCGCCGGCGGCGAGGGCGACCGAACCCGACGCCATGTAGACGAGGCCCGCGGCAATCGCGCCCAGCTCGGCGGCGGCCTCGACGGCCGCATCCGCTGCAGCCCGGGCCGCGTCCACCTCGCCCTGCAAGGCCAGCACCATAGCTTGGCCCGCGAGGCTATACGCCTGATAGGTCACGTCGTGAGCTGCTTCGGCCTCGGCGGCCAGCGCGCCGAATTGTGCGGCAGCGCCGGCCAGATCGCCCCGGTAGTGCAGTTCCACTGCCAGGCACCAGCGGCACTGGCGCGACGCCAACCGGTCGCCGATGGCCTCGGCGAGATCGCGTCCTTCCTCGCCGGCTACACGGATTGCGATCGGGTCACCGGCCGTGGCTGCCGCGCGTGCCTGCCAGGCGAGGATCTGGGTCAACCTCCACGGATCGCCCAATGCCCGGGCCAGAGTGATCGCCTCGGTGAAATACGGCCCGCCTGGCTCGGCGCTAATGACAGCGATAGGGCCGCAGGCGGTCAGTGCCCGGACCAGCAGGGCCGGATCGTCTAGCTCGCGCGCGATCGCCAGGGCTTGGCGAGCCTGATCGAAGCTGTCCGCGGCACCCATGAAGACGCCGAGCACGGCCCTGTCGGCGAGCGCCCGCGCCCGCACTGCGGCCGCCACCTCGACATTGTGCACGTCGAGCTCGGTGAGGGCGGCGTCCAACCAGGCCAGCCCCTCTCGGGGCCCTCGAGCTTGCCACAGCGGCTGCAGCGAGCATGCCAGCGCCAACGCCAGCTCGATGTCGGAATTTTCGCGGCTCCATCCGAACGCGGCGCGCAGGTTGTCAATGTCGAGGTCGGCCTGCTCGAGAAGCCGCTGATAATCACCACCCGCCGGAGCGTCGAGCAGGGCCGCCATCGCCGTGTAGTGATCGCGGTGATGCGTGCGCACGGCATCGGCCTCGCCGGACTCGCCGAGCTTTTCCAGCGCGTACTGGCGCACCGTCTCCAGGAGACGGTATCGCGTTGCGGCGGCGGTGTGTTCGGCCACGACAAGGGACTTGTCGACAAGCAGCGTGAGCTGATCGAGGACTTGGTAGCGCGCAAGCCCGTCGGCGCCGACGACCGCCCGGGCGGCGTCGAGGTCAAAGCCGCCCAAAAACACTGCCAGCCGGCGCAGCAGGACCCGTTCCGTGTCGGTGAGTAGCGCATGCGACCAGTCCACCGAGGCGCGCAGCGTCTGCTGGCGGCGCACCGCGGTGCGCGCCCCGCCGGTCAACAGCCGGAACCGATCATGCAGGCTGTCCAGGATCTCGACCAGCGACAGCGCCCGCACCCGCGCTGCCGCCAACTCGATCGCCAACGGCATCCCATCCAGCCGCTGACAGATCTCTGCGACGGTAGCGGCGTTGTCGTCGGTCGCTGCGAAGCCGGGCTGGGTCAGCCGGGCCCGGTCGGCGAACAACTCGATCGCCTCATCGGTCACCGACAGTGAGGGCACCCGCCACGTCGCCTCACCGGGCACACCGATCGGCTCACGACTCGTCGCCAACAGCGTCAACCCCTGCGCCCCACCCAGCAGCTCAACAACCAGCTCAGCACACGCGTCCAGCAGATGCTCGCAGTTATCCAGCACCACCAGCATCTGACGGTCGCGCACAAACCGCACCAGCGTCTCCATTGTTGACCGGCCAGGCTGATCGGGCAGCCCCAGGGCACGCGCCACCGCAACCGGCACCAGCTCGGGATCGGTTATCGGCGCCAGATCCACATACCAGACACCCTCGGCATAGTCGCCCGCCACCCGGTTCGCGACTTCGATCCCCAGGCGCGTTTTGCCGGCCCCACCCGCCCCGGTCAAGGTAACCAACCGGTTGCCCGCCAACAGCTCAGCCACCTCGGCCAGCTGCGCCCCGCGGCCCACGAAGGTGGTGAGCTGAGCCGGAAGATTCTGCGCAGCAACGCCTTTAGCCGTGCGCAAGGGCGGGAAATCGTTGCGCAGATCGGGATGGCACAGCTGCGCGACCCGCTCCGGGCGGGGCACTCCACGCAGCTCGTGGGTGCCCAAATCAGTCAACCACACATCGGCGGGCAGCGTGTCCGCGACCAGTGCCTCGGTCGCAGCCGAGAGCACCGTCTGACCGCCATGGGCCAGATCACGCAGCCGCGCCGTACGATTGATCGTGGGACCGATGTAATTACCCTCATCGCGCAGCTGCACCTCACCGGTGTGCACCCCAATCCGCAAGCCGATCGGAGCCAACGGCGCCCGCTGCAGCCCCAGCGCGCAGGCCACCGCGTCGCTGGCGCGGGCGAATGCCACCACAAAACTGTCGCCCTCGCCCTGCTCCACCGGGCGCACCCCGCCATGAACAGCGACCAGCTCCGACAGCGCCTGATCCAGCCGCTCAAACGCGGCCGTCATCTGCTCAGGCTGGCTCTCCCACAGCCGCGTCGAACCCTCGACGTCAGCCAACAGCAGCGTCACCGTACCCGTCGGCAGCTCGCTCACGCCCAACTCGCTCCAATCCACCAGCGGCGCATCCGCGCGGGGATCGATCTCGCTCATGCTAGCCAGCATGCGGCCACCATGAACGGCAAAACATCAGCACGACCGCGCAGATTGGCGCCGATCGCACGCGTATCTACGACCCCCCAACGCGCAGATCTACGCGTGACCGCCGATGGTCTTGGCCTCACCGAGTCGGATAGTCGACTCAAACCCGACCCACGGAGGCCACCATGACCGACACCGCCCACACGAGGCCAACGCCAGCCACGGCTCAAGACCGCTACCGACGTGGTGGGCATGCCGTTGTCCTCGGGGCAAGCATGGGCGGCTTGCTCGCTGCCAGAGTGCTCGCCGATTTCTATCGAACCGTCACGATCGTCGAACGTGATGTGCTGCCGACCAGTACTGCACAGCGACGCGGCGTGCCCCAGGGCTGGCACGCTCACGCACTGCGGCCCCGTGGGTCGCAGATCTTAGATGAGTTATTCCCCGGTTTGCTGACCGAACTCGTCGCCGACGGGTGCCCGGTATGGGACGACGGCGAATTGTCTAAGTGCAACTTGTCATTTGGCGGGCACCAATTTGTCCGATCAGGAACCTTTCGCGATGTTCAACCGTGCGACGCGGCGTATTTCCCCAGCCGACCATTTCTCGAGGATCACCTCCGTCAACGTGCCCGGGCAATTCGAAACGTCGCACTGATGGACGGCTACCAGGTGGTCGAGTTGACGTCGAGCGCTGATCGAAGCCGCATCACCGGAGTCACCATCACATCGCATGACGGTGACGACAAGCGTTGCCTCACTGCGGATCTGGTGGTGGACGCCATGGGCCGCGGGTCCCGTACACCAGCCTTTCTGGAACACCTCGGCTATGACCGGCCGCTCGAGGACGAGGTGGTGATGCGCCTCGCGTACGCCAGCCAATTGCTGCGGATTCCGCCCGGCATGCTCGACGAGCTGCTGGTGATCGTCGGCCCTATCCCGGGACGACCGACCGGGATGGCGTTAGTCGCTCAGGAGAACAGCACCTGGTTGCTCACCGTCTCCGGGATGGCGGGACGCGAGCCACCGGCCGACCGGGCGGGCATGCTGCAGTTCATCGAGGATTGCACGCCGCCCACGGTTCTGTCGGCGCTGCGCTGCGCCGAACCGCTCGGGGACGTGGCACGGTACCGCACACCATCGAGCCGGTGGCGCCGCTACGACAAGATGCGACGGTTTCCGGCCGGTCTGCTGGTGTTCGGTGACGCGATATGCAGTTTCAATCCGATCTACGGCCAAGGGATGACGGTAGCCGCGCTACAGGCCTTGGCGCTCAATCTTTGTCTGCGCGCCGGTGCGGAGCGCTTGGCCGCCCGGTATTTCGCCGCCGCCGCCAAACCTATCAGTGTGGCATGGCGACTCGCGGTGGGCGGCGACCTGAACCTGCCCGAAGTTCCCGGGCCCCGGCCGCTGTCGATGCGGCTAATCAACAGATACGTCGATCGAGTGCAGGCGGCCGCCGAGACCGACACCGTCATCGCCGAGCGCTTCGCCAAAGTCGGCGGGTTTTCCAGCCCGCCCGCCAGTCTCATGGCCCCGTCGATCATGCTGCGCGTCGCCGCGACAAACTGGCGACAAAAACGAGGCCCAATGCAACACCGACAGGTGTCAGTGGCCCGATAATTCGACTCCACAGAAAGGCTACGATGTCGCGCTCGGTGGGGGTGAGTGAGGCCCAGCCGCTGGTAGGTCGTTTGCGTTCGCCGCGACCACGCTGCGCGTAGGAGATCGCCTGCTCGGTGGATAGGGCCGTCCCTTCAGCCCAGGCGATGTCAAAGGCTTGCTGCCCCATCGAGTCCCGAAGTACCGCCACCGCGGCGTCGTAGCCGACTTCATACACCGGGAAGCGGACTTGCCCGGTGCGCTGCCGGACGGCGTCGGCGGCGCCGAACAGACGCGCCGCGTTTTGGTGGTTGGCGCCGTCGGCCTCCAAACGAGCCAGGCATTCCACGGTGTCGGGCAGCCGCAGGTACCCGGGTGTGCGGGCGGCGACCGCCAGGGCCTCATTCGCGTCGCGCTCAGCCTGTACAGGCTCACCCAGCGCGATCCCGACGTAGGCGCGCGCTGTCAGCGCGGCCACCAGGCACGAGAACGTCCCTTCACCAGCCGTGAGATCGCTGGTCAACGACTCAGTTGAAAGGTTTCAACTCGTGTCGCAGGTGGACAAGTCCCCCCTCGGACACACTGTGATGAGTCGAGTCATGGGTTACACATGAGTCGCGTCATCGGTTACAGATCGCCCCGGCCATCGGCCGGGGTTTT